>CAYNMH010000020.1:0-40705 GCA_964398145.1 uncultured Flavimarina sp. | reverse complement strand
ACCATTCTTAAGCCCTCTTTTTCTTCAGTATAGCAAGAAGTTCCCGTTAAAAATTTTTGAAGCCTTGGAGAAAATTTAGGGAACTTATTGCGGTTTTGCCCCATAGGGCAAAAATACCTAAGAAAAAGTGTCTTTTCTTTTGTTACTTTTCTTTGGACAAGCAAAGAAAAGTAAAGAAAATACTGAGGAAAATCAAAATACCCAAACCCGAAGGGTCACATTTTACCATTTAAACCTCTACTAAAAAGAAGACCCCTTTGATGCTTGGTTTTTACTTAAGACTGTAGTTTACAATAAGGACAAGGCCTTCAAACGGGGAAACCTGTTTTAATCAGGAGAAGCTTTTAAGCACCTGATAAATGGCTCCGTTAAACTTATACTAATGCGCTGTCTTCTAAAGCCTGTGCTGGTGAAAATCTTTATTTTCGTAAAAAACAACCATGAAGAAAATAGCCTGTAGTCTTGCTGTAATTTTAGCTTTTACAGCCTGCAAAAACGAAAAATCGGTTTCTGAGGAAACCAAAGAAGAACTTGCCGACAATGGAAGCGTGACTGTTGAAACAACGGTAGGCCCCCTGGAGCTTCCCGCTCCTTTTGCTTCTGAATCGGTTACTAAAAACAGTAAAGTCATCGACTGGCCCGAAGGCAAAACCCCTGTCGCGCCGGAAGGTTTTACGGTAACCCACCTGGCCGATGAGTTGCAACACCCGCGATGGACCTATGTAGCACCCAATAATGATATTTTTGTAGCCGAATCAGATACCCGTAACAGCGCCAATCAAATCACTCTGCTTCGGGACACCAATCAGGATGGTGAAATGGACGAGCGCTTTGTTTTTAAAGACGGACTCAATCAGAACTTTGGAATGCTGGTGCTCAACGGTTATTTCTACATCGCCAATACCGATGGATTATACCGCTTCCCATACACTGAAGGGCAGACTAAACTGGAAGGTGAGGGCGAAAAAATCGTGGAACTTTCCGCAAGTGGTTATAACAATCACTGGACGCGAAATATTATTACCAACCAAGCCAAGGATAAAATTTACATTTCTGTAGGATCTGCCAGCAATGTGGGCGAGCAGGGAATGGAAAAAGAAGAGCGTCGCGCAACTATTTTAGAAGTCAATCCTGACGGAAGCGGTGAAATCACTTATGCTTCCGGCCTGAGAAATCCCGTGGGAATGGACTGGAACCCGGTAACCGGTGAACTCTGGACCGCGGTGAATGAACGTGATGAGTTGGGAAATAATCTGGTACCCGATTATGCAACCAGCGTCCAAAAAGGGGGTTGGTACGGCTGGCCGTACAGTTATTACGGTCAGATTAACGATCCGCGTTGGGAGGATGATCCGCATCAGGAACTGGTTGACAAAGCCATTGTGCCTGATGTACCTTTAGGACCGCATACTGCTTCGCTGGGCTTTACTTTTTACACTGCAGATCAGTTTCCTGCCAAATACCAAAATGGGGCTTTTGTAGGTCAGCACGGTTCATGGAATCGCGAACCTTTTTCGGGTTATAAGGTAGTGTTCATTCCGTTTGAAAATGGAAAACCACAGCCGGCTGTTGACTTCCTTACCGGCTTTATCCCAGATGAAAACGGAAATGAAGTATATGGACGCCCGGTAGCAACGACTGTAGCTCCTGACGGTTCCCTGCTGGTAAATGACGACGACAGCGGGATTATCTGGAAGGTTTCAGCCAACTAAATGAGACATCTTTTTCTGGCAGGTTTATTCATGGTTGGGACGGTTGGCTTTTCGCAGGAAAATACCCCAGCAGACACTCTGAATACAAGAAATACACTTGGAGAAATCCTGATTACCGCAACTCCGGTACAAAATGAACTGCAGCGCATTCCCGCTGCAGTTTCTGTTATTAGCGATCAAAACCTGGAGCGTGGCGATCAACTCTCCATAGCAAATGAAATGAATAAAGTACCGGGCATACAGATGCAACAGGGAACGCTTAACACCAGCCGCATCAGCATTCGCGGCCTGGGTGCGCGCAGTCAGTATTCCACCAATCGGGTGAAGGCCTATTTGGAAGGTATTCCCCTCACAACGGGTGAAGGAGAAACCACTTTAGAAGATTTAGAGCTCAACCTCATCAAAAACATAGAAATCATTAAAGGTCCTGCAAGCAGCAGCTATGGTGCCGGGCTGGGTGGGGCTATGCTGCTTGCAGTCACCAAACCGCGGGAAGAGGGAATTTCAGTTCGTTCCCAAAATCTTACAGGCTCTTACGGCCTTTTTAAAACCGGAATAACCGGATTGTTTGCAGGCGATCATACTCAGGGCTTCTTAAGCCACAATCACCTCGAGCAGGAAGGCTACCGGGCAAACAGTGGATATAATCGCAACACTTATACGGGTTATGCCAAAGTTGCGCTGGGAGAAAACTCCAGTCTCAGCTTTTTTGGGAATTACATCCGCCTCAAGGCCTACATACCCAGTTCGATCAATGCCGAAGATTTCAATAGCGATCCGCAACGGGCAGCCTTCACCTGGGCGCAGGCGCAGGGTTATGAGTCTTATGATAAAGCGTTGGCGGGGCTTTCCTATTCGTGGAACATTCATGAAGCGCACCAATGGACTACCAGCGTTTTCACCAATTTCCGGGACGGTTATGAACCACGGCCGTTTGATATTCTCGACGAGAACTCCTTTGCTTTTGGGATACGCAGCAATCTTCAGTCAGCATTTAATCTGTTTCAGCTTTCTGCGAAAAGCAGCATTGGGGTTGAATATTTTGATGAAAATTATAAAGCACAGCTTTATGAGAATGCGTATGAAAGCGATCCGGGTAACGGAAGCATCGAAGGTCCACGCTTTACCAGTCAGGAACAGGACCGCAAGTACCTGAACCTTTTTGCCCAGATCCAACTGGAATTTTCAGAAAAACTTTCCGGTACATTTGGGCTTAACTACAACCACAGCCGCTATATTTTGAAAGATATTTTAAACGAAAACGACACGGACAATTCGGGCACCTATACCTATCCGCGTATCTTTTTACCACAGGCTGGCCTGACTTACGAAGCTTTTACCGATAAGTTTATCTACGCGACCGTTGCCCGGGGATTTTCCCTGCCCACGGTTGCTGAAACCTTAACCCCGGAAGGCGCTATAAATCCCGAGATTAAGCCCGAAACCGGGATGAATTATGAACTGGGCTTTAAAGGTCAATGGTTTCGAAAACGCCTGTACACCGAACTGGCCCTGTATACGGTGCAGGTGACCAATCTGCTGGTGGCAGAGCGGGTTGGCAACGATCAGTATGTAGGACGTAATGCCGGCAAAACAGACCACAACGGCCTTGAGTTTTTTGCCCAGTACCGGGAATACCTTACTGGCGGGCTGATGCTTCAACCTTATGCATCTGTAGCGCTAAACGACTATTCCTTCGAAACCTTTACAGACCGGGACGTCAATTACAGCGGTAATGAACTTACCGGCGTTGCAGACCGGGTGATTAATCTCGGACTTGATGTATCATGGAAAAACTGGAGTTTCAATACCAATTACCGCCACACCGGAAGCATTCCGCTTGATGATGCAAATACCATTTACAGCGATCCCTATAATCTGGTAAACCTGCGCTCTGATTACAAATTTTACCTAAGCAAAACAATAAATCTAAACCTCTTTGGGGGAATAAATAATGTTTTCAACACCCGTTATGCGGCTCAAATTTTGCCGAACGCTACGGGTTTTGGAGGCAGTTTACCCCGCTATTATTATCCCGGCGAACCCATTAATTTTTATTTGGGACTGAATTTGAGATTTTAAGGAAAATCGCTTAGGGATTTTCCATTGGATCTTATGGAATTAGGAAGGGTATTCTGTTAACTGTTAAATGGATTTCCACGCAAAAACATTTAACCATTAACTTTTAACTATTAACCTATTCTCCTCCCGGCTTCGCCATCCCTTCTTCCTCATACTTTTTAATTTCAGCATTAAAGCTTTCGCTTAGGGCCAATAAATCTTTAAGGAGATCGAGTTGCTGTTCAGGTTCCAGTAAAATTCCATCTAACCTGGCTGCGCTAACGTATTCAAAAAACAGATTGCGGTATTGAGGCTCAATCTTTAACTGTTCATCGAGAAAATTCAAATCAAAATAGTCACTAGTGGCAAACAAATTCTGCAAACGCTCGTAGGTAACCACTCCATAATCTGGAGCGCGCTTTGAAGGATCTCTTTTAAAAAGGCTGATAAACATCTTTCCGAGCGCGATAAAGTCTACCCCATTTGTACTGTTAGGCGGTCTGTAGGCTGATGGATTCTGTTTAATATCGCGTTGTAATCCCGCATTAAAAAGGCTGTCGTATTCCTTAACATTAAATTCCTTGGGTTTTGGAGCTTCTACTACGCGTACCTCATCCAATTCATTTAAGTTCTCACTCAATTCAACCACCCAGCGTTGCTCCAGTTGAGACTGCTCTACAATAAAAACCTGCGTTTCCATAAAAGCTGCGCTAAATACCAGAGAATCACCTACCCGTGCAGCCAGACTAAAGTCCCCAGCATCTGTAGTAACGGTAGATTTATTTTGGGTGCGGTTTTCCACCAAAACATCGGGTACACGCTTATCCCCGGCATACACTTTACCCGAGGTGTTTTGCGCTTTCGCGGCTGCGAAAATCAAAAATGTAACAAGAAAAATAAGGTTTCTGATCATAAACTAAGGTGTAGGCTTACTCTAAAGACCTGAGCAGTGGGCTTGCGTTGCACTTTTCTATATACGCACCGCGTCAGGTACCAGCCCGGTGTAATCGCCCCCGTTACGGATTACATCCCGCACAATGGAAGAAGAAATATAACTCTTGCCTGAAGATGTGAGTAAAAACACGGTCTCAATCTGAGCCAGTTTCCGGTTGGTATGGGCAATAGCCTTTTCAAACTCAAAATCGGCCGGATTGCGCAAACCACGCAGAATAAAGCCGGAGTCGGTTTTATTACAAAAATCTACGGTGAGGCCTTCATAGGTCATCACCTTAATTTTAGATTCGTCTTTAAACGATTCCTTCAAAAAAAGCTCGCGCTGCTCCAGTGAAAACATATATTTTTTTTCGGCATTTACCCCAATGGCAAGAATGATCTCATCAAAAAGCTTGAGCCCCCGCTCAATGATGTCGTAATGCCCTAAAGTAAGCGGGTCAAATGATCCTGGAAATACAGCGCGTTTCATAAATAGGAATTCAAAATTCAAGGTTGTATATTAAAAGTACAAAAACCAGAGCATTTAAAATCTGTTTACAGTTTGAGGTTTACGGTTACTTCAAGCTTGAAAACAGTTGAACCCTGAAAAAGTTAATCGTTTAGGTATTTTAAACACCTTACTCTTACCTTTGTGATACTAATTCAGAACCAATAAGTCTAAAATAAAAAACTGCCTACTGAGACTGCCTGCTGAGACTATCTTCTGTTAATAGCCTGTTGAATAACGTTATCAAACAACTCCGTCAGAGAAATCCCCGCCACTTTCGCCTGCTGTGGGATGATACTGGCCGGACTAAGGCCCGGAGTGGTATTGACTTCGAGAAAATGCGGTTCGCCATTGTGCAATATAAATTCAGCACGGGTAAGACCTTTCAGCTTTAAAATTTTAAAGACTTTTTCGGCTTCGCGCTGTACGGCTTCGGTCTGCTCTGGTGAGATACGTGCCGGGGTGATCTCCTGAGACTTCCCGGCGTATTTGGCCTCGTAATCAAAAAAGTCATTTTCGCTTACAATTTCGGTGACCGGCAGGGCAGTGATTTTTCCGTTGTAATTAATAACGCCAACAGAAACTTCGGTTCCTTCCAGAAAGGATTCGATAATGACCTCATCATCTTCCTGAAACGAATTCTCGAGGGCCGCTTCCAGTTCATCTTCAGCATAGACTTTAGATACCCCAAAGCTGCTCCCGGCCTTATTCGCTTTTACAAAACACGGCAGGCCTACCCGATCCACAATTTCTTCGGGCTTAATCACGTCTCCTTTATTTACAAAATAGTTAATAGCCGTTTTAATACCACTGGCTCTTAGCACACTGATGCAATCGCGTTTATTAAACGTAAGGGCTGCTTCATAATAATTACACGCCGTTTGCGGAATGTTGAGCAAATCCAGATAGGCCTGAATACGCCCATCTTCCCCGGGTGTGCCGTGAATGGTGTTAAACACGCAGTCAAACTTAACTTTTGTCCCGTCAATAGTTATCGAAAAATCACTTTTATCCAGTGGGATGGGTTTATGATCGGGATGGGTACAATGCCAGCCTTCCTTTAAGATGGAAATGGGATAAACCGTATATTTAGAAGTATCAAGATGCTTGCAGACCGTGTTGCCGCTCATTTGAGAAATTGCAGCTTCGCTGGAATAGCCACCCATAATCACTGCAATGTTTAATTTTGACATAGTAGTAAAAATAAAAGCTTAAGTTAGGAGAATTTTTACGTCTCAAAGAACGCCATTTTTCGCTGAACTGGGCAAAAAAATTAATTGTAATTGAGCTTCAGCCTAATTTAAACTAAGTTTGTACCCGGTAAAAGAACGGGTTACGATTCCATACAAATTAGGAAATACGTTTTGACCTGATTTACCGTTTAAACTTTAAAATGGGCACACTATTCTATGGAATTTTTTAGGTTTTTATTCAGTAAGGTTTTTCTAAAGCAGCTTTTGTTTGCACTACTTATTTTAGTGGTCTTAGCCTTTGGCGTGGTATTTTGGTTAGACAGCTCTACCAACCATGATCAGCGTATCGCAGTGCCCGATTTGAGCAAGATGACCCTGGGTCTGGTGCAACAGGAACTCGAAAATGCCGATTTACGCTACGTGGTCATCGACTCGTCTAATTACAATCCCGACTATCCCAAATATTCGGTTATCGAGCAAAATCCCGCACCCGGAAAATTTGTAAAAGAAAATCGAAAGATATATCTCGTTTTGAATCCTTCGGGCTATCGCGAAATCGCACTACCTCAACTCGTAGGCCGCACCCAGCGTCAGGTAGAGCCTACCTTGCTGGCTTTGGGCTTTAAAATCGGTAAAATAGACCTGCGCGATCATATTAGTGAAGACGAGGTACTCGAGCTGCGTCACGACGGCAAAACCTTAAAAGAAGGTGACGCCTTGCGAAAAATGTCTGTTATTGATCTCGTGGTGGGCAATGGTAAAGGCCGCTACATCCCGGAGTCGGACACAGCAGATGATGCCATGCCGGAAGAGGATTATTTTGAAGATGAAGCTACAGACGATGCAGGAATTTAAGACTGAAGATCCCGAAGAAGGAGACGACGACCTGTATGAACATTACAGCTTTACCGCTGGCAAAGGCCAGGAACCCCTGCGGGTAGATAAATTTTTAATGAACTTTATCGAAAAAGCTACCCGCAATAAAATTCAGCAGGCTGCCAAAAACGGAAACATCGAAGTAAACGGAACCGTAGTCAAACAAAACTATAAGGTAAAAGCCGGTGATGTGGTACGTGTGTTATTTGAACATCCGCCGTATGAATTTCTACTTACCCCTGAGAATATTCCGCTTGATATTGTTTATGAAGATGATACACTGCTAGTGGTCAATAAACCGGCGGGAATGGTGGTACATCCCGGTCACGGCAATTACAGCGGCACTCTTATTAACGCCCTTATTTATCATTTTGAAAATCTGCCCGAAAACAGCAGCGGGCGCCCGGGTCTGGTGCACCGCATTGACAAGGATACCAGCGGTCTGCTCGTAGTCGCAAAGACTGAGGAAGCCATGACACATCTGGCTAAGCAATTTTTTGATAAAACCAGTGAGCGGGAATATATTGCTCTGGTTTGGGGAAACGTGGAAGCAGACAGCGGTACGGTGGAAGGCCATATAGGCCGCCATCCTAAAAATCGCCTGCAAAACACGGTATATGAAGACGGCTCTCAGGGTAAAGAAGCCGTAACCCATTACAAAGTGATCGAACGTCTGGGCTATGTTACCCTCATCAGCTGCAAGCTTGAGACCGGTCGTACGCATCAGATACGCGTGCATATGAAACACATAGGGCATACACTGTTTAACGATTCCCGTTATGGCGGGGACGCGATCCTGAAAGGCACCACCTTTACCAAATACAAACAGTTTGTGGAAAATTGTTTTACCGCATTGCCCAGGCAGGCCTTACACGCAAAAACGTTGGGGTTTGAACATCCCAAAACAGGTGAATGGCTGCGCTTTGACAGCGATATCCCGGAAGATATGACAACCTGCATCGAAAAATGGCGTACCTATGCCACGCACGCTTTAGAATAAGCAGGGAGGAATCAATACCTTTGTACTATGTTTGATTTTATACCTGAAAGTTTACAGCCTATTCTTATCATCGTTATTCTTGCGATACTGTTTTTTGCGGTGATGGCTAATAATCGTAAGAACCAAAGCAAACTGCGTGAACACAAAAAACGAAACTTTAGGGCCGATTATCAAAAACGAAAAGCCGAACGCGAAAAAAACCGGGAGGATTAAGTTTAAAAAATTGCATTGTGAAAATTTATACTAAAACAGGAGATGACGGTACCACTGCCCTTTTTGGCGGGACCCGCGTCTCTAAGCATAATATACGCATAGAAAGCTATGGTACGCTTGATGAACTCAATTCTCATTTGGGTTTGTTGCGCGATCAGGAGATAGACAGCCACAGCAAGTCCATTCTTATGAAAATTCAGGAGAAACTGTTTGTGATTGGGGCCATTTTAGCCACAGATCCGGAAAAGGAACTGCTAAAAAATGGTAAAAAAAGACTCGACATTAAACGCATCGCCGATGCAGATATCAACCTGCTGGAGACTGAAATGGATGCGATGGATAAAACCCTCCCTCCTATGACGCATTTTATCTTGCCCGGCGGACATCAAACCGTGTCATTCTGTCACGTTTCCAGATCGGTGTGCCGCCGGGCAGAACGCTTAGCTACAGCACTTTACCAGCACAGCCCTTTTGAAGATAATGCGCTAAAATACTTAAACCGTCTATCTGACTACCTCTTTGTACTGGCACGTTTCTTGTCAAAACAGGTACAGGCGGAAGAAATTAAATGGATTCCGGAAAAGGAATAAGTTTCCATTTCAGAGATGTAAAATCCGTTATAAACTTGAATTACATCAAGTTACAAACGTTCTTAAAAATACTTTCGAAATAATTGACAATTTACTTGGTTTTTACGTTAATAAATTTATTTTTGCAAAAAATTAAAAACGTATAACTTATGTACTGGACATTAGAACTCGCTTCTCACTTGAGTGACGCACCCTGGCCTGCAACAAAAGATGAATTGATTGATTATGCGATTAGAACGGGAGCACCATTAGAGGTTGTAGAAAACCTGCAGTCTATGGAGGATGAAGGTGACTCATACGATTCTATCGATGAGATATGGCCAGATTACCCATCTGATGATGACTACCTCTGGAATGAGGATGAATATTAATAGTTATCTCGGTAAACCTTATAAAAGTCTCTCTCAGAGGCTTTTTTTTTGTTTAAATTTAAACCCCTTTTTGAGGAAAGACGGTTTCTTTATAAGCCTGAACAGTTAAAGTAAAAAGAACGCTTGTTCTTAAACATATAAACCCCTCTTTTACAGAGGATGAATTAAAAATTTAATGATTAAGTCCCCGCAAATCTTCTGCGGTGTGCTTAAGAAAATACAAACCAGTTATGGGATTATTAGATAAAGTTTTAAAGGTGTTTGTAGGCGACAAATCTAAACAGGATGTCGCAGCCCTTCAACCTATTGTAGATAAAATCAAAGGTTTTGAATCGGCACTTGAAAAACTCTCACACGACGAGTTAAGGGCGAAAACGACAGAATTTAAAGCCAAAATTGCAGATGCACTAGCCGATAATAATGCAGAACGCCTTAAACTGGAAGCCGAAGCAGACCAGACCGAGGATATTGATCGTAAAGAAGAAATTTACACCCAGATAGACAAACTTAAGGATGATGCCTATACTATTAGCGAAAACATCCTGAATGAAATATTGCCGGAAGCTTTTGCGGTTGTAAAAGAAACCGCAAAACGCTTTTTCCACAATCCAGAAATTAAAGTTACTGCCAGTGCCTTTGATCGCGAACTGAGCGCAGAAAAAGATTTTGTTACGCTTGAAGACGACCATGCGATCTGGTCAAACAGCTGGGATGCTGCCGGTAAGCCCATTACCTGGGATATGATTCATTATGATGTGCAGCTTATAGGTGGTGTGGCGATGCATCAGGGTAAAATTGCAGAAATGCAAACCGGGGAAGGTAAAACCCTTGTGGCGACCCTTCCGGTGTACCTCAATGCGCTTACAGGGCGTGGTGTGCATTTGGTAACTGTAAATGATTATCTGGCAAAGCGTGACAGCGCGTGGATGGCGCCTTTATTCAATTTTCACGGTCTTACCGTAGACTGTATTGATTATCACAGACCTAATTCCGCAGCACGTCGTAAGGCTTATGCCGCAGATATTACCTATGGAACCAATAATGAATTTGGTTTCGACTACCTGCGTGATAATATGGCCCATGCGCCTAATGATTTGGTACAACGCCCGCATAACTACGCTATTGTCGATGAGGTGGACTCCGTACTGGTAGATGATGCCCGTACTCCGCTAATTATTTCGGGGCCGGTCCCTAAAGGAGATCAGCATGAATTTGATGCTTTAAAACCTAAGATTGAGAGTCTGGTCAATATGCAACGTCAAAATCTTACCGGGGTTTTGGCAGAAGCCAAAAAATTAATTGCGGCAGGAAACACCAAAGAAGGAGCCATCTTATTGCTTCGTGTGTATCGTGGTCTTCCAAAGAACAAAGCCCTCATCAAGTATTTGAGTGAGGAAGGAATTCGCCAGTTGCTTCAGAAGACTGAAAACCATTATATGCAGGACAACAATCGCGAAATGCACGTGATTGATGCCGAATTATACTTCACAATTGACGAGAAAAACAATCAAATAGAACTTACCGATAAAGGTATTGAACACCTCTCCGGAAAAGACGACCCTAATTTCTTCGTCATGCCCGAAATGGGAATGGAAATCAGCAAGATCGAAAACGCAAATCTTTCGCCTGAAGAAGAAGCGCAAAAGAAAGAAGAACTGTTCCGCGAATTCAGCATCAAGAGTGAACGCATTCATACGATGAATCAATTGCTGAAAGCCTACACCCTCTTTGAAAAAGATACCGAGTATGTGGTGATTGAGAACAAGGTGAAAATCGTTGATGAGCAAACCGGTCGTATTATGGACGGGCGCCGCTACAGTGATGGTCTGCACCAGGCAATTGAAGCAAAAGAAAATGTAAAGATTGAAGATGCCACCCAAACCTTTGCAACCGTAACCCTTCAGAATTACTTTAGAATGTACCGCAAACTCAGCGGTATGACCGGTACTGCGGTAACCGAAGCCGGTGAATTCTGGGAGATTTACAAACTCGATGTAGTAGAAATTCCTACCAACCGTCCTATTGCCCGTGACGATAAAGACGACAAGGTTTATAAAACCAAACGCGAAAAATACAATGCAGTTATAGATGAAGTGCAGCATCTGGTAGAGCAAAACAGACCGGTACTTATCGGTACCACTTCTGTAGAAATATCGGAATTGCTGAGCCGTATGCTTTCGCTTCGTAAAATTAACCACAACGTACTGAACGCGAAACTGCATAAAAAAGAAGCAGACATTGTTGCTGATGCCGGTAACTCAGGGCAGGTAACTATCGCGACCAATATGGCCGGTCGGGGTACCGATATCAAACTAAGTAAGGCTGTAAAAGAAGCCGGAGGTCTGGCCATTATAGGTACAGAACGCCATGACTCGCGTCGCGTTGACCGCCAGTTGCGTGGTCGTTCGGGACGTCAGGGAGATCCGGGTAGTTCGCAGTTTTACGTTTCGCTGGAAGATAACCTGATGCGTTTATTTGGTTCGGAGCGTATCGCCAAAATGATGGACCGTATGGGTCTTAAAGAAGGCGAAGTGATTCAGCATGGAATGATTTCTAAATCTATTGAACGCGCCCAGAAAAAGGTTGAAGAAAACAACTTTGGGGTTCGTAAACGTCTGTTGGAATATGATGATGTGATGAACGCCCAGCGTGAAGTGATTTACAAACGTCGCTATCATGCCTTATTTGGAGAGCGTTTGCGCGTGGATATTGCCAATATGATTTACGATACCTGTGAGCTGATTGCTGAGACCAATAAAATGGCGCAGGATTACAAGAATTTTGAATTTGAATTGATTCGTTATTTCTCGATGGCAAGTCCGGTTGAGGAAGCAGAGTTTGCTAAACTTTCTGCAAAAGATCTTGCGGTTAAAGTATATGACGCCGCACTGAAGCATTACCGTGAAAAGATGGAACGTAATGCTGCCATTGCTTTCCCAATCATCAGCAATGTATACGAAAATCCAAACAGCAACTACGAGCGTATTGTGGTTCCCTTCTCTGACGGAACCAAAGAACTGAAAGTGGTTACCAATCTTAAAGACGCCTACGAATCTAAAGGTAAGCAGCTCATCACCGATTTTGAGAAGAACATCACGCTTGCCATCATTGACGACGCCTGGAAAACACACCTGCGTAAAATGGACGAATTGAAGCAAAGTGTGCAGCTTGCCGTTCACGAGCAGAAAGATCCTTTATTGATCTATAAGTTTGAGGCTTTTGAACTCTTCAAGCAGATGATTGATCAGGTTAATAAAGATGTGATTTCGTTCCTGTTTAAAGGGGAATTGCCGGTACAGCAGGAAAATCAAATCCGCGAGGCACGTCAAACGAAACAAACCGAGAAAACACAAACTTCTAAGGAAGAAATCCCGAATCTGGATGAGCGCGCTGCGCAAAGCCGTGCTGCAAGTGGCAACACTCAGCCACAGCGTCAGCAAATCACCGAAACCATTACCCGTGAACGACCCAAAATAGGACGTAACGACAAGGTGACGATCAAGCACGTGATGAATGGGGAGAACAAAACCTTGAAGTACAAGCAGGCCATTCCGCTTTTAGATAAAGGCGATTGGGTTCTGGTTGAAGATTAAATTGCTTCCCACCAAACTTTAAAAGCCTGAAGAAAACCTTCAGGCTTTTTATTTGAAGATCAATCGCTTAAGCTTGATCCAGACTTAACACTAACTTAATATAGAGATTTGGGCTCCTATTGCATAAATCTTACTTTCGCCAAAAAGCTTATATAAATTGTTTTCTAAAGAACGCCTACATAGTCAATTACTGAATGCCACAAATATGAATGCGGTAGAACTGCGCGCGTGGCTGCGCACCGATATTGCACCCATTACTGTGGCCAATTATAAAGATGCGCCCTCGCTCGATTTATCAAACAAGCTGCTGCGCATTTTAATGAAAACCACTCCCGAGCTTACCAAAACCGATTGTCTGATTATTCAAAGCGTTTTGCAACGCATCAACTATTTGAAAGCCAATAAATCTAAAGACCGCTTCTTCCGGTTAGACTGGGAAAACAGCCTGCGCAATCTGGGATACGACATCAAGAAATCGACATCCCACGTTCAGAAATCAAAAGCATACTTTTAAAAGACAGTCTGAAGTTCCCGTTTCTTCTCTTCCTGAATTATAGTATCTTAGAAGAAAAATTGAAGATGCTTTCCTGTAGGTTAGAATTGAAGTGGTCGGTCATTTATACCCTGTTCCTGTTTATCTGGATGTTTTTTGAAGTCCAGATGGGATGGCACAATGCGCTTATTGCGCAACATCACATCTATACCATGTTTTTTTATCTGCCTGCTGCTTTGCTTTACTATCTGGCGCTTACCGATAAACGCAACAATTTTTACGGGGGAATTATGACCTATCGCCAGGGATTTACTACCGGTTTGATTATCACTGTGTTCATAGCGCTACTTGCCGCCCCGGCCCAATACATCATAAGCACGTATATCACACCAGACTATTTTGAAAATGTAAAAACCTATGCCATTACACACGGCAAGGCAACACTTGAGGAAGCAGAAAGCTTATTCAATCTCAGGAGCTATATGATTCAGTCTGTGGTGGGAGCTCTCGTTCTGGGATTTTTATTCTCCGCTCTTTTACCTCTTTTTGCAAAAAGGAACTAGTTTTTAGTGTTTTCAACATAAAGCAAATAGTATTTTTACCGAATGAATTCAACCCTCAAACTCATTTGCTCAGATATTGACGGAACGCTGCTGAATGCAGATCGGGATATCGCCCCCGAGACGGCTTCCGCTTTTAATAAACTTCCAAAAGATTTTCCGGTGATACTGGCTTCTTCGCGAATGCCTTCGGCTATGTATTATCTGCAGGAAAAAATTGGTCGCTATGGTTTTCCGCTTATTTGCTACAACGGTGCTTTGGTTTTAGATGAAAAAGGCCAGGCATTACAATCCCATACGGTATCTCTGGATTTGCTGGCCACCATTATTGAACATCATCAGGATTACGATTACAACATCAGCACACATTGCACAGATACCTGGCGTACGGAAAAACAGGATTACTGGACGATGCGCGAAATACGAAGCACACGGATGCAGCCGGCTTATGTACCCTTAAAAGATCATATCGCTTTTTTAAAAGCCGTTGAAGAGCAACCCCATAAAATTATGTGTATGGGCTCGCCAAAATCCTTAGACAGTCTTATTGAATTGCTGGAAGATAAACATCCCGGCGAAGCTCATTTATACCGTTCTAAAGAGAGCTACGTAGAAATTTCAGCAAAAAATATTGATAAAAGCACTGCCCTGGAAGATCTCATTAAGAATAAGTATCAAATGACTTTAAAAAACGTTATGGCTTTTGGAGATAATTTCAATGACACCGAACTTATCAAACGGTCGGGCCTGGGAGTGGCTATGGCTAATGCTACTCAGGAAGTTAAAGATGTTGCAGCTTATGTGAGTGAGTTCACCAACAAACAACACGCTGTGGCCAAAGCAATTGAAAAATTTCTGCTTTTCTAATACCTGACAAAAAGCGAATAGCGAGAGCTAGAACCTAAATGGTTTTAAGACAAACCCTCTAATTTTCCCATTGGCAGCAACAAAAAAGAGGCACACTCCAACCAAAAAGTGCGCCTCTCAAACAACCTAACCAATAATCTTTAAAACCTATTTTTCTTTTTCTATATAATTACTGTAATTATTGACATTGATTTTCGCACCCAGGTCATGCATTAAATTATAAAGACCAAAAAAGGTTCGGTTTATATAGAGAAAATGCTTACTGCCGCGATTTCCATTCATTTTTCTAAGTTGGGTATCTTTAGAATACTTATCACTTAAATCAGCAATCTGAGCGAAAAACGTTTCATCACTAAAATCAAATGTATCGAGGTGAAAGGGTTTCGTGAATAAGCTCAGCATTTCATGAAACAGCTCGGAAAAAAATTGAATTTTTTCAGGGGAATCTTCTTCGCGTAGTATTTCAAGCTCAAACATTTTCTCTTTAAAAACCTCAGGGTTATTAATATTTTCAGGATCTGCCAATTCAAAATAGGGTGTATAAAATTCTTCGGGCACTTTCTTAATACAACCAAAATCTATGGCGATTAAATTATGCGCCTCATCCACCAGGAAATTACCGGGATGCGGGTCTGCGTGTACTTCTTTAAGATGGTGCATCTGGAACATATAAAAATCCCAAAGCGTCTGCCCTACTTTATCTGCTGCAGCCTTATCTGTATTTTCAGAAGTAAACTCACTAAGGTGCTTCCCTTGCATCCAGTCCATCGTAATAATGCGCTCACTGGACAATTCAGGATAGTACTGAGGAAACTTAAGATTAGAAATCACGCTACACTTTTCAGTGATTTCCTGACTTTGCTTTACTTCTAAAACATAATCGGTTTCTTCGAGCAGTTTATCTTCTACTTCCTTAAAATACTTTTCTTTATCTTTTCCCTTTAAATTAAACATCCTGCTAGCGACCGGCTTCACTAGAGCCAGGTCGCTGCTGATGCTGTCTGCAACGCCGGGATATTGGATTTTCACAGCAAGTTTCTTCCCATTTAAACTGGCCTTGTGCACCTGACCGATGCTGGCCGCATTAACGCTTTGGGTTGCAAACGTATCGTATAATTCTTCAGGATATTTATTCAAATAATTTTTAAAAGTCTTCCTAACTAAAGCTGCACTCAATGGCGGCACCGAAAACTGAGACAAAGAAAATTTTTCTACATAAGCCTTCGGCAAAATATTCTTTTCCATACTCAGCATTTGCGCGACTTTAAGCGCACTGCCTTTCAAACTCTTGAGTCCGTCGTAAATATCTTCTGCATTTTCATCATCGAGTTCCTCTCTCGTCAAATCGCCATTAAATGCCTTTTTACCATAATATTTGGCATAGTTTCCACCCACCTTAATACCCGTCTTCACGAGCTGCGAGGCACGCTGCAATTTGTTTGTGGGTATGTAATTAATGGTTTTCATCGCTACTATTTAGTTCTTGAAAAATTTTCTTTAAATAAAAACTTTCCAAAATCAAGTATACTTTCTAAGGGTGTTGTATTAAATACGTCAAAAATGGCATTAACGGATTTCTCAATGGCCACATCTGTTTTTTCAAACCGGGCTGAATTGTCTTCCATCCAGTATTTCAAAAGGAATAAGGTTTGTAACCATGCACCTTCGCTGAATATGGAAACTGGGTTTTTCGTTAAGCGCGATGACTTTTCATCATTGGCCTGTTCTATCAAATCTCCGGCGAATTCACGCAATTTAAGTCGTAAGTCTCTTAATTGCGCCAGACTCTTCAATTGATTTTTCTCTTCTTCTAAAGCAAACAATACATAACTGCGATTGGCTGTCAATACTTCAAAAAAAGTATAGAAGAACGAAAGCATTTTCTCACGGTTAGGATATGCCTTATAATCGGGATTTTTGTGAAGCACCTTTATAGTATTATCATAAAAAGCGATCCAGACGGCTTCCCGGATTCCCTGAAAAGAACCAAAGAAGTTGTAAAACTCGCCTTCCTGTATATTATGGTCTTTACAAAACTTAAAAACCGAAGCCGGGCGCTTTCCGTGCTCCAACACATACTCCATGTATATAGTCATAACATCCTCCTGAGTAAGAGGTTTTTTGGCTGACTTTGAAGTTGTTGTCTTTTTTGCGGTCATATTTTCAATCTTGTTTCGTAAAATTACGCCTGTTTAACCTTTCATCAAAACGCTTAAACAAAATATTACGTTAATGTTCTTTCATAAAATTTGAAACTTATGTCAGTTTGTCACCAGCTGTGCTTTGGTATTTTTTTTGGCTATTGTGGGTTTGAAACTCATATAAATCAATCGCGCATCGCGCTAAATCTAAAATACATATGTCCACAGGTAAAATAAATGTAGCTGTAGAGAACATTTTCCCACTCATTAAGAAATTCCTATACAGCGATCACGAGATCTTTTTACGTGAATTGGTATCAAATGCCACAGATGCAACCATTAAGTTAAAACATCTTACCAGCATTGGCGAGGCCAAAGTCGATTACGGTAACCCAAAGATTGAAGTGAAGATTGACAAAGAAGGCAAAAAGCTTCACATCATTGATCAGGGTATTGGGATGACCGAAGAAGAAGTTCAGAAGTATATTAATGACATTGCTTTTTCGGGTGCTGAAGAGTTCTTAGATAAATACAAGGATACGGCTAAAGACAGTGGTATTATAGGTCACTTTGGCCTTGGTTTCTATTCTGCCTTTATGGTTGCCGGCAAGGTGGAAATTATTACCAAATCTTATAAGGACGAGCCCGCTGTGCACTGGGTCTGTGATGGTTCTCCCGAATTTGAATTGACTTCCGCAGATAAAACCGAACGCGGAACTGAAATTATTTTGCACATCGCAGAAGATTCGACCGAGTTTTTAAAAGAAAGTCGCATCCGCGAATTGCTTACCAAATACAATAAATTTATGCCGGTGCCCATAAAATTTGGCACCAAAGAAGAAGAGCTTCCCCTTCCAGAAGATGCTGCAGAAGACGCCAAGCCCGAAACGCAAACCGTTGATAACATCATCAACAACCCCAATCCGGCCTGGACCAAGCAACCTACAGATCTGGAAGCTAAAGATTATAAAGAATTTTACCGGGAGCTCTACCCTATGCAGTTTGAAGAGCCGCTCTTCCATATTCACCTCAACGTAGATTATCCTTTTAATCTTACCGGAATTCTCTATTTTCCACGCTTAGGTCAGGATATGAATATTCAGCGGGACAAGATTCAGCTGTATCAAAATCAGGTTTTTGTAACCGACAACGTAGAGGGCATTGTCCCTGAATTTTTAACGATGCTAAGAGGAGTTATTGACTCTCCGGATATTCCGCTTAATGTTTCCCGTTCCTACTTACAGGCAGACGGTGCTGTTAAAAAAATCTCCAGCTACATTACGCGTAAAGTGGCAGATAAGCTGAAATCCCTCTTTAATGAGGATCGCGCTGATTTTGAAAAGAAATGGGACGACATCAAAGTGGTGATCGAATATGGAATGCTTAGTGAAGATAAATTCTTTGATAAAGCGGAAGCCTTTGCCCTTTATCCTACCGTTGACGGTAAGTACTATACCTATCCCGAGCTTGAAGAGAAACTAAAAGAAAATCAGACTGATAAAGACGGAAAACTTATTTTCCTGTATGCTTCAGATAAAGATGCGCAACACAGTTACATAGCTGCCGCAAAAGATAAAGGATATGAAGTGTTGCTGCTCAATTCACCTATTGTTTCGCACCTGTTGCAAAAGCTTGAAACTTCTAAAGAAAACATAAGCTTTGTTCGTGTAGATGGAGACGATATCAATAACCTCATCAAAAAAGACGAGGAGCAGATTTCCAAGCTTTCAGACGAAGAAAGAGAAAACCTTAAAAAACTTCTGGAAGAAACCATTGCAGATAAATCGTATACCGTTAAACTCGAAGCGATGGACAGCCACGCAGCGCCGTTCATGATCACCCAGCCCGAGTTTATGCGTCGTATGAAGGAAATGCAGGCTACCGGAGGTGGTGGCGGTATGTTTGGTATGGGTAATATGCCTGATATGTACAACCTGGTGGTGAATACAAACAGTGAGCTGGTAGGCGAAATTCTGAATACTAAAACCCAGAAAAAACAGGAGCGCTTAATAAATCAGTCATTAGATTTAGCTCGTTTGTCTCAGGGCTTGCTTAAAGGCGAAGCTTTGACTAACTTTGTAAAACGCTCCTATGAGATGATTAAATAGGTAGTTAGATCTTAGATTTGAGAACCTGGATCTGAAAACCCTGACTTCATACTAAAAACCGCCTGATATCAGGCGGTTTTTTCATGCTTAATTATCAGAAAGCTAACGTTTCTTTAACTGCACCGCGCACGCTGTTGTGGCAATTTTAGGTAACTTTCGTATTCCAAAACAGAATATGTTCAATTTTACCGCAACCTATACAGACCTGTATCAGCTAAGTATGGCACAGGTATATTTTATTAAAAATGAAAACCAGCAGGCTGTTTTTGATTACTACTTCAGAAACCTGCCTTTTAAGGGAGGATATGCCGTTTTTGCAGGTCTTGAAGAATTGCTAAAAATCATCGAAAGGCTTCGGTTTACAGATGAAGATCTTCGGTTTTTAAAGGAGCATCATTTTGAAGATGACTTTTTAAACTTTCTGAAGGATTTTCGCTTTAGCGGAACTATCAAAAGTATGCCTGAAGGAGAAGTAGTTTTCCCTAACGCCCCGGTTTTGCAGGTGGAGGCAAACCTGATCGAAGCCCAGCTTATTGAAACCATTTTACTCAACATCCTCAATTTTCAAACGCTGATTGCTACAAAGGCCAGCCGCATCCGTAATGTTGCAGGAAACAAAACCCTGCTTGATTTTGGACTGCGACGTGCGCAGGGCCCCGGAGGTTATTATGCGTCCCGCGCCGCAATAATAGGCGGTTTTGACGGAACCAGCAACGTAATTGCAGGACGGGATTTTGGAATCCCTATAAGCGGTACGATGGCGCACTCCTTTATCCAGAGTTATGATGATGAGCTCAGCGCTTTTCGCGATTTCGCAAAGCGCAGACCCGAAAAGTGTGTCTTGCTCGTAGACACTTATGATACCCTAAAAAGCGGAGTACCAAATGCCATAAAGGTTGCTCAGGAAATGGAGGAACGCGGACAAAAATTACTGGCCATAAGACTCGATAGCGGGGATTTGGCTTATTTAGCTAAACGAAGTCGCAATATGCTGGATGAAGCCGGTCTTCAGTACGTAAAAATTGCCGCGTCTAATCAACTGGATGAACACGTAATTCAAAGTTTACAAAATCAGCTGGCACCCATTGATATTTACGGAGTAGGCACCAATCTGGTTATCGGTAAACCCGATGCCGCGCTGGACGGAGTGTATAAACTGGCCTTTGCCAACGGAAAGCCTCGTATTAAAATCTCTGAGAGCATTGCAAAAGTGACACTGCCTCATAAAAAGCAGGTATTCCGTATCTATACTGAAGAGGGAACGCTGGTAGGCGCAGATGCTGTAGGTCTTGAAGAAGAATGGCACCTCAACCGTATGCACCATCCGGTTGAACCCTATAAAAACCTGACTTTAGCAACGCTGAAGCAAAAACCCATGCTTGAAATCGTGATGTCTGATGGAAAACGCGTACATCCCGAAAAAAGCCTGCCCGAAATTGCAGCTTTCAGCAAACAACAAGTTTCCGCTTTACCCGATGAATACAAGCGTTTCGACAATCCACATATTTATAAAGTGGGTATCAGCACCCGGCTCAAGGAAGAGCGCGACACCCTGATTGAAGAACATAAAAAATAATTATGCAAAAAATTACTTTACTGCTAATACTAATTATTTCTTTCTCGAAAATTTCCGCTCAATCAGAAAATCAAAAGGAATACCTGACCCGGGAAGATAATGCTGCGTGGTTAGAATCTTACAAGAATTTAGATTCAGAGGAACTTCAGCTTAAAGCCATAAGAGAAAAGATATACAGTGATAGCGTTTATATAGCTCCCAAACCTGGAGTTTCGTACTCCTTTTTATCGAAAGAAGCGCGAGAACGCCTAAAAGCCAGGCAGGAATCCTTACCCAAAGTAACTTCTGATTGTAAAATCCTATTTGTTTTGAATTCCGAAAGTGTGCAGGCCGAAATTGACCTGGAGAAAAATCCGGAATCTATAGTATTGGTTGAAAAGCTCATTCCGCAAAACATTGAACGTATTCAAATACTGGAAGGTACAGAGGCTATAGCCATTTTCGGCGCCCGCACGCGAGGCTGTGCCGTTGTGATTTTAAAAGCGGAGCCCGGCAAACTCAACTTTCCTTCAAACTAAACAACCCAAAACTACCTTTTTATGAAAGCCCTTCTCATCATTGATATGCAAAATGACTTTATGCCCGGCGGTGCTTTGGCGGTACCTGGCGGGGACCAGATCATTCCGCTGGTCAATAAACTACAGGAAAAATTTGAACTGGTCGTTGCAACACAGGACTGGCATCCTGAAAACCACTCCAGCTTTGCTGAAAACCATCACAATAAAAAGGAATTTGAAGTGATTGATCTGGACGGTATTCAGCAAAGGCTGTGGCCGGTGCATTGCATTCAAACTACAGATGGTGCTGATTTTCACCCGCACCTTAACGCGGGTCGTATTGAGGCTATTTTCAGAAAAGGAACCAACCCTAAAATTGACAGCTATAGCGGTTTCTATGATAACGCCCATCAAAAAGCAACCGGCCTTACCGGTTATTTAAAAGGTAAAGGAGTAACTTCCATTTATTTTTGCGGACTTGCAGCCGAGTACTGCGTAGGATTTTCGGTGCTTGATGCTCTTACCGAAGGTTTTAAGGCTACGCTTTTTGAAGATGCTACGCGCGCTCTAAATGACTACGATTTTGAGAAGATGAAACAACGCATTCTCGATAAAGGGGGGCGTATCCGTCAGGCTGAAGATCTTTTTTAAGCCCCGCCTATTTTGTAGAACTTGCTCCTGTTAGAATATGCAACTTAGTGCTATCATTTAAATCAGGAAGAACGAAAAATGTATAAAGTGTTTTAGCTTTAAGATGTTGTTCCAGAGTAGCTCGCGTAACACTCCCGGAAGCCCAGCTTAAAGAGTAACTGCCCGAATTAAGACTTTGAGCTTTTGCAGGCTTTCCATAGTCCGCACTGCCCAGACTTACCCCTTCTGCTCTGCTCGCACGAGCAGTTAATGTATTTTCAAAAGGCACCAGATTGAACCAGCGCAGCTGTGCTTTATCTGAACCGCCCTGCACGTGTTCATCAATGACGTCCAGTTGGGGGAGAAATCCATTAGCCGTGCTGGCTTCTGCCCCGCTTACGATGCGATGCAACTGCTCATTAGTCGTTTGATCATTTAATTGGGATGTATCTTCCACTTTACCGTACACAAACAGGGTAAATTTGCCACGGGGTCCAAAACTAAATTTCTTTTTCAGAACAGTGTTTGAACCGGCATTAACTTCAACCTGATAGGTACCGGGCTCTATCGTTTTAAAAGAGGTCAGCTCGGCATATTGTAAGGATTCAGTTTTTTGTGTATTTTCTGAAATCAGGCTAATAGTTACTCTATCTTCCGTGAGCATAAACTGCCCGAAGCGTAGCTGTGTCTTTTCAGATTTTTTAGAGTCACAACCTATAAAAATTATCAAAAACCCCAGTATTGTAATTTTTAAACTAGTCATTTCCCGTTCTTTTGATGGTTTTTTTCAGTAGAAATGGCCGGCCAAAGACAATTAACAGCACAACTAAACTCACACCCGCAAGGGCTAAAGGTTTTGAAATGACGAGCCTGAAGATAAGTGCCAGACCTATTATCCCGCTCATGAGCACTCCAAACACCGGAATTAACTTTTTCGATTCGGCTTCTTTAAACGCGATCCAGTTCACAATCCCAAACGTACAGAGAAAAGCCAGACTCGCTGCCTCAACTAACGAACTAAGACTCCCCACCACAGCCAGAGCGGCTGCAAGAGAACCAAGGATGATTATAGACCGGTCTGGAACATCGTTCTCATTGGTGTGGTTAAACCAGGAAGGAAGCTCCTTTTGGGCAGCAATACGTTTGGAAAGATTAGCGGTAGAAAACAGTGTTGAATTGATGGCTGCAGCTGTTGCAAAACCAGCAGCAACAGTCATAATAATTATCCCGGTATTGCCCATCACCTCGTTAGCGGCGATACTCAGGGCAATTTCCTTAAAGCGAATAAGAGGCAAAGCTCCACCGACCATTGTGGCTCCTAAAGCAACAAGAATGTAAAGCACCACCACAAAAGCAACAGCGCTTATAAGCGTAGGCATTAAAATTTTCTTCGGATTTTTAATTTTTCCGTATTCATAGGTAAGCAATTGAAAGCCTTCGTATGCCATAAAAATTGCAGCACCCCCAAAAAGGCTGGACCATATCGGTCTGGGCTCGATACCCGAGGTAAGCTGTACCGGCTGCCAGTGAGAAATTCCATAAACCGCCAGACTGAAGAGGACCAGCAAATTCACCGAAACAATCGTTATCTCAACTTTTGATAATTTTCCCACTCCCGCGAGATTAAGGACGACTAAAGCCGCTACAATACCCAGAGCCAGCAATCGGGTTATCCATGGTCCTGTGTGAAAAGCAAAGGCTAGATAATGCCCAAAAGCAAATGCATATACCGAAATGGTGAGTACATAACCCAAAATAAGCATCCAGGCCAGATTACCGGCCATACTCTTTGCATTAATTTCTTCCAAAAAAACAAATACGCCTCCCTCCTTGTGGAACTTTCGCGTTAAAAAGACGTAGCTGTAAGCAGAAGGTAACGCGACAAGACCGGTGAGCAAAAAAGCCAGCCAGGCCCATTGGGCTGAAACAGCGACTACAACTCCCAGTACGGTATAGATACCGCCTCCAACCATTCCCCCTGCTGCAAGAGCCCAGACCGACAAAACACCCAGCGATCCGGATTGATTACTCCCCATAATTAGAATTTTAAATGGAAATTATAAAACCAGAAACATTTTTGCTACGCATCCGCCTGTTTTACAAACTTTTTAACCCTTTATTCCATAAACGTTAATATTCAGAATTATGAATTTTCAATTGAAAAAGTAATTACATTAGATAGCGTTTAATCATTATAATTTTTAATCACACAGGCCGGAAGGCATACCGTTTTTATGATACACCCACATACCGAAATACGCTTTATCAATGAACAAAAAGGCCATGGCGTAGTGGCAACACAATTTATCCCGGCTGGCACAATAACCTGGGCTTTAGACAAACTGGACCGGGAGTTTACTCCTTCCGACTTTAAAAAACTCGATCCCCTCTATCAAAATATTTTGGAAACCTATACCTACCGCAATAAGTTGGGCAATTTGGTGTTGTGCTGGGACAATGGTCGTTTTGTAAATCACAGTTTTAAATCGAATTGCCTCAGTACAGCCTACGATTTTGAAATTGCTATAAGAGACATACAGCCCGGCGAAGAACTTACAGATGATTACGGGTATCTCAATGTGACCTCCCCTTTTGAGGGTATTGATGAGGGGACTTCGCGCAAAGTGGTATATCCTGATGATTTGCTCAATTTTTCCAAAATGTGGGATACGCAATTACTGGAAGTTTTTCCTCAAATTTTAAAGGTGAGCCAGCCACTTAAGAATCTGGTTTCTGCGGAAGTTTGGTCTAAAGTACAGGAAATAGTCAAAGGAGATCGAAAAATGGCTTCCATTGGTGAAAATTACTTTGAGCCTAAAACCCGGAAACAATCTGCTAAAGCCTAATCCATCACAAAACCTGCATTCGTGAGAAAATAGGTATTTTTGGAAAAAACGCTATGATTTTTGCCGGAATGGATGGCTGTCGAGCAGGATGGCTGCTCATAACCTTTAAAGCAGGTCAATATGACTGGAAGCTTATTCCTCATATAAGTCAACTTCCTAAAACCAGAGAAGTCATTCGCGTTTTTCTAGATATGCCTGTAGGCCTTTCTTCTAAAGGTTTTCCCAGAACGATTGAATCCAAGTTAAGAGCCGAATTGGGTAACCGAAGCTCTACAGTTTTTAATGCCCCGGCACGAGCTGCCGTTTATGAATCAAATCGGGAGAAAGCGAAAAAGCTCAACCTAAAAATTGAAGGAAAAAGTCTTTCTGAGCAATCTCTGAATATAAAGCCCAAGATCCTGGAGGTTGATAGGTATCTTCAAAATGCAACGCACGCTGTAGACCTAATAGAATCTCATCCTGAGATTTGTTTTAAACATTTAAACGGAAGTATACTTCAAACCAAAAAATCTACCCGGGAAGGTATTTTAGAACGTTTAAAAGTTCTGGCTGTTTACGATAAGCGCTGTACGAAACTTTTTGACATCATTTTTAAAGCTACTTTGCGAAAGCATGTAAAGGCAGATGATATTGCAGATGCCCTGTGCTTATGCCTCGCAAACAGGCTGAATGGTGAAGAATCCCTGAATCTTTTTCAGGATTTAAATACTTTGGATGAACGGGGTATTCCAATTCAAATAGGTTTTTTTAACCCTCAACAACACTAAACTCCATAAAATTATCCTATATTACGGAATCCCGTAAAAATCAATCAAAGGGAGTGTTACTTTTGCAATTCCTGACTTAATCTATGAAAATCTAAAAATTTAAACACACCTAGACTTATGATGAAACTCAGGTACAGAAAACGCAAACGTTATCTAAATCTTTTTATCGGACTGCTCTGGCTTACAATCTTAGTAATCCGTTTGTTTATAAGACGTGAGTTCGACAATTTTGACTTTATGATCACAGGTTTTGCTTTATTTTTTACAGGCTATTTTATTTACCTGTCCAAAAGACCAGTACTTACAATTCAAGATTCCGGTATTACCCGTCACTATTTCTTTTCAAATCAAACCATTGCGACCACAGATTTAACAGAATTTGAAGTAACAACTAAGGGCGATTATGTTCTGCATAGTACAGGCCGACAGAAAATATGCTTTAAACCAGTATATTTAAATCCTGAATCGCTGGAGAAATTTCAATTTTACATCAGTCAGCTAAGCAATCGCAAGTAATTTTTCTGGCAGGTTTTTAACGAATATCGATTTTTATGATTGAGGCTCCCTGGCATTATTTTATAATGGCCGCTATGTATGGTTTAGCAGGTGTTATGCATTTTATAAAACCGAAAGCATATATGCGCATTATGCCCAGATATTTACCAGCACATAGGTTGCTCGTGTATTTAAGTGGTCTAGCTGAAATTTTTCTGGGGGTGGCGCTTATTTTCAGACCTTTAAAGAATCTTGCAATTTGGGGAATAATCGCAATGCTTATTCTTTTTTTAATGGTTCACTTTTATATGCTTTCTTCTAAAAAGGCCGGTCTTAATTTACCCAAATGGTTACTTTGGGCACGAGTTTTACTGCAATTTGGCCTTATGTATTGGGCTTATTTTTACTTACCTCTATAAATAAAAAACTCCCTGAGAAGGGAGTTTTGCTTTATATCAATTTGATTCTGATAATTAATTCAGACTTATTGATTTTGTAAAGAAATCATCACCAATGGTAACACCAATTTGGTAAGTACCTGCCGGTAATGAAGAAAGATCGAGAGCCTGCTTTACGATAAGATCACTATTACTTAATGACTCAATAATCTCACCATTCATATCGTAAATACGAGTGGTAGTTCTAACCTCTTTCGGATTTGTAAATGAAATAAGAACGATACCCTCATTAACTTTATAACTGGGTTTGAAGATAGTTTTGCTTTCTTCACTTACGATATCAAGACCGTTTTTACCTCTAATGATGGTAGTGTAAGACTTTGCGTAATCATCGTCATAAATTAGATAATACTTCCCTAAAGGTAATTCTTCAAAACTCAAGGTTTTAGTATCATTGGCTTTATCGCCAGCTTTTTCTTTATATAAACGAACACCTTCAGCATCTTCAAGATAAATTTGAGCCCCTTCAATAGCATTCGTATAGGCCACATTTACTTTAAAATTGTCATTTACTGTAACAGCAATACCATCTGCCGCGGTCATAGTAATACTGAAAAGAACAAGAGTGGTGAGTACCAGTTTTTTAAATAGCGTTTTCATAGTTTTGGGTTTTTCTATTTTTTATACTCCAAAATTAGGGGGATAAACCAGGAATAAATAGAAGCAATCATGCAGATTTATGTTGTATTTTAACCTTATGACTAATTTAATTTCTAATTTTGTGAAAATTAAACATTTTAAGGTCAAAATAGCATAGTTGATTAAAGGTGTTGTTATTTAATTTTAGGAAGTATAAAACGCAACAGTTTATGACTAAATCACCAAAACCAGCTTTAGAGAAGATAGAACCCGGTTTTGGCAGTTCATTTTCATACCGCACCTACGATGAAAATCACGAAAACAACAATCTGAATTTTTGGCATTACCATCCTGAGCTTGAATTGGTTTACGTAAAAAAAGGAACCGGAAAAAGACAGGTAGGCAGTCATATCTCCTATTATAGAAATGGTGAACTTATATTGATAGGTTCTAATTTACCTCATTGTGGCTTTACAGATTCGTTGAGTAATTATGAACGGGAAACCGTTATACAAATGCGACCCGACTTTTTAGGGGAATCTTTTTTTCAGATTCCGGAAATGCGGAGCATACAGGGCCTTTTTGAGCGGGCAAAGATGGGTATTGTATTTCATGGTGATACCAAACGCGAAATTGGTTCGAAAATAGAATCCCTCAAAAACCTGCAAAGTTACGAGCGCCTGCTAGGATTGCTTGAAATTTTAAAGCTCTTAGACAGTACAGACAACTATACCATTCTCAATGCTCAGGGATTTATCTTAGAAACCGAATTGCAGGACAACAACCGCATCAATGTTATTTTCAACTTTGTAAAGGAAGAATTCAAAAGACAAATTTCCCTAGAAGAAATAGCAGAATTGGTCAATATGACGGTACCTGCATTTTGTCGATACTTTAAAAAAATAACCGGAAAAACGTTTACACAATTCGTAAACGAATACCGGCTGGTGCATGCTGCAAAACTTCTGCATGAAAAACCGATAAGCATTACTGATGTATGCTTTGAAAGCGGCTTTAATAATTTCAGTCACTTCAATAAGCAGTTCAAAAAATTTACCGGCAAAACCCCCTCCACTTACAGAAATGAGCTCAAGAACGTGGTAACCTAAACGAGCCGTTTAACGAAATCTATAAGTGGTTTAATCTTTTTGATACTATTCTCCTGAACTCCCTTAAAATAATCTTAAAACAAAGAATGACTTGCCAAATTTGGTTATTTTTAGGTTCTCTATTGAAAAATTCCTAAATCTTAATTGATTATTTTATCGGATATTTCTATTTAATCTGTAGGATTTTTAGCTCTCCTAAGTCGCTAAACAAACGATTAAATGTAATTTTATCATGAAATTTTGTAGTTGTTAATAATGTCCCTATAACATTAGTCACATTAAATATCAAAACTGAATTTAACCATGATTCTACTTAATTGGCAAGAAATTTTCTTTATAAATAAGTTTACAACATCCAGGTGGGATGTGTCAGACCGGGGAAATGTTTATTTTGAAATGATTTTCGTTGAGGAAGGAAGTGGAAGGATTAGCCTTAATGGCAAAACTTTGAATTACAAAAGCCGGGATAGTTTTATTTTTTCCAGGGAAGAAATTCCAGACATAAAAGTATATGAGACCACAACTTTCATAGTCTACCGTCTTACTCAACTCATGTTTTCTAGTAAAATTAATCTCACAGACAGACAATACTGGCTGAGGAGATGTGAGTATATATTCAATCATCCCAAACGCACTTTTGATATCGCTGTGCGCTCTCTGGAAGATCAGGATCTCATCTGGCGTATCATTTTCCTGATCAATAAAGAAAATACAAAAAGAGAGCAGTATTATCTGGAAATTATCTCTAACATGCTGAGCACGCTGCTAAGTATACTTGCCCGCAATGTTACGGACACCCAATTTTCAAAAGAATTACTGCTAAAATCCTCTAGTAAAACGGAGCGCATTGATGAAATTTACGCCTATATCCGATACAATATCTACGACGCTAAAAAATTAAAAATTGCCAATATTGCCAAGCATTTTCATATTACCAGCAGTACCTTAAGCAATTACTTCAAGAAAGAAAATGGCAATTCGCTTCACAATTACATCATCCAATATAAACTGGAAATAGTTAAGGACCGGTTACTCAATTCAGAATTTACCGTATCCCAAATAGCAATTCAGTTAGGTTTTACTGACGAAAGTCACCTTACCCGTATTTTCAAGAAGTATTGCGACACTACGCCAAAGCAATATAAGTCGGATAATGGTTTGGAATAAAAATTAAGTGCTTAATCAAAGATCTGATTAAGCACGCTCGCCAGTCTAACTCCTCCTTTTTGAAGTTGTTGCGTAACTAAGTCAAAATGATCTGCCATATAGCGATAGCCTAATTTCTCTCCCACTTCAGCTGTAGCATACACCTGCTGAGCTAAGTCCTGTCCTTCTTTAACCCAGTTCATCAAATCACCCGTTTCAAGTCTTGCAATAGCTTCTTTAGGAATGCTTCCAAAATTTTCAGCGAGCTCACTATAAGACATCCCATAACTCTCAATCATTTTCGAATCCCAAACAGAATGTAAGTTGGTACCATCATTAAACCATCTTACCTGAAAATCATTGCCACCCTTATCTTCTGCCTGGCCCAAATGCAGAGGTTGATGTAAATCACCTATGAAGTGAATAAGTAATTTCAGATGAAATATTTTTTCCTCTTGAGAACTGGTTTTACTTTTTAAAATCTCCTCACAAGTTTCAATCCCCTTGACCAAATCTCCATAAGCGTTCTTTTCTGATTCAGCATAAGTCAGACCTGGCGCTATATTCACATAGTGCCAACTGCTGTATTTTTGATACTCTTTATAGCTTTTGATCTCGTCCCCATAAGTCGAAGCAATGACAAGCGTTTCACTGCCTAAAAGCTTTTTAATAGCTTTTTTTGCTTTCGGACTTAAATATTGAGTTGCAATAGCCGCCGTGGCTCGGTGTCCCTTCTGGCCCCAGTCATCAGCTCTGGAACCTTGAGCCAGACCAATCATCAGAAGCAGCAGCAAAAATTTCTTATACATAGTACTTTTTTTTTGCAAAAATAGCCATTCTTAAACGGTTTTATCCATTGATTTTAGGAACTGTTTCAAAAATAAACCTGAAAAATTTTTATGTAGAAACATGCGTTCAACTAAATACTCTTAACTTAACTTTAAATCTGACCCAGCCTTGATTTTTCTTAATACCTTTGATTATTGTATATTTTATTGATTCCCTTTTAAACTTGATATGAATACGTTTAAAGAAGTTCAGCGTTTTGATCAATGGTGGTTGCGATTACTCCTTGTAATTATACTGGCCATCGCGCTAAGCCCGCTAGTATTAGAATGGGATAATCTTGAACTTACCCGATTTGAAATCGCCTCTGTGATTTTAAGTATTTTGGTCATACTTGCGTTATTTCTGGGATTTTGGTATGTGTTTAAACTGGAAACTTCTATTGATGAGCGGGGTATAACTTACCGTTTTATTCCTTTTCATATAAAATCCAGATTTAGGTCGTGGGGAGAAATTAAAAGCGCAACCGTACGTAAATATAATCCCATAAGGGAATATGGCGGCTGGGGGTATCGCATATCCTTTACCAAAAGAAAGGCTCTTACAACCAAAGGAAAAATAGGCATTCAACTCTATTTTAAAGATGGCAATGAATTACTTCTGGGCACACAGCATCCCGAAAAAATCAAAGAAGTATTGAACTACTATAATATTCCGATTAACTCCACTTTAGCATGAGAGTAAAATGTTGTTTAGTAGCATTCTTGATAAGCCTATGCATACATGCGCAAAATACCTCCGAAAATGAAGTGCGCATTTCCAGTCTGCTACGTGGCTCTTTGCTCGAACCTGCAACAAAAACAGACACCCTGGCAATTATCATTGCGGGCTCAGGCCCTACAGACCGTAATGGCAATCAACAAATGATGCAAAACAACAGTTTGAAAAAACTCGCTCAGGAACTTACTGCAAGAGGTTTTGCAACATTTAGATACGACAAACGAATACTCGCATTATTGCGTAACAATGCACTTTCTGAAGAGGATTTACGATTTGATGACTTCGTAAACGATGCGGTGGAGGTTACCGATTATTTTAAAAACAAAGGCTATAAAACCCTAGTTCTCATTGGTCACAGCCAGGGAGCTCTTGTTGCAAGCCTCGCGGCTCAAAAACGGGAAGTTTCTAAAATAGTTTCGATAGCAGGAGCCGGACAAACCATGGACCGGCTCATCCTAGACCAACTTGCTACCCAGGCTCCCGGGCTGGTAGAAAATGCATCACAGGCTTTTGAAGATCTTAAAACAAAAGGAAAGTCTGAAAATTTTAGCGTAGGTCTTGCCTCTCTACTGAGACCTTCTGTACAGCCCTTTATGAAAAGCTGGATGGACTATGATCCGTCTCAAGCTATGCAGGAACTCGATATTCCTATTTTGATTATTTCGGGAACTAAAGACATACAGATACCTCCCAAAGAATCGCAAATTCTAAAAGAGGCAAATCCCAACGCTCACCTCATCCTTATCGATTCTATGAACCACGTACTTAAAACGGTAGAAGGTGATGATACAGAAAATGCAAAAACCTACACGAATCCAAACTTACCTGTAAACCCTCAACTTATTGAGGAGATTTCTGAATTCATAAGACAAAACTAGCAAAATCCTGAAATCACATTTTTGAGAGAATGTTTTCTGAAACTTTCAAATCGTATTCAAAAACTTTTAAGCTAGTATATCAATCAGAAATTAGGCATATTTGTACCCCTTAAAAACAACCTTATGCAGATTAAAAATTTACTTCTTTATTTAGTGCTTTCCTTCACCGTATTCAGTTGCAGTAAGAGCGGCAACTTTATATTGTCTGGCAAAGTAAATGGGCTACGTAAAGGAACTCTTTACCTTCAGAAAGTGGAAGATACGGTATTGGTAAATTTAGATAGTATTGTTGTAGATGGTGATCCTGAATTTGAACTTTATGCCGATCTTAAAGAACCGCAGGTCGTTTATTTAACTCTTGAAAAGATAGATGCATCAGACTATGATGATCGCATTCTCATTTTTGCCGAACCCGGAGAAATGACTTTAAATACTTCACTGAAGAATTTTCAAAGTCAGGCGGCCATAACCGGCTCTGAAAATCAATTAAAGCTTGATGAATACAACAAGGTTATTCGCAGATTTAATGATGAAAATCTAAATCTCATCAAAAAAAGTTTTGAGGTGCGGAAAGAGGAAAATGAAGATTCCATTCTGTTTTACGATCAAAAAATTCAGAACCTTATTAAACGCAAATATTTATATACTGTAAATTTTGCTATGAATAACAAAAGTCACGAAATAGCGCCTTATCTGGCTGTTTCTGAAATATTTGATGCTAATGTAAAATATTTAGATACCATTTATAAATCTTTAGAACCAAAAATAAGACGTTCTAAATATGGTAAAGTTCTTAAGGACTATATTGAAGAGCGAGAGGATAAACCAGAAGAGCAAACTCAGACAGAAACCATTTCTGAAACTGAAGAATCCAATCAGGAGAATCAGGATTAAAAACACAGATAACCTACAATGACAGAGCCGGCAATCACTTACCGGCTCTTCTTGTTTAAAATACTTTCAATCTAAAGCGCATTAACGCGGTCTGCTAATTTAGAAGCCTTTTCTTCAAGCTCAACATTGACAGCTTTAAGGTGTTTTCTTCTGTTTTCTACGCCCTGATCATTCACTTTTACAATAAGTTCATCAAAGAGCGCAATAGCATCTTCTACAATAGCTTCAGCCTCTTTATGATCTTCCTGAGGATTAGAAGCCTCCCAGAAATAAGCTGCTTCAATAATATCTCCCAAAACAAAATTAATGTCTTTCTTTAAATCTCGTATGCTTGCCATAATTTCAAAAATTTTTGCAAAAGTAAATCTATTTTAGATATCAGCCTTCCTTAAACTGTAATCATTCATCATATTGAATGACTGCCTAAAGGTACACTTCAAGAAGCTCACACAATTCGGAAGATACAGTTACGCCGTTGTTAGCTGCCGGAATGAGCAAAGTTTGGCCCGCAAGAAGAGTTCCGTTTGCGCCACTTCCCTCGTAATCAAGACTGCCGGAAACCACAATCAAAATAGTAAAAGAATCCTGACGCTTAATTTGATACTCCTTTTGCTCTACTTTAAGCCAATCCGTTTTAAAATAGTTATGGTGTTTCAACACCTGAGGAGCATTTGACTTTTCAGAATCGTATTCCAATTTAAAATCCTGTGTGGTTTCAAAATCGAGCACCTCCCGAGACTCTGCCACGTGTAATTCCCTTAAATTTCCCGAATCGTCTTTCCTGTTATAATCATAGACGCGATAGGTAACATCTGAAGTTTGTTGAATTTCTGCAAGCAACACCCCACCACCTATAGCGTGTATACGACCGGCATTTATGAAAAATGAATCTCCTTTTTTCACTTCATGCGTATCCATTACTTCCTCAATAGTATTGGAGGCAATGCGCTCATCGTATTCTTCTTTCGTGATTTTTTGATTGAATCCTACTGTTAATTCTGCACCGGTATCGGCATTCATAATGTACCACATTTCAGTCTTACCGGTACCTGTAGGCGAAGTTTCATCTGTAGGATGCACCTGAATCGACAGATCTTTTGCTGCATCTATAAACTTGATAAGTAACGGAAAACTTTTACCAAAGCGTTTATAAACCTTCTCCCCCAGTAAGCCTTCCGGACTTTGCTCAATGAGTTCATGAAGGGATTTACCCTCCAGGCTTCCGCTTTTCACAATGCTTTGACCTTCGGGCAAGTCTGCTATTTCCCAGCTCTCTCCTAACTTAGCATGGGGATCATTCCCCTTTTGAAATAAGGAATGGAGTTTATCACCTCCCCAAATTTTTTCTTTTAAAACCGGCTGAAACGTAAAAGGATAAAATGTTGTTTGCATATTTTGGTGCTGATTATATTTCAAATAATTAAGTTTTAATTGCCGGAATAAGTCACAAAATTACGTGCGGTCTCGTAGAGGGTAACTTCCAAATCCAATTTCAAATCCAGCTTTTTGCGAAGCTTATTGTAGATCACCACTGCAATATTTTCGGCGGTGGGGTTGAGCGTTTTAAATTCTTCAACATCCTCATTCAGGTTTTTATGATCAAAAGGTTCTTCAATCTCCTCCTGAATTAGATCTTTTAAGACTTTGAGATCAATCACAAAACCGGTTTGGGGGTCAATCTCACCGGTAACACTTACAATCAAATCATAATTGTGACCGTGATAATTGGGATAACTGCATTTCCCAAAAACCTCAAGATTTTTTTCATCATCCCAGTCTGACCTAAATAACCTATGCGCTGCATTGAAATGAGCCTTACGTTGTACTGTTACTCTGCTCATTGCTCAATATGGTTGTAATACTTCTCAAAAATTATTTTGAACCATTCGGTGTAGATTTGTGGATTTTCACGCATGTCTCTTTTGATATCTTCCAGGGACATCCATTTCCAGGCTGCCACTTCTTCAGGATTAATATTAGGCTCGCCTTCAAAATTTCCGGTTAGAATGTGGTCATATTCGTGTTCCGTCAAACCATTATCAAATGGGGCTTTGTAAATAAAAGATATACTTTCTTCAAGTTCTGTAGTAAAACCCATTTCTTCCATAAGACGGCGTTTACCGGCTGCTGTGTGACTTTCTCCTTCTCGTTGGTGACTGCAACAGGTATTCGTCCATAAACCGGGAGAATGGTATTTAGATAAAGCTCTTTGCTGGATCATCAATTCCTTGGCTTCATTAAAAACAAATACCGAAAATGCCCTGTGGAGCAAGGCTTTCTCATGGGCTTCCATTTTCGGCATCAGTCCTACCTGATTATCATTTTCATCAACAAGAATTACTAATTCTTCGGTCATAGTTCTTTTTTCAGTAAATGTACAAATCCCATATATGCCTAACAATAGAAAAGCCTTCTTAAACAGAAGGCTTTTGGGGTTTAGTTATGTTAGATGCGTATTAATAATCCTGTACAATAAACTCACTACGACGGTTGAGCTGATGTTGCTCTTCAGTACATGGCACACCGTTACTACACTCATTTAAAAGTTGAGTTTCCCCGTAACCTCTTCCTGTAAGGCGGTCACGTGATATTCCCCCTTCTTCAACAATATAATTAATAGTTGATTTATTACGTCTTTCTGAAAGTGCCATGTTATAGGCATCATTACCCCGACTGTCAGTGTATGAACGCACGTCAATACGAAGTTGTGGGTATTCTTTCATGATTTCGATGATCTTAGCCAGTTCTACAGCGGCATCAGGTCTGATATATGATTTATCGAAGTCAAAATAAATAGGGTTGATGAGTTTGCCCAAATCAAAAACTGGAGGAATATCAACAATCGATGGTTCAAGCTCAATAACCAGATTAACTTCACTGGATTCTTCAGGTATCGTTATGTTTTTCTCAGCAGTGGCGTACCCTTCCATCTCTGCGCGTGCAAAATAATCGGCTCCGCAATCAGGATTATCAAAATTAAATTTGGCATCCGGGTCTTTAGCCAATCCTGATACTATTAATTCATTTTCAATATCACGTATTCCTACCTGTGCGCCAACAAGCGGTTCCCGGGTATTTTTATCAATTACCTGAACAATCAGAACACTTTCACAAGCCGCTCTTACAAAGTGATAAATATCGTCATCAAGTGGATCATTAGCACGATTTGATGCAAAATACCCGGTATAGGAATCTGCGTCATAAATGAAGGTGAAATCATCTTTTGGACTATTAACAGGCTCTCCCATATTAAGTATGGTATTCTTTTCCATATCAAAAACATAGACATCAAGACCACCTAATCCCCCACGACCATCTGTTGAGAAATAAAGCTTCCCGTTAGCATCTACAAAAGGGAACGTGTCTCTCCCCGGAGTATTTATCGCAGACCCAAGATTTTGAACCTCGCCATAGCCTTCTGGTGTAATTTCAACCTTCCAAAGGTCAGATTCACCTAATGTGCCTTCCCGATCTGAGGAAAAATATAGTGTTTTACCATCGGGAGTGATAGCAGGATGCGCCGTAGAAAAGCTATCACTATTAAAAGGAAGTTCTTCAATGTTGCCAAATGAGCCATCAGTACTCTTAGTTGCCTTATAAAGCTTCAGTTTATTCGTATTAGTTCTATCGGTACGATAATTATCGTTTGTAAAATTATTTCGCGTAAAATACAAGGTGTTACCATCTGGAGAAACAACTGCCGTACTTTCATGAAATTCCGTATTGACACTTCCTGCTAACTTGGAAATCGCACCTAGTTGTCCATCATCGCCTATTGAACCCACATACAGGTCTAAAAAAGGCTGATTATTCCAGGAGTGTACACGGGTGGTAAGCGTACCCGTATCACGGGTTGATGAAAAAAGCAGTTTTTCACCATAATAAGCTGGAGCAAAATCAGAATATCCAGTAGCGCTTCCGTTTACCCGTTCAATCTCGAACGTTCCCATAGTATTAGAAGCTTTCAATTCACTTATAGAACCGGAATTATAATAGTCTTCGCCTTGAGTTTGTGCAAGTTCCTGATACTTCCCAATCATTTCTTTAGATGCGTCATAATTCTCAACAGCCCTTAAGGCTTGTGCATATCTAAAATAGTGGTTGGGAGCAACATCCTGAGGAAACTTTTCAACTAATTTACCATACCATTTAGCAGCATCATCATAATCTGCATTATAGTAATAGCTATCTGCTAATTTCCCAAAAAGATCTGCCGATTCGTAACCTTCTTCCGCCACTTTAAGAAAGATTTTTTGAGAATCTACAAAGGCATATTGATTGAACTTCTTTTCACCTTTTGCTAACTCACGCTCCTGAGCACTAAGAATAGTGCAGAAAGAGAAAAGAACAAGTGATGAAAATAGGGCTTTTTGAAGTTTTAGGTTCATAGTTTCAAATTTTAGAAGAAGCGTGGAGTTAACATTCTGTCGTACTCCTTAAACAATTCAAATCTTAAAAATACTTCATAGGTACCATCATTATAGGTTGCATTACCCAGATCTGTACTTTCTCTATCATAAGCAAAACCTACCAGCAAACCATCGTTTATCTGAAACCCGACCAATCCGCTTAAAGCTGCACTCCAGCGATAGGAAGCTCCTAATGTTAACTTATCGTAGAACAAGAAATTAGCATTTACATCAACAGCTAATGGAGCCCCGGCAACCATTTTGACTAATGTTGCAGGTTTAAATTTGATATTGTTATTAAGATCAAATACATAGCCCGCAAGACCATAATAGTGGATACGCTCTTCAGCCACAAAAGTTTCAGCAGTTTGGGTACCGCTTCGGTCAAAGTGGTTGGTCTGCAACAGATGTGGCGCAGATAAACCACCATAAAACTTTTCGTTATGATAGAAAATACCCACCCCTACATTAGGAGAAAGTTTATTATCAATATTGATAAGAAATGGATCTCCTGCATTAAAAGGGTTTGTTCTCGCAAAATCTACATCTAGTAGGTTTAAAGATCCTTTAAGTCCAAAACTCAATTTACCTTCAAGACCGGTTTCAATAGTATAACTGAAATCTGCATTGAAATACGTCTCCCGTGCCGGACCCAAAACATCATTAACCAGGCTAAAACCAAGACCCACCTTGCCCAGTCCGATGGGACTGTGTACGGAAAGGTTTTGAGTACGTGGAGCCCCATCCAGGCCTACCCACTGACTGCGGTGAAGCATCAATATACTGGTCACGCCCCGGTTACCAGCATAGGCAGGGTTAATCACCAGGGGATTATACATATACTGTGTGTATTGAGGGTCTTGTTGTGCCTGAGCGCTAAAGCTCAAAAGCACAACAAACCCGCATAGTATGCCATTTAATATTCTTCTCATCATTACCAGATTGTTTCTATAATTACTCATCTAATGATGTTTTATTAGTTAATATATAAGAATGAAGCTAATTGGCGCATCTCTCCACTGTCTCGTTCGTACTTAATAACGTAGTAATAGGTACCTGTAGGTAATCGCTCACCTCTTCTCACGGTAGCACGCCCATCTGAGAAGCCTCTAAATACGTTATCTGTCATTGGGTTATAACCTTGAGTACTGAAGACTTCTACACCCCAACGGTTAAATATTTGTACCGTGTTGTTAGGGAATCTTTCAATATTCTCAATCATAAAGATGTCATTTAACCCATCACCATTAGGAGTCATCACGTTATAAACTATGATGTCTTCTTCTGCAGCTACACCTTGAAGCGGAGTAAATGTTGCATCATCTGGCTCTCCGTCACCCTCAAGATCTTCATCTGTAGGGTTGTTAGGATCATCTGAAAGATCTTCAATTACATCTCCATTAGTCAGGACACCACTGGCAATCGCCTGATTGGTAACTCCGGCAGATTCAATATCTGCCTGAGTAATCGTATAGATTGCACTAAAGGTTGAAGAATCAACAGCTCCCGGAGCAAGATCTATAGGACCACCTGTAACAGTTACAAGAGGATCGTCTATTACAATATCAAAGATTGCTGTCTCACCCGTGTTGTAAACTGTAAAAGTATACGTAATGGTTTCCCCTACATCTGGAAGGCGATCCCCATCTTCATCATTCCAAACTCCTACTTTTTCAACACTCATTCCTGTCAACCCTGGAGTTATGGTTACTGTAGGATCATTACCCGGATCACCATCGCCATCATCATCAACAAGTTCATCGCCATTATCTGAAACATCGGTCACTTCTTCACCAAACTGATCTGTACCTGTAGTGATAGCACTGTTGGTTACAAAACCAGCCTCTATATCCTCCTGGGTTATAGTATAGATCGCGGTGATTTCGCCGGATTCACCAGGTGCAAGACTTGCAGGGTCTAACTGCAGATTTGAAACATCCAGTCTTGCGTCATCAATTACTATATCATTTACAGTTGTATTACCGGTATTGGTAACACTAAATGTATACGTAATAGTTTCTCCGGCTTGAGCAAAGGCATCTTGATTTTCATCATTCAAGACTGCCGTCTTAACAAGTTGTAATTGAGAAACCGGTGATTCTTCAATGGAGATGTATACCGTAGCAGCATCTGTTGCAACCGGAGAACCTGCGTCGAAAATCTGATACGTAAACTGATCGGTTCCGGTAAAGTCATCATTTGGCGTATAAGTAAACGTTCCATCAGCATTTAGAATCACAGAACCATTAGTTGGACCGTTAAGCGGAGATACAGCCGTATCTACCGTTTGGGTCTGACCTTCAGGATCTGAATCATTATCTAATACATTACCAGTCACAGGTGTATTGACTTCGCCATAATAGGCATCATCATTGGCTACGGTAGTATTTCCTGAATCAGCAATTACCTCTATGGTAACAGTAGCCGTTGCACAAGCCTGTGGATCAGCGTTGTCACAAACGGTATATTCGAAACTATCTTCACCTGAGTACCCTGGATTAGGTGTATACGTATAACTACCATCAGGATTAATGACTACCGTACCATTATCCGGATTGGTGTTTCCGGTAACCGTAATAGGGTCTCCATCAGGGTCAAAATCATTACTCAATACATTTCCATCAATAGGCACACCCACTTCAGTTATGTTCGTATCATCGTTCGCAACCGGAGGATCATTTGTGGTAGTTGGGAATGGTATCACCTGGATCACCACATCGGCCTGGTCGCAGGCTCGTGGGCTGCCGCCATCACATACTTCATAGCTGAAGGTATCTTCCCCGATAAAGCCTGCGTTTGGTGTATAAGTATAGGTACCATCGGCATTGAATACCAAACTTCCATTTGCTGGCTGGCTCACCACGGTGAACACCTCGCTGCCCGCAGGACCGTCAGGGTTCTGATCGTTAGTGCCCACATCGCCACTTACCGGCTGACCCTCAAAGGTATCGTTGATGTCGTTGATCGCAAGGATCGTGTTACCACCGTTCGTACTCGGATCGATGCTCAGGTATACCGTAGCGGTATCTGTTGCTCCGTTAGCATCTGTGATTGTATAGGTAAACTGATCGGTGCCGCTGTAACCGGCATCAGGAGTATAGGTAAATTCGCCGTTAGCATTTACACTCACCGTTCCGTTTGAAGGATCGGTATTTGAAGTTACACTAAAGGCATCTCCTTCAGGATCACTGTCGTTAGCCGTTACATTACCGGTGATATCTTCTCCGATAAAGCCGAAGTACGCATCGTCATTGGCCACTACTAAGTTTGCCGTATCAGCCACTACTTCAATAGTTACCGTTGCTTCTGAACACAGTGCAGGGTTACCGTTATCACAAATCGTATAGGTAAAGCTGTCCTCACCCACAAAACCAGTGTCAGGGGTATAGGTATAGCTACCGTCAGGGCTCACCGTTACGCTTCCGTTTGAAGGATCGGTATTGGCTGTTACCGTGATCGGATCTTTATCCGGGTCAAAGTCATTAACCAGTACATTACCGCTTACAGGCGTACCGGCTTCTGTGATCGCCGTATCATCATTAGCTACAGGGGCCGCATTGTCAGGACCTCCTATCGGAAGTACCTGGATCACCACATCGGCCTGGTCGCAGGCTCGTGGGCTGCCGCCATCACATA
>CAYNMH010000019.1:39892-41259 GCA_964398145.1 uncultured Flavimarina sp. | reverse complement strand
GATTTACTGCATTCATTTATATCCGCCCAATAGTTCATAATATCTTGAATTTGATCACAACAAATGAAATATTTCGCGTGTATATCAATTTTACCAACGTTGTAGTAAGCTGATATTTAAAGTTTTAAAATTTATTAACTAAAAATGCCATTTGAAACTTTAGTTTTAAAAAGAACACAACTTATCTTAACCCTATGCTTGATTATCTGGACTCCCAAACCTCAGTATTTTTACTCATCACCCTCGCTGCTGGATTAGTAGTATTTGCTATCTTATTTTTTGTGCTGCGCAAGTTGGGTAAAAGTCCCAAAACGATGCTTCCGCTCAATTTTGCGGGTAAAATTCGTATTCCCCTGGCACTTTTTATGCTCGCCTTGATCTTACGCATTTTTAGGACTAACGACCAACTCTTAAGCGTGGTAGATGAAAGCTTACTCCTGCACTCCAGCACGCTCCTCTTTATTTTAAGCATTACCTGGGCGCTTATTGTACTCATAAAGGCCTTTAAAAGACATATTCTCACTAAATACGATATGAGTGCCGCTGATAATATTCACGCGCGAAAGGTTTATACTCAGTTCAATGTTTTAGAACGGGTGCTTATTTTTTTAATCGTCCTTTTTGCTGTAAGTATCGCTTTAATGAGTTTTGAAAGTATTCGATCTATTGGTGTAAGCATGCTTACCTCTGCAGGAATTGCCGGTATCATTATTGGTTTCGCGGCACAAAAAGCCCTGGGAACTTTAATGGCGGGTATACAGATCGCATTTACACAACCCATACGAATGGACGATGTCGTGGTAGTTGAAGGCGAGTGGGGCCGAATTGAGGAAATATACCTCACTTATGTAGTAGTCAAAATCTGGGATAAACGCCGGCTGGTTCTCCCCACTACCTATTTTATTGAACAACCTTTTCAAAACTGGACGCGCAACTCCTCAGACATCTTAGGAACTGTGTTTACCTATACCGACTATAAAGTGCCCTTTGATGCACTACGCGACGAACTTACCCGCATTTTAAAAGGAACCGATCTTTGGGATGGCGAAGTGAATGTGCTTCAGGTTACCAATGTGACTAATGATACGATTGAAAGCCGGGCTTTGATGAGCGCTAAAGACTCCCCTACTGCCTGGGATTTACGCGTATTGGTCCGTGAAAAACTGGTGGTATTTATACAGAAAAATTATCCTGAAAGCTTACCTCGCACCCGTGTGGAAATGCAGGCTGAAGCTCATTCCAGTCTGGCTAGATCACAAAAAAATGATCCGGGTAGGTCTGACTTATTGAAAAAAGAAAAGTAACACGAGCCGTCAACAGGAAGAATCCAGTTTTAGCAGTAATTTTTAATTTTGCCTTTAAATTTT
>CAYNMH010000019.1:34463-39792 GCA_964398145.1 uncultured Flavimarina sp. | reverse complement strand
GGCTAACATCCCTTTACTTTTTAAGAACCAAAATCAGCTATTCCACTCCCGCTGCCGCAGCTTTATCTAAAAACCAAATCAGCTCATCACTCTTAGGAGCTACAAGACTGGCCGGGTAGTCCTTATAGCCGTCTTGCTGATTGATGATCGCCGTCACTTTTTCGGCTTTGCCCGCTCCGGTAACCAAAAACGCCACGGTTTTAGCGTTGTTAATCACTTTTCCGGTGATGGTTACTCGTTTTTGACCGCTATCAGGATGCGTGGCTACCCGGCAGTTTTCGGGCATATCCCACAACGCGATCTGATGTGGAAAAATAGAAGCCGTATGCCCATCATCCCCCATTCCTAAAATCACCAAATCAAAACATGGGATTCCGTTTGCTGTTGGGATATTTTCCTGCAACACCTCGCTATAACGCTTGGCCTCTTCTTCGGGATCATTCTCTCCTTTTACGCGGTAAATATTGGTCTTCGGAATTTCAATCTTCGACAACAAATGATCTACGGTCATTTTATAGTTGCTCTCGTCATCGGTAGGCGGTACGCAGCGCTCATCGCCCCAGTACAAATATACCTGTGACCAGTCTATATCTTTTCCAAATTCAGATGCCAGTTGGTCAAAAACAATTTTCGGAGTACTTCCGCCTGAAAGTGCAATATGCACCGGCTCTCCAGGTGAGCACAACTCTTTAAAAAATTCCGAAAAATCTTTCGCTACCTGTTCTTTAGTTTCTTTTATACGTAATTCCATTTCTTTAAATTCAAAGTTTAAAATTCAATGTTAACAAGGGTTTGTGGTCTGCTGTTTTCAGTTTTAAATAACCTAATAACACTTATTACCTCTAACAACTTACTTTCTACCCTTACTCACCACCACTTAACAATTAACAGCTAACCATTAACATTTTAAATGATGCAGTATCCGGTCTCATCAGTAAGTAACTCCCCGGGATTGCGCCATCCATTGGCATCTTCGATAAGATCATCTGAATTTTTTGGCCCCCAGGTTCCGGCGGGATATCCGTACGTATTTACATTGATGTCTTTTGCCCAATACTCTAAAATAGGGTCAACAAACGCCCAGGCTGCCTCGACCTCGTCTGCACGCGCATAAAGTGTGGTATCGCCCTGCATGGCGTCTAGCAACAGACGTTCATACGCATCCATAATATTGTTATCACTCAGGCTGCTGTAGTAAAAATCCATATTGGCGCGTTCCACTTTAAAGCCCTGTCCCGGTACTTTTACCCCAAACTTGATCAAAATACCTTCATCAGGCTGAATGCGAATGATGAGCTTGTTATCTTTATTGTTGATGTCCTGATTTTTAAATACCTGATGGTGCGGCGTTTTAAAGTGTATCACTACCTCGGTTACCTTGGTAGGCATACGCTTAGCCGTACGCACGTAAAACGGAACTTCTTTCCAACGCCAGTTGTCAACAAAAAACTTAACTGCGGCATAGGTTTCGGTTTTAGACTCGGGATCAACCCCTTCTTCTTCCCGATAGCCCTTTACCCGTTTACCATTGATGCTTGAGGCAATATATTGGCCTTTCATGGTATGGTCAAAAAGTTCTTTTTCATCGCGCATAATACGCAATGATTTTAATGCCTTTACCTTCTCATTATGAATTTCTTCAGCCGATGCATTAATGGGAGGCTCCATCACGATGAGCGAAACAATCTGCAACAGATGGCTTTGAAACATATCCCGTAACGCGCCCGATTTGTCATAATACCCGCCGCGCTTCTCCACTCCCACTGTTTCGGCATTGGTGATTTCTACGTGGTGAATGTAGTTGCGGTTCCATAAAGGTTCAAAAATGGAGTTGGAAAACCGCGTCACCATCAGGTTTTGTACGGTTTCTTTACCTAAATAGTGGTCAATTCGATAAATCTGGCGCTCTTTAAAGTATTTCTGAAGCCCTACATTGAGTTCTTTAGCCGTTTCCAAACTGTAACCAAAAGGCTTTTCGACCACAATACGTCTAAAACCTTTATCGCCGCCACTACCTTTGGTCAATCCCTGATCGTACAGGTTTTTGGCAATAGGTTCATATAAACTGGGCGGTGTGGAGAGGTAAAATGTAAAATTATCGTCAGTTTTATATTCTTTATTCAATTCGTTGATGCGCTTGGCCAGGCCGGTATATTCTGAATCATAATCGTCGCCCAGATCGGTGTAAAACATCATATCAGCAAACTTTTTGATAAACTCCTTATCACGGGATTTCACCTCTTCTTTTAAAAATTCGCTCTCATAAACCACGCGTTTTCTAAACTCTTCATCCCTCAGGTTACTGCGGCTGGCACCTAATACCACCAAATGCTCCGGGAAATGCCCATTAGCATACAAGTTATAAAGCGCAGGTATGAGTTTACGCGCGGTAAGATCTCCAGAAGCTCCAAAAATGACCAGAAGCTGATTTGATGTAGAATTCATAGGACTAGATTGGTTTTAGTTTTATGTGATACGATTGGTTTGGCAAAATAACATGAGTTTATAATTTATAGGTGTCTCATGTCACTATTATCACTTAATTTTGGCTATCATACGCGCAAAAATAAGGCATCTTAGCCGCAAAGCAGAGCCTTTATAAAAACATTAGCGTGTAAATTTAATTGAACAATAACAAATTATTATGGAGCATAAAAATTATGATTTTGGCCTGGTAGGTCTCGGCGTTATGGGTCGCAATTTTATATTGAACGTCGCAGACAATAATTTTAAAGCCTTTGGCTACGATCTTGATCCCGAAAAAGTAGATGCACTTAAAAAAGAAGGCGGTGACCTCAATAAAGTAGATGCCGCTACAGACATCGAAACCTTTACCGATGCACTTGCTGCTCCACGAAAGATTATGCTCCTGGTTCCCGCCGGGAAAATAGTAGATCAGGTTATTGAAAATTTACTTCCACATCTTGATGAAGGCGATATTATTATTGACGGTGGAAATTCCTTTTTTACAGATACAGACCGCCGCGAAGCCTATTTAAAAGAAAAAGGCATTAACTTTTTTGGAGCCGGGGTGAGTGGTGGTGCCGAAGGTGCGCGTAAGGGCCCTAGTATCATGCCCGGTGGCGATGCCGAAGCTTATGAACACATCAAGCCTATTTTTGAAGCTGTTGCGGCAGACTATAAAGGAGAACCCTGTGTAGCGCATTTGGGGCCAAAATCTGCCGGAAACTATGTAAAAATGGTGCACAACGGTATTGAATACGGAATGATGCAATTGACTTCTGAGATTTATGATTTGCTGCGAAAATCAGTTGGTTTAAATAACGATGAGTTGCATCAGGTCTATGACTTGTGGAATAAAGGTCGCCTCCAGTCCTTTTTAGTAGAAATCACGGCCGAAATATTCCAGCAGGAAGATGATTTAGCAGACGGAAGATTAGTAGATAAAATTCTCGATAAAGCCAAGCAAAAGGGCACCGGCAAATGGACTTCACAAAATGCAATGGACTTGGGAATTCCCGTTCCTACTATTGATATTGCCGTAAGTATGCGGGAAATTTCAGCTTTAAAAGACGAGCGTATTGTTGCTGATAAACTGTATGACCGCCCGGAGCCTAAAGCTATCGATAAAGATAAAATTATTGGGATGGCTGAAGAAGCCCTATACTTCTCCTTTATCATTGCCTACGCACAGGGATTACATCAGCTTGCCGAAGCTTCTAAAGAATATGAATACGATCTCGATATGTCTGTCATTGCCAAAATATGGAGAGCCGGCTGTATTATTCGTGCAGGTTTGCTAGCCGATATATCTGACGCATATACGCAGGATACTAATTTACCTAATCTATTGTTAGCTCCGTCTTTTGTACCTAAAGTACAGGAAACCCTGGCTTCCGTGCGCGAACTCGTCGCTTATGCGGTAAGCAGTGGTATTCCGGTACCGGGTCTGTGCAACTCGCTTAACTACTTTGAAGCCTATACTTCAAGCCATTTACCGCTTAACCTTATTCAGGCACAACGCGATAATTTTGGTTCGCACACGTATGAGCGTATTGACCGCGAAGGTATTTTCCACACCGAATGGGGCAAGTAAGCCACGCATTGAATATCTTTAGAGAGTCTTTTTTTAAAAGGCTCTTTTTTTTTGGCAAAGCCAAAAATCCAGTTCACCTAATGCTTTGAAGCTATGAAAATAATACCTCACCTGTGCCTGCTGTTAGTGCTCATTTCTTCCTGTAAGACCGAAGAACTCACAACCGATCTTCTTATCAAAAATGTAAACCGAATCGATCTGGAAACCGGTCGCGTCTACCCCAATCAATCTATTGCGATTCAGAGTGATCGCATCACCGGGGTTTTAGATAGTACGGAAGCAGTTCAAATCGAAGCTAAAGAAACCCTGGATGCCACCGGTAAATACCTAATGACCGGCCTCTGGGACAATCATGTACACTTTAGAGGGGGCGACAGTCTCATTAATGAAAATAAAAATCTGCTTAATCTCTATATTGCAAATGGCATTACCACAGTACGTGATGCCGGCGGGGATCTTACCCTTGCTGTACAGGACTGGCAAAATCAAATTAAATCCGGTAAGCTTACCGGACCTGATATTTATACGTCGGGACCAAAAATCGACGGCCCCGGTGCTACCTGGGCGGGTTCGCTTGAAGTTTCCGGCGAAGCCGAAACGGAAGCGGCCTTAGACTCCCTGCAACAACTGAATGTAGACTTTGTAAAGATTTACGACAGTACGATTTCTGCAGAAAACTATCTGAATGTTATTGCTAAAGCCGAAGCCCGCGGGATGATCACCAGCGGCCATATGCCCTACAGCGTTAAGCTTGACGAAGCGATAAATTCAGGTATTGATGCGATTGAACATTTATACTACGTTTTAAAAGGCTGCTCTGCCGAAGAACAGTCTATCACCGAAGCGGTGAAAAATGGAGAAGCCGGCTTCTGGTCCTCTTTAGACCGTGTGATGCATACCTATTCAGATTCCACCGCTCAAAACACCTTTAAAACACTTAAGGATCGGGAAGTTTTTGTGGTGCCCACGCTGCACATTGGTCATACGTTGAGCTATCTGGATGAAGAAAATCATACTAACGACACCTACTTAAATTACGTAGGTCCCGGAATTCAAAAAACTTATGCCGGGCGTATCAACAGTGCTAAAAACGCCTCGCCCGAGTTTGTAGTAATGCGTAAAAACCTGGATTCGGCTTTTGTAAACCTCGCAGGAGAACTGCATCAAAATGGTGTGAAGCTGCTGGCAGGTTCAGACTGTGGAGCTTTTAACTCCTATATGTATCCCGGTTTGTCCTTACATCAGGAATTGCAGGCATTGGTACGTGCGGGC
>CAYNMH010000019.1:2992-34363 GCA_964398145.1 uncultured Flavimarina sp. | reverse complement strand
TGGAAACTGAATTAAACACAAATTGTATTTTTAAAGCCACATTTATTAAAACTACTATGAGATATTCACTACTTGTTCTTTTCGCTTTGCTTATAAATGCAACTTACGCCCAACAGGTAAAAGCACCTGTTGACACTACGATGATTTCTAAACATTCGGTAAGTATCAAAGGCAAAACGATTCCATATACTGCAGAATTGGGTTTCCAGCCGGTATGGGATAAAAGCGGAAATCCCGTTGCTACCTTGAACTACACCTATTACTCCCGCTCTGACATTTCAGATAACCAGACCCGGCCGTTGCTCATCAGTTTTAACGGTGGTCCCGGCTCTGCTTCAGTTTGGATGCACATTGCTTACACCGGTCCACGCATCCTGAAGATCACAGATGAAGGCTATCCCGTGCAGCCTTATGGCATTAAAGACAATCCCAACTCGGTGCTCGATGTGGCTGATGTAGTTTTCGTCAATCCCGTAAACACGGGCTACAGCCGTATGATTCCCAATGCGGAAGGCAAAATGCCTGAACGCGAACAGTTTTTCGGCGTAAATGCAGATATATCATACCTTGCTGATTGGGTTAACACCTTCGTCACCCGACATAACCGCTGGCGTTCTCCAAAGTTTCTTATTGGAGAAAGTTACGGAACCACACGGGTTTCAGGTCTTGCTAACGCCTTGCAACAAAAGCGCTGGATGTACCTAAATGGGGTAATCCTGGTCTCCCCTACCGAAATAGGTTTTGAGTTTGAAGGTCCGGTGGAGATGGCAAACCGCCTGCCTTATTTCGCAGCGACAGCCTGGTATCACAAAGTCTTACCTCCTGCTCTTCAGAATAAAGACCTTACTGAAATGCTTCCGGAAGTTGAGGCTTATACTGTAAATGAACTCCTTCCTGTTTTGGCTAAAGGCGGTTATGCTTCCGCAGCCGAAAAAGAAGCGGTAGCCGAAAAAATAGCCTATTATTCCGGTCTTTCCGTTAAAACCGTTAAGCAAAACAACCTTGCCATACCCTTTAATTATTTCTGGAAAGACCTGCTTCGCGACACAAAAGGCTTTACCATCGGCCGTCTGGATAGCCGCTACCGTGGACTCGACATTGCCGATGCCGGCACCTCGCCTGATTATAACAGCGAACTTACCTCCTGGCTGCACAGTTTTACCCCGGCAATCAATTATTATATGCGTGAAGAACTGGGCTTTAAAACCGATCTTACCTACGATCTTTTTGGCGATGTACATCCCTGGGACCGCTCAAACAACCACGCCGGTGCAGACCTGCGTGAAGCTATGGCGATCAACCCCAATTTGCACCTTTTAGTACAATCGGGTTATTATGACGGCGCCTGCACCTATTTTAATGCCAAATACATTATGGGGCAAGTCAACATCAACGGGAAGTTTGACGATCGTATGGATTTTAAAGGCTATCGCAGCGGACATATGATGTATCTGCGTGCCGAAGATCTTGAAACCGCCAATGAAGACCTGCGCGAGTTTATCGAAAAAGCTTCTGAAGGCATTGATCAGGCTGCAAAATATTAAGCAGCTGATTTAAGATTGAATTAATATAAAAGGGTTTTTAGGGCTGAAGCTTTAAAGTATCTTTGCCGCTATGGATTTATCTCAGGTAAAATTGGTCATTTCAGATATGGACGGTACGCTCCTCAATCACGAAGACCAGGTAAGCGATCGTTTTTTTGAACTGTTTAAAGAATTACAGGAACACGATATTCCGTTTGTAGCAGCCAGCGGCAGACAGTACTACAGCATTGTTTCAAAACTGGCTCCTATAAAAAATGACATCTTTGTCATTGCCGAGAATGGAGGGATCACTGTAAAAGGCGAAGAAGTTTTGGATACCTGTACCATAGATACCGAAACCGTTCATAAGCTCATCAGGCGCATGCGCGAGATTAAAGATGCTTATATTGTACTCTGCGGAAGAGAGCAGGCCTATGTGGAGTCTGACCACGATGAATTTCTGGAGATATTTAAAGAGTATTATACCAAATACAAAAACGTAGAAGATCTTACTGCGATTACCGAAGACTCCTTCTTTAAAATTGCTGTGTATAGTTTTGGAGGTTCAGAAGAGACCACTTACCCTCAGGTTCGGGATCTGGAAGATCAGGTAAAGGTTAAAGTGAGTGGCGAAAACTGGCTCGATATCAGCCATCTGGATACCGATAAAGGTCGTGCCTTAAAATTGCTTCAGCAAAAACTGAATATTTCTAGGGATCAAACGATGGCTTTTGGCGATTACAACAACGATTTGGAAATGATCGAGCAGGCTGCATTCAGCTTTGCTATGCAAAACTCACACCCCAATGTGATTAAAGCTGCCGTGTACTCCACCAAAAGCAATGTTGAAAATGGCGTAGAACACATTTTGGAGCAATTGATTTCCGTAAAAAAACAATTACTCACCAAATAAAGTCAGAACCAGCTTACGACTACCGCCATGGTCACGGTGCTCACACAGGTAAATTCCCTGCCAGGTACCCAGATTCAACCGCCCGTTTGTAACCGGAATTGTTACAGATGTTCCCATCAAACTGGCTTTAATGTGAGCGGGCATATCATCGGGCCCTTCAAAAGTATGTTTGTAATAGGGTGCGTTTTCCGGCACCATTTTATTCATATGGCTTTCAAAGTCTTCACGCACGGTGGGATCGGCATTTTCATTAATAGTGAGTGATGCTGAAGTATGTTTGATAAAAACCTGTAGTTGACCGATTTTAATTTCGCCCAGTTCATTCAGCTCTCGTGTTATTTCTGAAGTAATCAGGTGAAAACCTCTGCGACGCGCGTTTAGTTGTATTTCTTTTTGAAAAAATTTCATGCTTTGGATTTTTGTAAAGTTGAAATTACAAAATGAAGTCTACAAAAGCTTCCTCTCAACAGATAAGCTTTAAAAGCTATCTTTCATATCTAACATTTGGTGCTTATCTTCGTTAGCTCCAATCTAAAAATCACACGCTATGGCCATCAAAAAAATCACACGTCTACAAATGCCGTGGGATACACAAGACCCGTTTCTGTTTTGTGCATTTCACAATGACCAATACCCAAAAGGAAACGGAAAATTAGGTCCCGATGCCCCACTTGCGGGTCGAAACACAGGTCAGGATTTTATTCAAAAAGACGGTTGGGCCATGTACCACGGCTCAAAAGTACCCGGTTTTCCGGCACATCCGCACGTGGGTTTTGAGACCGTTACCATTTGCGAAAGGGGTTTTGTTGATCATTCCGATTCGCTGGGTGCTGCCGGCCGCTTTGGAGAAGGTGATGTACAATGGATGACCGCCGGTAAGGGAGTGCAGCACAGCGAAATGTTTCCCCTGCTGAATAAAGAGGAAGAAAATCCGCTATTGCTCTTTCAGATCTGGCTCAATCTTCCTGCCAAAAGCAAGCAGGTAGAGCCCTATTTTGGAATGATGTGGAACAAAGATATTCCCGTTGTAGATACAAATGATTCAAACGGAAGAGCTACAAAAATAAAACTTGTCGCCGGAAGCTTTAAAGGTCAGGCTGCACTAAAACCTGCGCCAGATTCCTGGGCGGCAGATCCCGCAAACGATATTCAGATCTGGCTGATTAATATGGATGCAGATGCTGAATTCACAATACCTGCAGGTGCTGAGGGAGCCAACCGTTCGCTCTATTTTTATGAGGGTGAAAATCTGGAATCTGAGGGTTTTGATATTTCGGTGATGCATCACATTAAAGCTGAAGCTACAGAAAGTTTAGCTCTGAAAAATGGAGTTAAATCGGCAAAGCTATTGCTGTTGGAAGGTAACCCAATTGGAGAACCCGTTGTAAAGCACGGTCCCTTTGTTGGCAATAGTCGTAAAGACATAGAAAATGCTTTTATGCGCTTTCAGCAGGATCAATTTGGGGGTTGGCCCTGGCCTTCTACAGAACACACTCATGCATCAGAAATGAAGCGTTTTGCAAAATATCCTGATGGAAAAATTGAAAATTTATGATTGAAACCAATAAAAAATCTAAATATTCAATTAATTATTTTACATTTGATCGTAATTATGTGTAATTCATCGATGTAACTTGCATAAAATTTTACTAACCCAACTCCTATGATAAAGAACACTACGCTTCTCAGGAAGACTACACTGTTGTTTTTCCTGCTATTTTCATTTGGCTTTTCATCTAAAACCTTTTCGCAATGCGCCGGAGAAGATAATACCATAGACCTCTGTGATAAAAGCACACAGCAGTTTGTCGATTTGTTTGCTGCTCTTGGAGGAAATCCACAAACTGGTGGTAACTGGACAGATAACGACAACAGTAACGGTCTAAATACTACAACCGGGGTGCTCAATACCTGGGTGATTAGCTCGGGCGGTGTTTTTACCTACACTTATACCAACTCCAGCTGTGGTGAGAGTGCAACAGTCACTCTCAATCTTGCGGGATATCCCGGAGGAGATAACATGAACGCTGTAGCCTGTGATGATAATACAAATGTGAATCTATTTCAATTTACAGGAGGTAATCCATCTGCGACAGTGCCCGGCCGATGGTCGTTAACAGCGGTAGACAATGATAACGGCGACACAGTTGCTTCGGTAAGTGGAGCTTTATCGGGAAGAACCTTTGACGCTGCACAGGCCGGTACAGGGAGTTATACATTTACCTATACCGTTACCGATCAAGTGGCTCAAAGTTGCTTTCCTCCAAACTCTGATCAATTGAGTAGTACGGTAATCCTGGAAGTTACACCTGCCCCTGAATCCGGAAATCCCGATCCGTCTGTACAAACAAGCTTTTGTGAATCGGATGATTTAACTGGTCAAACCAACTTCAACCTGCGCAATGCTATAATTAACGAAGATGACGGAGGTTACTGGGAAGAAATAACTACCAACGAAATAAGTGGTATTAACGACAGTTCTATAAACATTCAAAACATACGGGACACCTTTGGACCTGGCGAATATATATTCACCTATATTGTAGAGCCTATAAATCAAATATGTAACGAAAGCCGCACTAACGTCACAATTACTATTGAGGAGGTTGCCGACTTTACCAATGCATCCCTGGAACTTACCTTTCCCGATGATGCGGAAGATATTATTTGTGAAGATGACCTGCCCATAACACCGATTGCCACGCTCAGCGGGGACCCCAATTTAATTCCAGACGGAGATTATGAGGTTACGTACACGGTGAGTCCTGCTCCCAATTCTGGCAGTGAAACCATAAGCCTGACGCTTTTAAATGGTGAAGGTTCGTTCAACGTAAATCCGGATTTCTTTACAGCTGCCGGTGTTGCAGAATTGCGTATCGTTCAGATAGTTGATCCCAATACAGATGGAACTTGCGATGCCCTGATAGGTGAACTTACAGACAGCCTTACAATCGTAGCCCTGCCTGATCTTTCAGATAGCGCTATTTCAGTAAATGAGCCTTTATGTTTTGGCGAAAATGCCAACTTTTCTATTACGGATGCTGGAACAACAGGAGTTATTGAGCTGGCGGATGGCGAGTATAGCTTTACATATACCCTCGCTACTGGCACTTCAACCCAGGAATATACTCAAACTGCGACCGTGACGAATGGTAGTGCTTCCATTATGATTATGGCGAACGCCCTGCCTATAGAAGGGGATTATACAGCCACACTCACTCGCGCAGAGAACAGTAGCGGTTGTGTAACTGCTTCAAGCTTAACTACAAATTTCACAGTACTTCCGGTTCCTGACCCCCAAACCGTTTCCGTTAGTATTGACGACACCTGCCAGGATGATGTGGTTACGGTGACGATCACAGATGCCTCTACACCCGCAAATCTTACAGACGGCACCTATAATTTCACCTATGACATCAGCGGATCCATATCTGAAAATGCTCTTGTAGCCGAAGATGTGGAACTGGTTAATGGTACCGGGAGTTTTGACCTTCCTGCAGGTATCTTGATGAATGGTGAATCAACCCTTACACTGACTTCCCTGCAAAACAGCATTTCAAATTGTGAAACGACGATTACAACAAATCCTTCCACGACATTTGAAATTATTGCAACACCTGATCTTAGTGCAAGCACGCTTGAGGTTGAAGATATATGTGAAAATGAAAGCGCCACTGCACTCGTAAGCGTAGATCCTTCCGCTGTGGCAGATGGTAATTATAATCTTACGTATTCCATTAGCGGTGCCAATACAGCTGAAGAAACAACTATCACAGTAACCTTTACAAACGGTGATGCCAGCTTTAATTTAGCCGGAAACCTTTTTGGCGAAGCCGGAACCACCACTCTTGAAATCACAGCGCTAACCACTGAAAATCAGGAATGCCCTGCTGCGGGTCTGCCTGCATCAACCGATTTTGAAGTAAACCCGTTACCATCGCTGGAAAATTCGACCTTAACCGCAGATTCCTCTTGTGAAGGTGAGGCTGTTACCGTAAACATCAATAATCCTAATAGTGTTGATGGCTCCTATGATATCGTCTATCAGGTTACAGGAGCTAACGCATTAACCGATCAAACCGAGACTCTAGAATTTGTTTCGGGCCAGGCAAATTTTAGCATTGCTGCTGCTAATTTGACCAATACGGGTACTAACACCCTAAGCATTACTGAAATCACAGACACCAGTACACCAAATGCCTGTACCGTAACGGTTACAGCACTTACCACCACTTTTTCCATAAATCCCGAGCCTAATTTTAGCCAGATTACCATCTCTGAGCTCGCCACTACCTGCCTGGGATCGGACGTGTCACTACTAATTACGGACACCACCGGAACGCTATTGGACGGCATCTATGAAGTTATGTTTGATCTTTCAGGACAAAATATGGAAGCTAATCAAACCGCCACGCTTAACTTTGCCTCAGGCAGTGGAACTCTAGTAGTTGATGCTGCTTTAGTCCCCAATCCCGGCGAAACAAGTATACAAATCAACTCTTTAACAGACGCTTCCACAGCGTGCTCGAGTTCTAATACACCTGTTTCAGAAAGTTTTACTATTGCCGCTCCGCCAGATCTTACCGCCGCAACTTTAAGCATCAATGATACATGTTTAAATGACAGCCCGGTGACTGCTACACTTAGTGCGCCAGCTTTAAGTGACGGTAGTTACTCCTTAAATTACACAACTACGGGTGCCAGCACCGGCAGTGGTATGGCTAATAACGTCGCCGTTGTAAATGGTGAGGCTACATTTAATATTGACCCTGCGCTTCTTACCAATACAGGAACACTCGCAATAAGCATAGTTCAGGTTACCAATGAAACCAGTTCTTGTGTTGCTTCCGGTCTTGCTATTTCAACCGACTTTGCAATCAATCCGTTGCCGGTAGTTGAAAGTGCAGATCTAAGTGTGGACGACATTTGCCTGGAGGAAAATGCGACCGTAACTATTGCAGGTACAGATCTTGCCGATGGCGATTATGATATAGTCTATACCCTGAGCAATGCAAATACAGCCTCGGTTACTGAAAGAATAACCTTTACCGGTGGTGAAGCTACTATAAGTCTGGATGCGACGACTCTTACAGCTTCCGGTACTACTAACTTTAGTATTACTCAGGTAACTGATGTAAATACTTCTTGTGTAAGCAACAATGTGGCGACAACTGACTTTTTGGTAAACCCGATTCCTGAAGTAGCTGCAGAGCAACTCAGCGCTTTTGATATCTGTTTAAACGAAAATGGACTTATAAGCTTTACAGATGCAACCGGACTTGCCGATGGAGATTACACTGTTTTCTACGATCTTTCGGGAGCTAATGAAAACACCAATGTCGAGGCTACTCTGAATATCACTTCAGGATCCGGAAGCTTTGAAATTCCTGCTTCCTTATTGGGCGATACGGGTGTAACTACATTTACACTTAGACTGGTGAGCAGTGCAGCAGGTTGTGATTCGGATCCCCTGGTTATTTCAGATGATTTTGAAGTCCTACCTCTACCGGATGCCGTTGGACTCACTGTGAGCATAGCCGATGTGTGCTTTGGTGAACCGGTTGAAGTAAGCCTTTCTGGCGCAACGCTTCTGGCAGATGCAGATTATGAAGTTACCTATCAACTGAGTGGTGCCAATACCAGTGATGAAATTACCGAAACGCTCACTTTTGCTGCGGGAACAGCCGTTTTCGCGCCAGACTCCTCACTTTTTGCAAACAGCGGTTCTACCACGATTAACATTCTAGATGTGCAACATGTTATAACCCTTTGCAGCGCCGCTAATCTGGGCAATCCGGCAGGTTCTTTTGTTATTGAAGACCCTCAGGTTCCTGCACTTGGTGCTAATGGAGAGGTATTCTGCATCAACGACAGCCCCACCGTTGCAGACCTTGAAGCCCGAATCAGTACTTCGTTCACGGTGGTAACCTATAATTCGGCTACCGGTGGTGCTCCACTTAGCGCAACTACCTTACTTCTGGATAACACTTCGTATTATTTAAGTGTAATTAACGATCAAACCGGTTGCGAAAGTTCTGTGCGTCTTGAAGTAACTATTGATCTGGGCGGATGCGATTCGGTCTTTATCCCTACTGGCTTTTCCCCTAACGGTGATGGAATGAACGATGTTTTTGAAATCAAAAATATCGATATCATTTACCCCGATTACACCATAGAAATTTTTAACCGAAACGGCAGCGTGGTTTTTAAAGGCAATACCGCTGTAGGTTTCTGGGACGGAAATGCAAATACTAACAATTTGGGAGGCAATATACTTCCAAACGGGGTGTATTTCTACATCATTAATTTCAACGATGGCCAGACCGGCCCAAAACAAGGTAACGTATATCTCAACCGTTAAAAAAAGGATTACTCGATGAAAATTTCAACTTCAATAATCACACTATTTGCAGGTCTTGTTCTTTTTTGCGGAAGCAGCTACGCGCAACAGGATCCCGAATACACGCAGTATATGTATAATATGAGCCTTATTAACCCGGCTTATGCTTCGGTTAATAAGGCCAAAGTAGGCGCACTCTACCGCTCACAATGGGTTGGCATAGACGGGGCTCCCACCACGGCCAGCTTATTTGGGCACCTGCCAATGTCTGACAAGGTAGAATTGGGTCTCAATATGGTTCACGACGAGATAGGTAATGTGGTGCAGGAAACCAACCTCAATGCAGATTTTGCCTACAAGCTAAAGTTTCAGGAAAATGCGACCCTTTCTCTGGGTTTAAAGGCGGGAGCTTCATTTTTCAGTACTGATTTTAGCAACATTCAATTAGGTAGCGGGGGTCCCGCAACCGATCCCTCATTTCAGCAGAATATCAATCAGACTTATCCAACTATTGGAATTGGTGCGTATTATTTCTCGGAAAGTTACTATTTAGGTCTGTCGGCCCCTAACCTGGTTTCTTCAAAACACATTGAAGACGAAAACGGAGTGCAACGCCTGGGTAGTGAAAACACGCACTATTTTCTTACGGGGGGCTATGTGTTTGAACCTTCCGCAGATTTTCAGATCAAGCCATCCTTTATGGCACGCTGGGTAAACGGTGCTCCGGTAAGTGTGGATGTAAATACTAATGTTCGCTTTTACCAGCGTTTTGAGGCCGGTATCGGGTATCGTATTGACGATGCGGTGACCGGCATGGTCAATTTTGAAGTAACCCCCGGCATACGGGTAGGCTATGCCTATGATTACACCACGTCAAACTTAGGACAGTACAACAATGGCAGCCACGAAATACTGGTGTTATTTGATTTCGACGTTTTTAATAATATCCCTTCCTACCGTAAATCTCCCCGGTTCTTTTAAATAACAGCATTTCAACTATGAAAAATTTTACCCTCTTCGTAATTCTGCTTGCTATTTGTAAGGTGGGATATTCGCAAAATAAAAAACTGCAACAGGCGCATAAGCTTTTTGCCAATCAGGCCTATACCGAGGCTATTGAGGCCTATACTAAAGAATCTGAAAGCTTAAATCTTGATGCCCAGGCTATGCGCAATCTGGCTGATGCATATTACTATACCCAAAATGCAGACAAAGCTGCTGAAACCTATGCTGCTTTATGGGAATTAAATCCCGTTCAGGACAAGGATATTCTCTTTCGCTATGCCGATGCAGCCAAACGTACCAAAGATTATGAGAAAGCTAATGAACTGCTTACCACATATACCGGAGAAGAAATTAATATTTTAAAGGCTATAGAAGATATTGATTTACAGGCTGAACAGTTTTTCTTCCCGGAAATTCTGGATGCCGGCTCAAGTAATAATGATTTTGGTGCGGCCTATTACGATCGTCAAATCATTTTTGCTTCAGACCGAAATGCCGCCCGCCCTATTTATCCCTGGACCGGCAGACCCTATCTCGATTTATATTATGCAAATGTAAACGGAAGTGCCATTACCGATGATGGCTTGTTTCCGGGTGGGATCAATACAGACACCCACGAAAGCAATGCTATTTTCAGTGCAGATGGAAAAACGATGTATTTTACCCGCACCAGCGATAATTTTTCACGTTTAAACGGAGCAAAAGTAGCCGTCTTGCAGATTTACCGTGCAGAACTTGTAAATGGTCAGTGGGGAAATATTCAGGGATTACCCATAAATTCTACGCAGTATTCGGTGGCTCACCCGGCCTTAAGCCCTGATGGAAAAACCCTTTACTTTAGTAGTGATATGCCCGGTGGTTTTGGGAATTTCGATATTTATAAAGTGGCTCTAAATAGTGACAACTCCTACTCTGACCCGGTTAATTTAGGAAGTGCCATTAACACAGATAAACTCGAGCAGTTCCCATTTGTTTCTGATGCTGGTCACCTGTATTTTGCATCCAACAGAGCAGCAGGGCTTGGCGGACTCGACTTATATCGCAGTACAGACACTAACGAAACCTTTGCAGAGGCCTATAATCTGGGATCTTCCATCAACTCAAATGCAGACGACTTTGCGCTTATAATGAAAGAACGTTACGGCACCGGCTATTTCTCGTCTAATCGTACAGGAACCGATAAACTCTACAGTTTTGAAGTCCTGCCAAATATTGATTATCAAATCTTAGGTAATGTTGAAAATAAAAAAACACTCGAGCCTATACCGGGTGCTAAAGTGACCTTGTTCAGACCCGAAACAGGAACTTTATTAACTGAAGTTACCAACGAAGAAGGCAGCTTTAAATTTGAAGTACGGCCAAACAGTATCTATAAAGTAAAAGCTTCAAAAGAATTATATGCACCTATTGAAAAAGAAGTGCGTATTGAATATTCCCGCAATACAAAAACAGCCCTGAGACTTCACCTTGAAGCCTATTCAGACTCCGAAGAAATCGTAACGGTTAACGAACGCAATCAGCTTACCCAAATAAACCTGGATAAAATCTATTTTGATTTTGACAAGGCGAATATTCGAACCGATGCTGCCAAAACACTTGATAAACTTGTAGAAATTATGAGGAAATACCCGGAGATGCGTGTTGAAATCGGTTCGCATACCGATTCGCGTGGCTCCGACTCTTACAATCAGAACCTATCTGAACGTCGTGCCCAGGCTACCCGGGAATATGTAATTTCAAAGGGAATAAACTATAGCCGCCTGATTGCAAAGGGATATGGCGAAACTGATCCCATTAACAAGTGTGAAGAAATCAATTGTTCTGAAGACCAGTATGATGAGAACCGCCGCAGCGAGTTCACTATCATCAATTAAACTGCTTAAAATGAAGTACAAAAAAATCCCGCCAGTTTTCTGACGGGATTTTTGCTCTATACGATTTGGCTTAAAGCCCTTTTATATAACTTCCGTAGAGATCATTAAAGCGCATCCCGTCTGAAAGGCGGTATTTACTCAGCTTTTTAAATTCTACTAAAGCCCAAAGAACGAACTCTTTCATAAAATAACGATCCTTTTTATCTAAATCAGGCTGAAACGTATGGATCAACTCATCTAATGGAGTTACAGAATCCAACGTTTTCTTGTATTCGGCCTCATTGAGATCATCAAGCAACCTGAAATCAGTCTGATCAAAAAACCATGAAACCACCTCGTCATACGGACTCTTTTCGCTTTGCTTTTCCAGTTTTTTAATTTCCGGAAAATAAGTGATAAATAAGGTTTTAACCGCATCACCTATAAGCGTTTGTGCCACAGAAGCCGCTCCTTCCTGCTCCCCTTCATAAACGAGTTCTACTTTACCGGTTATTGAAGGTATCATTCCCATAAAATCGCCCAGACGCACCATAGTCTTTTCTTCATCGGCCAAAAGCGCTCTGCGCTCTGCAGTACTCAGCAGATTTTCATAAGCTGTTATACTCATACGGGCACTAACTCCGCTTTTAGCGTCAATGTACTCGCTGTCGCGCGCCTCAAAACTGATTTGCTCCAGCAAGTCTTTGGCCAACGAAGGCACATAGATTTTATCTTCGGTGCGTTCATCACTTTTAGCTTCCTGCTGAGTAATCGTACGCGCTATCTCGATACTTTCCGGATAATGCGTAAGAATCTGAGAGCCTATACGGTCTTTAAGCGGCGTTACAATGCTTCCGCGGTTAGTATAATCTTCAGGGTTGGCGGTAAATACAAACTGAAGATCTAAAGGCAAACGCAATTTAAACCCGCGTATCTGTACATCGCCTTCCTGCAAAATATTAAATAATGCCACCTGAATACGCGCCTGTAAATCGGGCAATTCATTGATCACAAAGATACAGCGGTTAGCTCGTGGAATCATCCCAAAGTGAATCACGCGGTCATCAGCGTAACTCAGTTTAAGATTGGCGGCTTTAATAGGATCAACATCCCCTATCAAGTCGGCTACCGTTACATCTGGCGTTGCCAGTTTTTCTGCGAAACGCTCTTCGCGGTGCATCCAATCAATGGGAGTGTCATCACCTTTTTCAGCGACGAGCTCTTTCGCGTAGCGTGAAAGGGGTTTTAAAGGATCGTCATTTAACTCAGAACCTTCCACCACCGGAATCCATTCATCCAGTAATTGCAGCATCAGGCGTGCGAGGCGGGTTTTGGCCTGACCGCGCAATCCGAGTAAATTGATATTGTGTTTAGAAAGAATTGCACGTTCCAATTCGGGGATTACGGTATACTCATACCCGTGAATGCCTTCAAAGGAATTGACTCCATTTTTTATATTTTTCAGTAGATTGGCACGTAACTCGTCTTTAATACTTCGGCTTTCATAGCCTGACTTTTTAAGTTCGCCCAGTGTTCTAATCGTTGGTTTACTCATAGCTTTTTTAGTCATCTTCTTTTTTATCGTATTCTCTTTTTTCGGTTGGTTTCGTAATCTTCGAAAATCATTTCGCCCAGTCCCTGTAAGCCTGTATAGAAGGCCTTTCCCTGATTGGCCTGTGTAAATTCACGTACAAAGCGCATCAAATAGGGATCTTGTGCGATCATAAAGGTGGTTATGGGAATTTTGAGCTTTCGTGCCTGGCTGGCCATACTATAACATTTGTTGACAATATACTCATCGAGACCCACGCTGTTTTTATAGTAAAATCCATCAGGTTCCCGCACACAACTGGGTTTACCGTCTGTAATCATAAAAATTTGCTTGTTGGTATTGCGCTTTCTGCGTAAAATATCGAGGGCCAACTGTAAACCGGCCACCGTATTTGTGTGATAGGGTCCCACCTGCAGGTAGGGCAAATCTTTAATTTTTATAGGCCAGGAATCATTTCCAAACACAATAATGTCTAAGGTGTCTTTTGGATATCTGGTGGTGATGAGTTCAGCGAGAGCCATGGCCACTTTTTTGGCCGGAGTAATTCGGTCTTCGCCATACAAAATCATACTGTGGCTAATGTCTATCATCAAGACCGTGCTCATTTGGGCTTTGTGCTGGGTTTCTTCGACAACCAAATCGCGTTCCGTGAGATCAAAAGACCCCATACCGTTGTTGATTTGAGCATTTTTAAGACTTTCAGTCATCGAGACCCGTTCCAAAGCATCACCAAATCGATATTCCCGATATTCCCCGGTATGCTCATCGCCCCTTCCCACGTGATGGGTACGATGATTTCCGGCACCGCTACGCTTCAGTTTACCGAAAATCTGTTCTAAAGCCCTCTTGCGAATGGCTTGTTCCGTTTTTGCTGTGATAGACAAACCCTTGCTTCCATCGGGTTCAATCTCTTCCCGAATGTAACCTTTATCTTTAAGTTCCTGTACAAAATCATCCAGCGTATAATCCTCATTGGTAAGATTGTACTCTTTATCCAGTTCCTTAAGCCAGTCCATCGCCTCGTCAAAATCCCCTGAGGTATGGGTAATAAGTTCTTTAAAAATTTCGAGCAATTGCTCAAAAAGGGATTGCTGGGGTGCATCGTAACTTTTAAATACAAATCCCCTGCGCTGTATATTCTTTTTCATAGTATCTTAAAAGTAACGTATTTTGACCGCTTTTCCTGAACACTTTTGTAGAAAACATCCGTGTTTTAACGCGAATGTCCCTGTGAGGAATTTTCAGTATTTGAACTTTTAATACATAAAAAAAGCTCCTCGTTAAAAAGGAGCCTTTATAAAATTACGTATGAGCAAATTAGCCTTTAGGCATTACCACCGCGTCAATCGCGTGGATAACTCCGTTTGAAGCTTCAACATCGGTCATAACAACTGTTGATTTGTTTCCTGTAGCGTCAGTCAATATTACATTACCACCTTCTAATGTGGCGGTCAAATTACCTCCCTGTACGGTAGGAATAGTAAAACTGCCACCATTATCTTCAATAGCTTTTATTACGTCTTCAGCCATATATTCGCCGGAAACCACATGATAGGTTAAAATTCCGGAAAGTTTTTCTTTATTCTCAGGCTTGGTTAAAGTTGCCACTGTACCTTCCGGCAATTTGCCAAAAGCATCATCTGTAGGTGCAAATACAGTAAACGGGCCTTCACTTTTTAAAGTTTCAACTAAGTCAGCCGCCTGAACCGCTGCAACAAGGGTTGAAAAGTTTTCATTATTCATAGCAATTTCTGCTATTGTTTGCTGCTGTGGAGTTTCCTCTGTAGATTCAGGGGTTTCCATTGCAACTTCTTCTGTCATCATAGCATCTTCAGATTCTGATTTCTCAGTATTCTTACAAGAGGTAAAGGCAACACTAGCCAATACGGCCATACTTAATACAATCTTTTTCATAATAAATTTGATTTTTAGTTTTGTTCAAAAATAAAGCTCAGATGTTAAACAAAATAGCTCAAAGCCGTAACGTTTTGTTAATTAGGCTTTTATTATGTTAAAAGCATTAATAGACCTCAACAAATGAGGCTTTTTAGTATTTTTAGAGCAATTAGAAATTAGTCAACAACTCTATGAAAAAAATTTTACTTGTTTTACTAGCGATTTTGGGCAGCGTAAGTTACTCTCAGAAAATTGATTTAGAATTACTGAAAAACAAAACGCCTCGTAATATTGGCCCTGCCGGAATGAGCGGTCGTATCACGGCAATTGATGCAGTAACAGATAATCCCGACATCATTTATGCAGGTTCTGCATCCGGAGGATTGTGGAAATCCACCTCAGGCGGAGTTACGTGGGAACCGGTTTTTGAACACGAGGCAACGGCTTCAATAGGCTCGGTGGCTATTCAGCAATCCAATCCAGCTGTGGTTTGGGTGGGTACGGGTGAGGGAAATCCGCGGAACAGTCTTAATGGTGGCTTTGGAATTTATAAATCTCTTGACGGAGGTAAAACCTGGAAATGTATGGGTCTTGAAAAAACCCGTCACATCTACCGTGTCCGCATCAATCCCGCCAACCCAGATATTGTGTATGCCGCTGCCATTGGTTCGCCCTGGGGTGAGCACGAGGAGCGCGGTGTTTATCGAACCAAAGACGGTGGAAAAACCTGGGAAAAAGTATTATATGTAAACGAAAAAACCGGTGCAGCAGAGCTTGTAATGGACCCCACAAACCCCAACAAACTCATTGCGGCAATGTGGCAACACAAACGCGATCCATGGTTCTTTAACAGTGGTGGCCCGGGTTCTGGATTGTATATTACCTACGACGGTGGAGATAACTGGAAAGAAATTACTTCTGAAAACGGCTTGCCTAAAGGCGACCTGGGACGAATGGGGCTTGCCATTGCACCGGGAAAACCAAATATTGTTTATGCGTATGTAGAATCTAAAAAAAATGCTTTGTATCGTTCTGAAGATGGCGGAGAAAACTGGAAAAAGGTTAACGACGATATGAGTGAAATAGGCAACCGACCTTTTTACTATGCCGAAATTTATGTGGCTCCAGATAATGAAAATAGGGTTTACAGCATTTTCACCTATGTTAATGTTTCTGAAGATGGTGGAAAAAGTTTCGAAGAACTGATGCCGGCTTATGGCGCAGATAACGGTGTGCATCCCGACCATCATGCCTGGTACATTCACCCGGAGAATGCCGATTTTATGATTGACGGAAACGACGGCGGACTCAATATCACACGCGATGGCGGAAAAACCTGGAGGTTTGTTGAGAATATTCCGGTGGGGCAATTCTATCACGTGGCTGTAGATAACGAGTATCCCTATAATGTTTACGGCGGGATGCAGGATAACGGAAGCTGGCGAGGACCAGCTTACATTTGGAAAGCTCAGGGTATACGCAACTCTTACTGGCAGGAAATCTCTTTTGGTGATGGCTTTGATGTAGTGCCAGACCGCGATGATTCTCAGTACGGCTGGTCGATGAGTCAGCAGGGTTATGTGAGCCGTTACGATCACATTACCGGTAATAACTATTCGGTGAGACCCACACATCCTGATCCCGATATTGAACTGCGCTTTAACTGGAATGCTGCGATAAATATCGATCCATTCGATAACAGTACTCTTTATTTCGGCAGTCAATACGTACATAAATCAACCGATAAAGGTCTGACCTGGGAAGTCATCTCTCCCGATTTAACCACAAACGATCCTCAAAAGCAGAAGCAAAGTGAAAGCGGTGGTCTCACCATGGATGCCACCGGTGCAGAAAATCATACTACTATTTTGGTTATTGAACCCTCTCCGGTTGAACGCGGAATGATCTGGACCGGTTCTGATGATGGAAAAGTATTCTACACTACTGACGGAGGCCAAAATTGGAATGATGTCTCCAAAAACCTAAAAGGACTTCCGGAAGGAAGCTGGATTGCTCAGATTAGAGCCTCCGCAAATAACAAAGGTGAAGCGCTATTGGTAGCAAACAACTACCGAAGATTTGATTATAAACCTTATGTTTTCCGCACGAAAGATTATGGTAAAACCTGGCAAAGTCTGGTTGATGAAGAGGATGTAGAAAGCTATTCCCTTTCGATTATTGAAGATCAGGAAGAACCTAATTTGATGTTTTTAGGAACCGATGATGGCCTGTATGTTTCTATCGATGCAGGTTCAAACTGGCAGAAATGGACGAATGGTTTTCCTACAGTTCCTGTGAAAGATTTGGTTATTCATCCCAGAGAAAACGATTTGGTGATTGGCACCTTTGGTCGTTCGATATGGGTACTTGATGACATAAAACCCCTGCGTGAACTGGCAGCAGATAAAGTAACTTTGAATGCGATTTCTTCAAAAGATTCTGCCGTGCTTGAACTATTCTCTCCGGCAACTGCTTACCAAAATGCTTCTCAGCAACCTACCGGAAGTCGTTTTGGAGCAGATGCGACGTATAGTGGAGAAAACCGAAGCAGTGGCGCCGCTTTTAATTACTTCATCAAACCCAAAAAGGCTGAAAAAGAAGAGAAAAAAGAAGAAACTGAAGAAGTTGATTCTGAAAAAGCGGAAGCAACCATAACCTGGGATACCGTGTTTTTAAAAATTTACGATGGCGAGCGCCTCATTCGTACGTTGAAAACCAAAACTCCTGATACTACCGGTCTGTTTACGATGCGCTGGTATCTGGATGAAAAAGGAAGCGACAGACCTTCACGCTCGTTGCGTGAACGCAATTATGAGCCGAGCGGTGTTACCGTAAAACCGGGTATGTATAAAGCCGTAATGCATTATGGTGACCTTGAAGACCAAACCACTATCAAAGTAGAAAGTGATCCGCGTTTAGATATTTCTCAGGCAGCGATTAATGAAATCTATACGGCTGAAAAAAACCTGGAAGAAATGGTACAGGTTTCAGCAGATGCTGTTAAGCAACTTGTTGAAAGTAAAAATACCGCTGAAGATTTTCAGAAACGTCTTAAAGAGGCTGATAAGGAAAAGTACAAGGTACAAATAGACAGTTCGGCTTCGATAATCAAGAAAATTGATAAAAAGATCGCATTATTTTTAGGGTCTGAAGATGATCGTCAGGGAATAACCCGCAATCCGGAAGTTACCGTGATGAACAGGCTATATTTAGCCAGCAGTTATTTGAGCAGCAGACCCGGCGGACTTACCGGTACCGAACGTACACTTATAAGTCAGGCAAAAAATGAGTTAAATGATGCACTTCAGGAGGTAAATGCGTTCTATGCAGAAGACTGGCAAGGCTACCGCTCAGAAATGCAAACTATTGAGCTCGATCCCTTCAGGCAAACTCAGGTCTTTAATCTGGAATAAACAGAATTATACAATTAAAAAGCGTCTCTAAACAAGGCGCTTTTTTTATGCCTCTTGAATAATTCCAATTTCTTTAGAATGCGCAATGGCCTCACTGCTTTTTTTGAAATAGCAGGTTTCTACATGAAGACGTTTCATATTTGTAAGAACCCGGGTAATCTTCGACCTTTTATGCCGGCCTGTCTGACGTAAATAAACCGCTCTGATATTTAGCGGAAACATTTTACAAATCTGCTCATAGATAAAAGCATCTCGCTGAGAATCATCTCCCAACAATACGTAATGCTGTTTCGGGTAAAAGGAGATAATATCCTTGATCTTCACAAATTTGTGATTGTGATCTCCCCCGCCCGTTCCCAAAAAATCGGTAATACCCGTTTTAATATCTTTTAATTTCAGAACAGCCTTGGGCAACTCCTGTAATTCAGCAAACTGAACGATAAAATCATACAAGTTATACTCGCTACTCGATACGTAAAAGAAGGAATTACGCGTTCCTTCATCAGCGTGACCACTACTGCTCAAAGCCTGATAATGGCGTACGACGTCATCAAAAACTTTACGCCTGTTCACATTGCGAGCCAGCATCACATACAGTTTTCGGAAAAAATTTCCGCTATGCGAAATCAAAAAGGTATCATCAATATCTGAAATAATACTCAGATTACTTTCAAAAGGCTTAAGCAACTGGTCGCTCTCCACAATGCCAAAGGCTTTATCTTCTAATTTGCAACGCACTTCATAATTATGCCAGCCATTCTTTAGCTTCAAATTATGAGGAATATTAAACCGAAAATATCCGTCATCCATGGTTCGGGTACGCACTTCCAGGTCATAAAACCTGAGCACAACCTCTACATTTTTCATCGGAGAAATACGAAACATATGCAGTACCGAAAATGCGTGTCTAAAACCTTTGCGGTCAATCTCATATTTATCTGGAGCCCAGGATTTAAAAACATGGCCAAAAACGACCAGTTCTTCATTGCTGGCATAACCCCGGTATAATTGTAAATCTAGTTTCACGTATTGGTATTCTCTTAACGTAGTTTAGTGCTCAAAATACCTAATTTTAATCTCAAACCTACTTAATGAAAACACAAAAGACCATCTTACTCGTCATAAACCCGATTGCCGGCGGTACAGACAAAAAACCCATACTAAAGGAGTTCAAAGATTTTGTGAGTAGAAAAGAGTATACACCCGAGGTGTATGAAACCACAGGAAAACAGGATTTGGAAGCCATTGAAAAGCTCTTAACTCAGCTGAAGCCGGAGCGCGTTCTTATTTCAGGTGGCGATGGCACCATAAGGGAAGTGTCTGATGTGCTTAAAGGAAAAAATGTTAAAGTGGGTTTGCTACCCTCCGGTTCTGCTAATGGTCTTGCAGAAAATCTAAATTTACCAGAAACGCTTGAGGAACAATTAGAAGTGGCCCTGGGGGATCATTTCTTAGAATTAGACACCTTAGAAGTTAATGGACTAACCTGTCTGCACATTGCTGATGTAGGGGTTAATGCACAGCTTATTAAGAATTATGAGCAGTCTGAGATTAGGGGTAAATTTGGGTATTTGTTACAGGCATTTCCTACGCTGGTCAACAGTAAATTTCCTTTTAAGGTAAAGATTAGTGTGGGCGATAAAGAGCTTAACAAAGAAGCTATTCTGGTGGCGATTGCAAATGCAAATAAATTTGGTACCGGAGCGAATATCAATCCGCAGGGAAAAATGAACGACGGGAAGTTTGAAGTTCTCGTTTTTAAAAATTTCAGTATAACCGAAATCCTCAAAACCTTTTATGGCAGCACCGAGTTTGATCCTGAATTTGTAGAAGTAATATGTTGTGATACAGTAGAAATAACTACAGAAGAAGCTATTGCTTTACAGGTAGATGGAGAGTATTTAGGTGATGTAACCCGGGTTTCGGCACACATAACTAGCCACAAGGTTTCAATAGCGGTGCCTTCAGATCTTTAATGTTAAGCTATGCTTAATTCTTTGTACAGCGCCATATGAACTCTTAATTTAGTACAACAATTAACTAATAAGATACTATTATGAAAAATTATGCAATGCTTTTCAGTCTTGTACTTGCCTTAGGATTTACTTCCTGCAAAAACGACAAGAAAGAAAATGACACTGAAGAAAATACGGTAATGGAAAATTCCGAAATGGAAGAACAAACCACAGAGCCCAAAAAAGTTACCGTTAAGTTAGAATCTAAAAGCGGAAGCTCCGCAACCGGAAGCGCTGTTTTTAAAGAAGAAGACGGTTCTATTACTATGACTGCTGTCTTTGAAGGTCTTGAGCCAGGTATGCACGCTATCCACATCCACGAAAATGCGGATTGCTCTGCAGATGATGGGACTTCAGCTGGTGGTCACTGGAATCCTACAAAAGAGCAACACGGTAAATGGGGAGATGCTGCCGGTTATCATAAAGGAGACATCGGGAACTTTGAAGCCGATGACAATGGCAATGGTACTATAACCATGACTACCGATGAATGGTGTATAGATTGTGAAGATTCTATGAAAAATGTTCTAGGTAAAGGCCTTATCGTGCACCAGGGTGCAGATGATTTTACCAGCCAGCCAAGTGGTGATGCAGGTGCCCGTGTAAGTTGCGGTGGTATTATTCAATAATAAATAATTTCATCATTAATAATATAAAGCAGTCTTCGGACTGCTTTTTTAGTAGAATTTGATACATTTAACCAACCAAAAATTCACTATGCAACCTGACGAACTGATTTTAAAACTGCAGCAAAAAGATCAAAAAGCCTTTGAACGTATTTACAGCCTGTATTCTGAGAGCATTTTTGGTGTGATCAACAGTGTCATCCACGACGCTGAAGCTTCTGAAGAGGTTTTGCAGGATGTATTTATAAAAGTATGGGATAATGCAGATTCCTATTCCTCTCAAAAAGGGCGCTTTTTTACCTGGCTTCTGAATATCGCGCGCAATGCGGCAATAGATAAGACAAGATCTAAAGCATTTAAGAATCAAAAGAAAAACCTTACACAGGAATATTTCGTAGATATTCTTGAAAATAAAAGCAGTTTTACCAGCAAAGTTGATGCGATAGGTATCAAGAAATACATTAAGACTCTGGGCGACGAATGTAAAAAAGTAATTAATCTGTTATTTTTTAAAGGCTATACCCAAAAAGAAGCATCAGAAGAATTAAATATGCCCCTGGGAACCATTAAAACACGCAACAGACTTTGTATAAATAAACTGCGGGAAATCCTTGTAAATTAAATATGGACATTCAAGAATACATAGAATCTGGCATACTCGAGCTGTATGTTTATGGGGCACTTTCTCCTAAAGAAAGTGAAGAGGTTTCTGCCATACTCGCACAGTATCCTGAAGTGAAGCAGGAAGTTGAGCAAATTGAAAAAGCTCTACAAAATCTTTCTGCGGCAGCAGCTCCTTACAATCCGGAAGAATTACTGGCTGCCATTAAGCTGAAATTGAGAAATTCTGGCGGGGTGGTGCAACTTCAACCCACAGCATCTCAAAAACGAGCGCGTATCATTTCGTTCATAAGTGTTGCAGCGTCGATCGTATTCTTGATAGGTATATTCATTTTACTCAATAAAAACAATGAGTTAAGCGATCAGCTTAAAGTCGTAGAAACCGAAAATGTGCAGTTGGAAAGTAAATTAAACTACTCTGAAGATGCACTCCAGGAAACTAAAGATATTCTTGCAATTGTACGCGATCCACAGATAACCAAAGTTCCTTTGGCAGGTCAGCAGGTTGCACCGGAAGCCTACGTAAATGTTTTTTGGGATAAGGCAGGCAATAAAGCCTATATAGATGCTATAGGCCTCCCCGAACCTCCTGAAGGCTTTGTTTATCAGGTTTGGTCTCTTCAATTAGACCCCCTCACGCCTACCAGTATGGGACTTCTGGAGAACTTCAGCAGCGATGAAAATAAAATCTTTGAGCTTGAGAATCCAAATGATTCACAGGCATTTGGTATCACGCTTGAGCCCGCGGGCGGAAGTGAAATACCTACAATGGAACAACTTTATACTTTAGGAGCTGTAGCAGCTAATTCCTAAAACTAATTTATTCAGAAACTGAAAAGACCCCGATGTTTACGCATCGGGGTTTTATTTTCCATATTTCTTTCAAAATTCTTCCAAAAAAAAGAACCACCCGCTCTCTCCAAAGCATGGTGGTTCCCAACTAACAAAAAATCCAAAAAAACTAATCAACTAACCAATTGATACATTTCCTTTTCATATTCTCCAAATAAGGTTTGGATTTTTGAACGATTAAAAGTTAAATGCCCAACTTAACTTTCTCATTATATTTACGTAGTAATTTGGGGTTCGGTTTTTAAAATTGAATTTTAAAATGTTAAATTTTACAATAATCTGAATTTCAATTACTTAAACATTAAAAATAGATTTCTATGAATCCTTCAGCTCCCGGATGGATTTTAAAACATAAGCCTACTTTTACCAAGTGGTTGTCACAAAACGGGGTTCGCGAAGAAACCTTTTACTCAGAATTGGTTAAAACCGGTTTTATCTATGGCGTTTCGGTACGTACCTGCGCGTATCAAAGCAAAGAACCACTTTTATGGGATGAGACCGAACGGGCAAAAATAAATCTCTTTGATTCGCTCTATGCTGCCTTTTACTTTAAACGCGGCAAAACAGATGAATTTTTTAAGGAAGTCAACTCTTTTTACACGCTACTAAACGCAAACCAAAAGTCGTATTTTGGCACCTTCATCAAAACGAAACCTAATGCAGCCGGGTTGGAAAAGATCATCCAAAACCGATTGCAAACCAATGAAGCGATGCTGGAGCGTAATTTCAGCAACCTGATTACCAATGCGCTACTCTTTCTGGACGTGGTGGCTTTTGAGCACTACCTGGAGGAAGGGGATGAGGGAATTGCTGATTATGCCGCGCGTTTTGAGGCCTGCATTATGCAGCTCATTTGGATGGCCCTCAATCAAAAAGAGGAAAAAGAGCATTACGACAAATTACTACTGAAACTTTTTGAAAAATCCCTGCGTTACAATCGCAACCTTGATAAAAACGGCACTACCCCTGAAACCCTGAAACTAGAACATTTCAAAAGCTTTATCGCCAAACGCTATATGCTGGATCTTGCAGCACTTGCTGTATGGGACGACCACAGTTTGGAATTAGGCGAACTGGAGTTTTTAAAACGTTTGGGTAGCCTGCTTCAGCTGAATCAAAATTTAACCCTTGAAGCCACTGCTGCCGTACAGGAATTTATACTTCACAACCGCGGCCGTATCTCCTACCTCAATTATAGTAATCCTGTAAAACATTTTTACACGCAAACTTCCAAAACCGTACGTACGCTGATTCTCCGTAATAAAAAAAGACTGTTGCAGGAGCTTTCTGAGAGTAAAGATTTGGTTTTACTATTGAGCTATTCAACGGTACGCGACCTAAATAAATCGGAAAAAAGACGGGTAAAAACGCAATTGCTGGATATTTGTAAAAGTGTGCCTTCCCTTGCCCTTTTTATGCTTCCGGGAGGAGGTGTGCTATTGCCACTGCTCATCAAATTTATACCCGAATTGCTACCCAGTGCGTTTAATGAGAACCGGCATGATGATGAAAATGTTTAGAAACTAGACTTCAAAGAACAGTAAACCTGTTAATAGAATATCAAATTAAGCAGAAGTCTTAAATTTTATAATGAAATTCGTTTATGCGACAATTTCTTACCCGTTTAAAACTTATTCTTTTAAACCTCACGGCTAATATTGGGTTCTATCCTACCCTTTTTGCATTAGGAGGCTTGTCTATGGGTTTTGTAATGCTATATGCTGAAAGCAAAGGTATTTCAGGCTTTTTGATCGAGGAGCTGCCCAGAATCGTTATTAACGATGCGGACACCGCCCGAACCCTGCTTAGCACTTTCATAGGCGGTATTATATCGCTGATGGTTTTTAGCTTTTCTATGGTGATGCTGTTGCTCAATCAGGCATCAAACAATTATTCTCCTCGCATATTGCCGGGACTCATCTCCAATAAAAAACATCAGTATGTACTGGGTTTTTATATTGCCGTTCTTATCTATTGCATCTTAATTCTACTAAGTATAGAACCCACTGATAATAAGTATCAGCTTCCGGGCTTCTCAGTATTGGTAGGTATCGTGATGAGTATGCTGGTCCTGGCCCTATTCATCTATTTTATACATTCAATTTCTGAAGCCATACAAATCAACCGCATTGTTGAAACCATTTTTAGCAAAGCTAAAAACCGACTTGAAAAACTAATTGAAGCTACCGGTGACAACGATAGCAATACCGAATTTCCTGATGGAAATGACTGGTTTGAAATTTGTATGAACAATACGGGCTATTTGCAAACCATCGCAATAGACACTATGATGGAAATCTGTGCAGAAAATGATTGTAAAATTAGAATTGTGCAGCCTAAAGGCTCATTTCTTTTAAAAGACATTCCTATAGCCCGATGCTCCAAAGAACTGGATGAACAAACTCAAAAAAATCTGCTTTCCTGTTTTGCCTTTTCGCGTAGCGAAATCGTCAATCATAATTATATATTGGGTTTTAAGCAGCTTACCGAGATTGCGCTAAAAGCCATGAGCCCCGGTATAAACGATCCGGGCACGGCAATTACCTGTATCGATTACCTTACCGAACTTTTCGCTCTTCGACTCAAAAAAGAAGATTACAGTTATATTCATAACGATGATGGGGAAGCGATTATATGCTTGCGAACTATTGACTTTAAAGAGCTGCTTTATTTTGTATTTGTATCCCTTCGCAGTTATTGCAAGCATGACGTGGTGATGTTACACAAGATGCTGATGTCACTTTATTTTTTGCTTCAGGTAGATAGCATACTTAAAAATGCCTCAGATATTTTGATAGACGAGATCAATCTCATTTTGCAAGACGCTAAAGAAAACATTGTTAATCCCACAGACCTCAGGCGCATCTTTGCAGTCGTAGAAAAAGTGCAAGCCTATACTGAGAAGCCTTTGGTAAACCTAAACTAAGAAAGCCAGAGTTTAAAATCTTTAACCCGCTCGCGGCTTACGATAATTTCCAGATCATTACAAGCCTGTAGCTTAAGCTGCAAGCGTGAATTGGTATAGCTTATTATATCTTCAATAGCCTGAATATTGATGTAGAATTTGCGGCTCACTCTAAAAAAGGTATCAGGTGCAAGTTCCTCCTCCAGGTTTTCGAGTGTGGTTTCTAAAAGGTAATCGCGTTTATCGCGGGTTCTCGCATACGTACCTTTATTTTCGCTGTAAACACACATTACATCTTCAATATTAACCATTTTAAGATGCTGACCTATTTTAACCGTAAAACGCTTTTTGTATTCGCGATCTATAGGGTTTACACCTAAAAGTTTCCGAATATCCTCGAAATTAAAAGTTTGCTCCTTTGCAGCAGGACGTTGCGCTTTAAATTTAGCAACGGCGGCTTCAAGTTCTTCCTCATCTATAGGCTTCAACAGGTAATCAATACTGTTAAGCTTAAAAGCCTGTAAAGCATACTCGTCATAAGCCGTCGTAAAAATTATAGCACTTTTTACAGGGACCACATCAAAGATTTCAAACGAAAGGCCGTCACTTAATTGAATATCCAGAAAAATCAGATCGGGGTGGTTTTCCTTTTTAAACCAGTTTACCGCCTCTTCTACCGAGTGCAACTGTGCAAGAACCTGTAAATCTATAGCCTCAAGCATTCGGGTGAGACGCCGTGCTGCTGGCTTTTCGTCTTCAATGACCAGTACATTCATAATTTTACTTTAAAAATAAATTTGGGTTTTATTATTCCCAGCGCCCCATATTAGACTGTGACTTTTCTTCGCGCTGCATGTATTCTTTAATCTTACGCTCTTCCCACTCTTTAGTCACAATAGGATTCCAGTTAAATGCCTTTGCAGCCTGAAAAATGAGACCCAGCCCCCAGCCTCCTGCAGCCCATAAAAACCACGGATGGGCCAATCCATCAATATAATAATTGAGTATGGCCAGACCCGAAATTACAAGTATGTAGCTTACCAGGCTGCCGTAAAATTTTTTAATTTCAGCCACTTGTTCCTTGGCTTTTAAATACCGGTTTTGCTGTTCAAAGTTTTCCATGTCTAGTAGTTTAAATTCATTGTAAAATTGACAATAATCTGTGTGCTTAACGATTGAAAATGACTCAACTGTAAAAATTGAAGGATCAAGTGTTATTTGAGCCCTGCCTGTCCTTTTCCATAAGTTCCTCAATCTTGCGCTGCTCCCAGCCTCTTCCTAAAAAGGGGTTCCATTCAAAAACCTCTGCCCCGTGAAAAAAGAGCCCGAGACCCCAACCCAAAGCAGGGAAGATAACCCAGGGAAAACTCGTTGAAAATATATTGAGAGCAATTAACAGGGGTATTATAATGCAATAGGCTGTGAGATTAACATAAAAGCCTTTGAGCCTTGACACGTGCTGTTTTGCACGAGCGTACTTCTTGTCCTGAAGATAAGTTGTTGTATTCATAAATCCGGTTTCTAGTTGACGGGTTAATAAAGGTAATTGTATGATAAAGTAATTTTCATTTTTTTGCACCAGTACATGACGGGCAGTAAGCAAGGCATAGCGTTGCCTGATGTTAAATAGCCCCACCCCAGTGCCGCGCTCCAGTATTTTTTTAGGCTGAAGATTGTTGCGTATAGTTAAATACCCCGGGGTTTCTTCAATCGTGATTTGCAATTGATGGCTGCTGCTCACCACATTGTGTTTCACGGCATTTTCCAATACCAGTTGAAGCGCTAAAGGAACCATTTTTGCTTCGGGATTGGCAAGCGTTTCCGGCATTTCAAAGATAATACTGTCTTCGTAGCGCATTTTCAGCAAGGTCATGTAGGTTTTGGCAAAAGCCAATTCTTCTTCTACACTCACCAGCTCTTTATTTTTCTGTTCTAATACATAGCGATAGACTTTTGACAGTGACGTGGTAAAGCGTTGTGCCTGTTGTGGATTTTCGTCAATAAGGCTCGTAAGTACATTAAGACTATTGAATAAAAAATGCGGATCGAGCTGATTTTTTAATGCATCAAACTGTGCCGAAGCAGTGCCGGCAATGATTTTTTGTTCCTTAAGCTGACGCTCTTTCTGTTGCCTGTAAAAATAGAAGGAATAGAAAATAGTATTAACGACCAGGGCAACGAATAATGGAACCCAATAATCCCGGTAATTTTCAGTCTCAAAAAAAACCGAAAGTGAATGTCCATATAAAATACATCGTATAACTAAGCGTATCAAAAACACTCCTAAAACAGAAACCAGCATTCCGCTTAAAATAGCAGGGATAATTCGCTTGAAAGTAAAAAGTTCAGCCCTGTACGCAAGATGGTAATATTGAAAAACGCCCATATTAAACATATAGAGCACTACAGAGTATAACATACTGATGGAAAAATCTTCTGCCAGCTCTCTGTTGAAAACCAACGCATTCCCACTGGCTATGTGAATACTTAAAAAAACGAGATAAATAGCTATACCAACAATGCACGCTTTACCCAATTCTTTAAAAATTAATCCCATCCTGCTTCTTTTTTATAGCACTATTTCGTTAGACCTCTTTAAAGGTATTATAATCCCCGCAATTGATAATTTCTCTGTCGATAACCGGTTTCTGTAATTGAGAAGCATTGCGGTGATCAATTCCTGTAATTGTCACGGCAAATTGAACTAAATACAATATGAGTTTGATCATGAGTACCTGCGTTAATAATTCCTGAGCTTCAAAATTGACAAACCCATTTCTTTATTCTATAACTAACTTACCGAGTTGTCATTTTAGGAGGTTGAATTGTTGAGCTGATCGCCATTCCTTACGTTAACAATCCTATAAAAAGTTTAGGACCTCCCAGCGATTAGTATTTTTGTGATTATAAGCTGAATTTTAATGCGATCACGACCTATTTTAAAAATTTTTAGTTTCCTCTTTACAACGCTCATTATCGTTTCCTGTGCCAGCAGGAAAACGCAGTTTCGAGATCAAAAGTCCATAGACATAGGTTTAAATAAGGACACCTCAACCTTCCGAAGTTTCTACATACTGGGTAATCTAGGTGCTCATAAAAACGGACCAAAACCTAAGTTGCTCCAGGCTTTTAAAAACCTTCAGAAGCAACGGGCTGGGAAAAGCGATTATCTCGTTCTCGCCGGTGACAACATCTACCCGGGTTCAGCTAAAAATCCCAATCTGGAAGAACAGGTTACACCTTTAGTTGATTTGATCAATTCGTTTAAGGGTGAAACTCTTCTTATTCCCGGTGAGCATGAGTGGAATGACCGTGGAGTTCAGGGTCTTGAAGAAATGGAAGATCTCATTGAGAAAAAAATGGGCAAGGACAATCATTTTCAGCCTGAAAACGCCTGCCCTCTTGAAGTTATTGATGTCGATAAAGAGACCGAAATAATCATCGTAGATTCCCAGTGGTATATTGAAGATTGGAGTAAACAGGAGGGGTTTAACGATAAATGCAGCATCAAAACACGGGAACAGTTTCTTAACATTTTAAAAGATGAGGCCCGCAAAGCCAGACATAAAAATGTGATTTTAATTATGCACCATCCGCTCTATTCCAATGGAATTTATGGCGGCGAGATGAGCACACGTTCCTTTTACAGACCTTCTGCTGAAAATGCATTTATTCCCGGTATCGGATTTTTATGGGCATTTGCCCGCACTCAGGGGGGTATTTCCAAACAGGATCAGTTTAACCCGCTGATGAATGAGCTGATGCAGGAGATTAAACTTATGGCCATTGGCTTGCCCAGGCTTTTTGTAGTTTCGGCTCACGAGCAATCGCTACAGTATATCGAAAACAAAGACATCAGGCAGATTATCTCGGGTACCGCTTCCGATAGCGAGTACGCCCGTTTAGGAAAAGACGGCCTTTTTGCCTCCGCTCAACCGGGACTGGCTGAAATGCGCCTGTACAAAAATGGAGCTTCTACCGTTCACTTTTATGAACTGAATCAGGCAGGTGAACTTGTGGAGGTTTTTTCCAAAGAAAGCTTTAAAGCTCCGCAAGCTTACCCCCTGGAATCCCTGTCCAACAATTTTCCGCAGACCAAAACAGCCAGCATCTATCCCAACGAACTCGTTGAGGTTTCAGAAGAATACGAAACCAAATGGGGCAGGCATTATCGTGATCTTTATGGTCTTGAGATTGAAGCCCCGGTCGCACTATTAGATACGCTATATGGTGGCCTAAAAGTAGAACGTGCCGGCGGTGGTCATCAGACCCAATCCCTCAGGCTGGTAGACGCAGAGGATAGAGAGTACAATATGCGGGCGCTGGCTAAAGATCCGTTTGCCTTTTTAAAAGCGATGGGCTATGATGATCTTAACGCGCAACAGTATTTTAAAGGTACCCTCCCGGCTCGCTTGATTGAAGATTTTTACACCGCTTCACATCCCTATGGTGCTTTTGCGATCCCTCGTCTGGCCGGTGCGGCAGATCTCAATCACACCCATCCCAAAGCCTATTACATCCCAAAGCAAAAAGCTTTAGGTGATTTTAATAAGACTCACGGTGACCGTTTATATATGCTCGTCGAAAAGCCAGACGATGATTTTAACAAGGGGCATATGTTTGGCTTCAATGAAGATGTGGAAAGTACAGCCGATTTATTTGAGGCCATTCGGGAAGATGAAAAAAACAAAGTCGATGAACAGGCTTATATCAGGGCGAGGGTTTTTGACATGCTGGTGGGCGACTGGGATCGCCACGAGGATCAATGGCGCTGGGCAGAGCAGAAAACCAGCGACAGTACAGTGTCCTACATCGCCATCCCCCGGGACCGGGATCAGGTCTTTTCAAAATTTGATGGCAAAATCATTAAAAGTCTTCAGAAATTTATGTCCGGCACGCGGGAACTGGGTAATTACGGGCCTGATATTCAATACGTCAAACAGTTTAGTGAAAGTGCCATTAACCTCGACCGGGCGCTGCTTCAAAAGTCGGATAAACAAGATTGGCTGGATGCAGTAGATTACATTCAGAAAAACATCACACCGCAGGTCGTTACTAAGGCATTCAGCGAGATGCCGAAAGAAGTCCAAAACAAAGCCTGGAAGCAACTTCAGCAGGATTTGCTGGCGCGAAAAGCTAACTTAACTACTATCGTAGAGCGGTATTACGATTACTTTATTGACTTTCAAACTTTGAAAGGAACGGATAAAGACGACCATTTCTACATCAACCGAAACGAGAATGGGACTACAACTATAAAAGCCTATCGAATTAAAGACGGCGAAGATGGCACCTTACTTTTTGACCGAAGCTTCACTCCTAAAGAAACTAGGGAAATCTGGATCTATGGGCTTGACGATGACGATGTCTTTACCGTGACCGGCAACGCCCGTTCTAAAATTAAGTTAGTCATCGCCGGCGGACTCGACGACGATACTTACGACATCAAAAACGGAAACAATCTCACGGTTTACGATCAGCCGCAAGGTAATACGGTTGAAGCAAACAGAGGTGCCCGATTGCGTTTTAATTCGATTTATGAGAACCACATTTATGATTCAGAACGCAGACCTGATGAAGCACAAAAATTAGGTCTTGAGCTGCCTTATAATCCAGATTGGGGTTTGGCACCTCATATTAGGATCGCACGGCAAAAAATGGGATTCGAGCGCAATCCGTTTACTTCTCAGTTTGTTTTAGACGCACAGTATTTTTCATTGACGCAGGCTGGGGCTTTTGAAGGGGAACTGCATTTCAGTAATATCTTTCCGGAATGGAATTTTCTTGTTGCGGCACGGGTTACGACCAACAATTACACCGAAAACTTTTTTGGTTTTGGTAATGAGTCTTTAAATAC
>CAYNMH010000019.1:0-2892 GCA_964398145.1 uncultured Flavimarina sp. | reverse complement strand
CCATTTATGATAATCTGAATAAAGCCAATACCATTTTTGCAACCGATCCTAAAATTACGTTTTGGAATGCCATTGACACCTCCAGGGATTTAGTCCTCAAAACCGAGGTAGAAGGACAATTGCGATTTGGCGATGAAATTCCATTTTTTCAGGCTGCGCAGCTGGGTGCGGCATCCGGCTTGAGAAGTTACCGGTTTGACCGGTTTGCGGGAGATAAAGCCTTGCGGGCTTCTGCCGATGTGAGTTATCAATTTAAACCGCTTAAGACAGCGCTCTTTCCCTTACGATCTTATCTCTTTGCCGGCTATGACCTGGGGCGGGTATGGTATCAAAACGAAAGCTCAGAACGCTGGTATGACAGTTATGGTGGTGGGATCAACCTCAGCATGGGTGGCTTTCTTAGCGGCAAAATTGCTTATTTCACAGGAGATGAAGGGGGACGTTTGAGTTTTGGATTAAAATTTGGACTTTAAACAAAACGATTAAATGTAACCCGTGTTACCCCGACACCAGTATAGGTATCTTATCTTTGTCCTATAAACACAGTACCACTATGACAATAGAACAAATCTATACCGGTTGTTTGGCTCAGGGAGCCTACTATATAGAGAGTAACGGAGAGGCTGCCGTTATTGATCCGTTGCGTGAAGTAAAACCTTATCTGGAACGTGCGGAAGCAGATAATGCCGAAATCAAATACATTTTTGAGACGCACTTTCACGCTGATTTTGTAAGCGGCCATGTTACCCTTGCGAAAGAAACCGGCGCCGAAATTGTCTATGGGCCAAATGCCAATCCTTCATTTGACGCGCTAATCGCAAAAGACCAGCAGGAATTTAAAATAGGTGACATTACCATCAAAGTGTTGCACACACCCGGCCACACGATGGAAAGTACGACCTACCTTCTGATTGATGAAAATGGAAAAGATCACGCGATTTTTAGCGGGGACACATTGTTTTTAGGCGATGTGGGAAGACCCGATTTAGCACAAAAAGCTAAAGAACTTACCCAGGAAGATCTTGCAGGCTATTTATTTGACAGCTTGCGCGAAAAGATTATGCCATTGGCTGATGACGTTATTGTTTATCCTGCGCACGGTGCCGGTTCGGCCTGTGGCAAAAATATGAGCAAGGAAACGGTAGATACGCTGGGTAACCAGAAAAAGACCAATTATGCGTTGCGGGCAAACATGACCAAAGAAGAATTTATACAGGAAGTAACCGACGGTCTTCTGCCTCCTCCCTCCTATTTCCCATTAAATGTGAAAATGAACAAAGAAGGCTACGACGATATTGACGAGGTTTTAGAACGCGGTACACGCGCACTTTCTCCTGATGCTTTTGAAACTGCAGCAAATGAGACCGGAGCCGTTATCCTTGACGTGAGACATCAAAACGATTTTGCTAAAGGACACATTCCAAGATCTATTTTTATTGGCATTGACGGTGGTTTTGCCCCCTGGGTGGGTGCTCTTATTGCCGACACCGAGCAGCCTATCCTCCTGGTTGCCGATGAAGGTCGTGAGGAAGAAACCATTACCCGCCTGTCACGCGTTGGATTTGATGGTACTTTGGGTTATCTCAAAGGCGGATTTAAAGCCTGGGAAGCAGCCGGAAAGCAAATAGATTCTGTAAAATCCGTATCTGCAAGCGAAGTGGAAGCCGCGGTAAAAGCTGAGTCAGATACGCCGGTTTTTGATGTACGTAAACCCGGTGAGTTTGAAGCTGAACATCTGGAAGTGGCTGAAAGTACCCCACTCGATTACCTCAACAAACACCTCAGCGAATTTCCAGATGAGGACGAATTCTTTATTCATTGTGCCGGCGGTTACCGCAGTATGATTGCAGCGAGTATTTTGAAAAGCCGGGGTATTCACAATTTGATTGATGTACAGGGTGGTTACAAAGCTTTAAAAGAAACTGATTTAAAGACCACAAATTACGTGTGCCCCTCAACTCTTAAAAAATAAAAAGATGAGATTTCTGTTAATTTTGATTTTTGCGGTTGCCGCGTTTTTTGAAGCCGAAGCGCAACATATTATTTTGGAAAAAGCTACTTTTAAAGATAGTCTTACAGCCCGGGACGTTGTGCTGTTAGATGTACGTAGAGCGGAAGAGTTTGAAGCCGGTCATATTGAAAAAGCACAGAATATTAATGTTCTTGATTCGCTGAACTTCAGAAAACAGGTTGAGCAACTAGACCCCGCAACTCCGGTTTATCTCTATTGCAGATCGGGTAACAGAAGCGGCAAAGCAGCGGTCATTATGCAGGAAATGGGTTTTCAAACCCTTTATGATCTAAAAGGCGGGTTTCTGGGTTGGACTGAAGAAAAGGCAGCAGCTAAAAACGAGTAGTTGCTGTTTGTATAATACAAGAAGGCTGTTTAAAAATTTTAAGCAGCCTTTTTACTTTTTATACGCCGCCCGTGATTGGGTAATTGCTTCAATATTGGCATTAGCCCATTCAACCAGACTTTTTATATGCGGAATCAGCGATGCTCCGCGTTCACTCAGGGTGTATTCTACGCGCGGTGGTATTTCGGGATATTGCGTGCGGATTATGAGTCCGTCGGCTTCTAAAGATTTCAAGGTCACCGCAAGCATTTTTTGAGAAATGCTATCGATCATCTTATGCATTTCATTAAACCGCATCACCGCTATATCATCTAACACTAACAAAACAAGCGTAGACCATTTGTCCCCAAACCGATCGAGCACGTTGCGCACGGGGCAGTTTTCTACATCAGCATATTTTTTTAAAAGAATTTCATTCATAACAGACTCATTTATAGCATTAGTAACTTCTGTGAAAGCAACCTACAGCCTAGTAAGTTCTTCCACAGAAGTCAAATACCTGGTATCTTTGACTTACCAAAAGTAAGTTAATAAC
>CAYNMH010000018.1:0-41779 GCA_964398145.1 uncultured Flavimarina sp. | reverse complement strand
CCTAACAATGGTACTATAAATGTAGCCGTTGTAGCTGAAGGCCTTACTCTGGTTGGAAATCCTTATCCTTCAGCAATGAATTTAAGCTTTTACTTATTATCTAATTCAGGAGCATCTGACACAGCACTTCAAAATTGTGTGGGTACGTCTCCAACTACTGGCAGAACACAAGTTAACAATACAATTACCGGTGTTGCCTACTTCTGGGAATCAGATGCCAGTGTACAGTCTCACTATCTGGTAGATTACCAGGGAGGTTATGGTACTTTTACTCCCGGTGCCTGTAATACAACTGGAAATTATGCCCCTGCTGTGTTCTCCAGATATGATAATGATGGTGCCCCCACGTCAGGAGGTATAGGCGGTGGAGACGGCACACTGCAAAGACATATTGCTCCCATTGGTCAAGGTTTTTTCGTTGAAGGCAAAACCGGAATCACCGGAACTCCTGTCGTAACTGCTAAAAATGTATTCAGGGTCTTTGTACCGGAAGGTGCAGGAAACAATTCTCAATTTAAAAGTAATCAGGGGAAATTAAAAAGGACTGCTAAGAATACCGAGTCAACGGCCAACTTAAGAGCGGGTGGCCAGGTATTTGATGATAAAGGATACGTAACCTTGCCTAAATTTTACATTAACACCTTTATAAATAATCTTTATAATCGTTCGATTTCTGGGGTTATGTACGACAGTGCCACACTTAAAAATGACACAGCAATGGACGGTCCCACCATATCAGAACTTACGACCGATGTCTTTTTTGAACTTCCTGATTCAGACAGGCCGTTTACTATAAACATGTTCCCGTATGATATTGACGTGAGATTACCATTAAAAATAGTGGGTGAAAAAGCTTCCAATACCTACAAAATGCAGATAACTGATATTAACTTTACTACAGATGAAGGCATCTGGCTTTATGATAAAGTTACCGATGAATATCACGATATTCTGGAACAAGCCTATGAATTTGAACTTCCCAAAGGAACGTACAGCGATCGCTTTGAAATTGCATTTAAAGATGGAAATAAAGAATCCCTTGATGTAGCTGATGAAGTAAAACAGTCATTTGCGGTATATCAAAATAACGGGCTTGCAGAACTTACCGTTCTAAATCCTTTAGAAACAGAATTGAAAGACATCAGCGTTTTTGATATGTCCGGAAAATTACTAGTTTCGAAAATAAATGAAGGCACAAACTCCAAGGTTATCATACCTTCCAATTCATGGAGCGATGGCATCTATGTTGTTCGCGTCTTAACCAGAGACAATTTAGAATATTCAAAAAAAGTATCTGTATTTAATAAAAAGTAAATAGATTGTGGAAGAATATATGCTCCCCTGCCTAAATAAAAAATTCTTTGGATTTGAGTGCATGGGATGTGGAATACAACGATCTTTAGTGGCCCTGTTTCAGGGCCATTTTGTTGAAGCCTTCTTTTTATATCCAGGGATATTTCCCTTAATAGCTCTTGGGACAGCGATTACCTGGAATCATTTTTTTGGAATAAAACATGGTAACAGGATTATTTCATTTTTTGCTATCTTGTCCGTACTAACGATAATTACAAACTATATTTTAAAATTCTACCACTAACTATGGAACAGAAAAAACTACCTAACGTAACCATTTCACTTATTCTTGGTATTATCTCATTTATTGCCTGCTGTTTTAGCTCCGGTTTTGGGGGGCTATTGTTTTCCGGTATCGCATTATATCTGGCTAATAAAGATAAAAAAGAAGCTCAGCCAGACCCGGAATCCTATGAAAACTACGGTCAGCTTAAAACAGCACGTGTCATTGCAATTGTAGGCTTAATTCTGGCTATAATCACTTCTGTTATTTCTGTTATTTTCTTAATTATATTCGGAAGTGTTGAAGCCATTCAGGAATGGGCACAGGAAATGCAGGCGGCCCAACAAAGTTAACTTTAAAAACCTCTAACATAAAAAATCCGCCTAAACCGGCGGATTTTTTGTTTTTATATACCATAGAGCTAGGTTGCTTTAAGATTTTCAAAATAAATTCTCGCCCGTTTCATCACTTTTGGAGCAAGAATTAAGGTTGAAAACATTGTAGGAATAGCCATTAGCGCAAAAAAAGTATCTATTAGATTAATCATTAAGGATAGCGAAGTGGTAGCGCCCAGTAAAATACTGCCTATATAAAAATAGTTGTATACATATGTATGGCGGGTACCAGCAAGAAAAGCCAAACATTTTGAACCATAATAGGAATAGCTAAACAGCGAACTAATACTAAAAATGGCTATACAAACTAATAAAATATACGATCCATAACCGGGCATTGCGTCTGTAAAAGCTTTTGCAGTAAGTGTAACACCATTGGCCTCTGAGGTTTGCCATACCCCGGTGACTAAAATACTCAACGCGGTCAAAGTACAAACGATGATTGTATCTATGAAAGGCCCCAACATCGCGACGAGACCTTCACGCACCGGCTCTTCAGTGCGTGCAGCACCGTGAGCCATCGGAGCTGTGCCTATCCCGGCTTCGTTAGAAAAAGCTCCTCTGCGTATTCCCAAAACAATTAACGCGCCGAGCATCCCGCCAAAAAGCGGTTCTCCTGAATAATTTTCGGCCGCAAATGCATCTGTAAATATGAGTTTAAAATAGTAGGGAATGTTATCAGCGTGAACGATTAAAATAAATACAACTGCAAAAAAATAAAGCCCCACCATTACGGGCACTAGTTTTGAAGCAGCCCGACTTATTCGGTTAAGGCCACCCAATACCACAATTGATGTCAAAACGGCCAGCAACACTCCAATAATTAAATCTGTGGTGAAACTTTTTTCGATTCCGTTTGGCACGAGCAGAATATCATTCACCGCCTGCGTTAACTGATTCACGTTAAATACCGGAAGCGCACCTATTAGCCCAGCTAAACTGAAGAAGACAGCCAAAAATCTCCAGTTCTTTCCCAAACCTTCTACAATAAAATACATAGGACCACCCTGAACTTTCCCTGCATCATCCTTACCTCGAAACAAAATAGCAAGAGTACAGGTGAAAAATTTGGTAGACATTCCCACCAGTGCACTTATCCACATCCAAAAAACTGCCCCGGGCCCACCCACGGCAATAGCAACTGCCACACCCGCAATATTTCCCATTCCCACTGTGGAAGAAAGAGCCGTCATCAATGCCTGAAAATGACTGATCTCACCGGGATCATCCGGATTATCATACTTCCCACGTAAAACCTGAATGGCGTGACCAAAGTATCTGAAAGGTAAAAATCGAGAATAAATCAATAATAACAGGCCACCCCCAATGAGCAAAACCAAAAGCGGTAACCCCCAAACGAAGCCTGCAGCATTTTCAAAAAAAGCATTGATTTTTTCCATCTTGAAATAAAAAAACCGAAAAGATTATTTTCGGTTTGAGATTTTACTGGTTAAGAATTGAGGTAATTTAAAACGTTGTCCTCAATCCGCTTTTCTATATCATTGAGATCTGCTTTGATAAATTTTTCGCCGGTGATATTTTCATAAAGCTCAATATAACGCTCCGACACAGTTGCTATATATTCATCGGTCATTTCCGGTAGCTTTTGACCTTCAAGCCCCTGAAATCCATTGCTAATAAGCCATTGCCTTACAAATTCTTTAGAAAGTTGCTTTTGTGGCTCTCCTTTTTGCTGACGCTCCTCATAACCATCTGCATAAAAATAGCGCGATGAATCCGGCGTATGAATTTCATCAATTAGAACAATCGCTCCGTCTTTGGTTTTTCCAAATTCATATTTGGTATCCACCAAAATAAGTCCGCGATCGGCTGCTATTTCAGTACCTCTTTGAAAAAGTTTATGGGTATAATCTTCAAGTACAGCATAATCTTCAGCCGAAATAATGCCGCGTTTGATAATATCTTCTTTGGAAATATCTTCATCGTGATCGCCCATTTCGGCTTTAGTTGCGGGAGTAATTATAGGTTGGGGAAACTTATCGTTTTCTTTCAACCCTTCAGGCAATGGTACGCCACAAAGGATGCGTTTTCCGGCTTTATATTCCCGGGCTGCGTGACCGCTCATATATCCTCGTATTACCATTTCTACTTTAAAGGGTTCGCACTTTTTACCCACTGCTACATTAGGATCTGGAGTAGCCAGCAACCAGTTGGGAACCAAATCTTCAGTATCCCGCATCATTTTTGTGGCGATTTGATTAAGGATTTGCCCTTTATAAGGTATTCCTTTAGGCATAACCACATCAAAAGCACTCAAACGATCTGTAGCAATCATCACTAAAAGATCCTGCTCAAGCGAATAGACCTCACGCACCTTTCCTTTATAAAAATCAGTTTGACCGGGAAATTGAAAATGAGTCTGGGTTATCGTTTTACTAGACATGTAAATTTTAAGCTAAATTAATCTCTGTTTTCAATCGCTTTGTAGGCCGCGATGACTTCTTTTACCAAACGGTGTCGTATCACATCTTTATCATCGAGATAGATCATCCCCACACCTTTAACATCCTTCAAGACTAAAAGGGCCTCCTTGAGTCCGCTAATCACTCTTCTGGGCAGATCTATTTGCCCCGGATCACCGGTAATCATGAATTTGGCATTTTTACCCATTCGGGTTAAAAACATTTTCATTTGTGCGTGAGTGGTGTTCTGAGCTTCATCGAGAATTACAAAGGCATTGTCAAGCGTTCGCCCGCGCATAAAAGCCATAGGTGCTATTTGTATCACGCCTTTTTCTATAAAACTCTCCAGCTTTTCGTGCGGAATCATATCACGCAGCGCATCGTACAAAGGCTGCATATACGGATCGAGCTTTTCTTTAAGGTCTCCGGGCAAAAAGCCCAGGTTTTCCCCGGCTTCCACAGCAGGTCTGGTAAGAATAATGCGTTTAACCTGTTTTTCTTTTAGTGCTTTTACCGCAAGTGCGACACCTGTGTATGTTTTACCTGTACCGGCAGGTCCTACAGCAAAGACCATATCGTTTTTACGGGCGATATCAACCAGTTTGCGCTGATTTGCCGTTTGAGCCTTAATAAGCTTCCCTCCCACTCCGTGAACTAGAATTTCGCCACTTGCTACGGAAGTTTCATAATCCGCTCGGCTCTCGCTCGTTAAAACCCGTTCAATACTATTTTCGTCTAATTTATTATACTTGGCAAACTGCTCCAGAAGCATGGTGATGCGTTTATCAAATTCTTCAAGCAGGTCTTCATCGCCGTATGCCTTAATCGTATTGCCCCGGGCTACCAATTTTAATTTTGGAAAGTATTTCTTAATCAGTTCAATATTGGCGTTATTCTGGCCAAAAAATTCACGAGGCGTGATTTCGGAAAGTTCAATGATAAGTTCGTTCAAAAGCGGAAGGATTTTTATAAAAAACTAGTTAATAATCTTTAGTTTTGCGCTAAACAAATGTAACCAAAATTCGTTACTTACCCCCTTAAAAATATCAACAAAACCACCTATGCCCATCATAACCTTAACAACTGATTTTGGCCTGAAAGATCATTTTGCAGGTGCGGTTAAGGGTGCTATTTATAGTGAAATGAGTGAAGCAATTGTTGTTGATATCTCGCACAATGTTTCCCCCTTTCACATTACAGAAGCGGCATACATTATTCAGAACGCGTACCGTAATTTCCCTCAGGGAACCATACATATAATCGGGATTGATTCTGAACGCAACCCTGAAAACAAGCATATTGCCGTTAAACTGGACGGTCATTATTTTATTTGTACCAATAATGGTATCATCTCGATGATCACCAGAACTATTATGCCAGAAGAACTGGTTGAAATAAATATTCACGACCGCATAAAAACGAATTTTACAGAACTTGATGTTTTTGTGCAGGTGGCGTGTCATATCGCCCGGGGTGGAAAACTTGGTGTAATTGGTAAATCAATACAGGAAATTAAAGCCATCACCGGTATTATGCCCGTAATAAGCAGCGAGCAGAAACAAATTATTGGTAACGTGATTTATGTGGATAACTACGGAAATGTCATTACAAACATCACCCGGCGCCTTTTTGAAGAGGTGGGCAAAGGCCGAAGCTTTATAATCCAGGCAAAACGAGCGCATTTTAAACAAATACATCAGCATTACAGCGACGCTATAAATTTTGACCTGGAGAAAAGCCGCCGGGAAGAAGACGGGAAAAAAATTGCGCTTTTCAATTCTTCAGGTTATCTGGAACTGGCGATTTATAAGAGCAATCCCAGTACGGTGGGTAGTGCTTCTACCCTCTTTGGACTGGATTACCGGGATACGGTAAGTATAAGTTTTGAGTAAACACCCTCGGGGCAGGGCCGGGAGGCACTCATTAGAAACATATTTATAATTTCGCGGCAAGCCTCAAACTAGTAAACCCTTTGGCGTTGCCGATAAAACCAGAAAATGATTGTTCGTATTGTAAAACTGACATTTAAAACGGAAGAAGTCGAAAACTTCGAAAAACTTTTTGCAGAGGTTCAGCCTTTTATTTTAAAAAGTGAGGGCTGCCGGCACGTAGAATTGTTAAGAGATGTTGCAAATACATCTGTATTCTTCACATACAGTCATTGGGATGATGACGCAGCATTAGAAAATTATCGAAACTCAGACTTCTTTAAAGTAACCTGGGCAAAGACAAGGGCATTATTTGCCGATAAAGCTGAAGCGTGGAGCCTTGAAAAATTCGTAAGTTTACGCGAAACAACGACTTTTTAAATCAACACTTTTCAAGTAAGTCATTCTAAAAACCAGAATATCTCAAAAATCTGAGCTATTCTATTTAAAATATAGTTATGAAAAATATTGCTGTTATTGGAGCGGGAACAATGGGTAATGGTATTGCCCATACTTTTGCTCAAAATGGTTTTAAAGTAAATCTTATCGATATTTCAGAGAGTGCTTTAAAAACCGGAATTGAAACGATTACCAAAAACCTGGACAGGCAAGTCGCTAAAGAGCTATTGACCGATGCTCAAAAAAATGAAACGCTACTCAACATCAAACCTATCACTGATTTGAAAGAAGGAGTTTCTTCAGCTGATTTGGTCGTAGAGGCAGCAAGCGAAAACCTCAACATCAAACTGGATATTTTTAAAAAGCTGGATGAGTTCTGTAAACCGAAAACCATTTTGGCAACAAATACCTCGTCCATCTCCATTACACAGATCGCAGCGCTTACTAAACGCGCAGACTTAGTGATCGGGATGCATTTTATGAACCCGGTACCGGTAATGAAACTGGTAGAGATCATCAGCGGTTATTCTACTTCTCAAATCACATTAACTAACGTAACCAAACTTGCCGAAAAATTAGGCAAAACTCCCGTACCGGTGAATGATTATCCCGGCTTTGTGGCAAATCGTATTTTGATGCCTATGCTTAATGAAGCTATTGAAACACTTTATAACGGCGTTGCCGGCGTTAAAGAAATTGATACCGTTATGAAACTGGGTATGGCACATCCTATGGGGCCTTTGCAACTGGCAGATTTTATAGGTCTCGATGTATGTCTGGCTATTCTCGAAGTAATGTATGAAGGCTTTAAAAACCCAAAATATGCACCGTGTCCGCTTCTCGTGAATATGGTACGAGCCGGAAAGTTGGGTATTAAAACCGGAGAGGGATTTTACGATTACAGTGAAAGTAGAAAAGCAGAAGTGGTTTCGCAGCAATTCAACTAATTGCAGGTATAGTATAGATTCTCAAATGTTTAACTTTGCACTTTAGCAGCAATACAAAGCATAATCATATTTATGGCTTCAATAACTGAAAATCTCAACGCTTTTAAAAAAGCAATTCCGGAATATGTAGAACTGGTTGCCGTTTCAAAAACCAAGCCTGTAGAAGATCTCCAGGAGGCGTATGATGCGGGACAACTCATTTTTGGTGAGAATAAAATTCAGGAGATGACTGATAAATGGGAGGTTTTACCCAAAGACATCAAATGGCATATGATAGGTCATGTACAGACCAATAAGGTTAAATATATGGCGCCATATGTAAGCCTCATTCACAGTGCAGACCGCCTGAAACTTTTTAAAGTAATCAATAAAGAGGCCGAAAAGAACGACCGGGTAATTGATGTGTTACTTCAGGTTAAAATCGCAGAGGAAGACAGTAAATTTGGCATGGACCCGCAAGAAGCTGAAAAGCTTTTATCTGGTGACCAACTTAAAAAATATCCTAACCTTCGTGTAATTGGTCTTATGGGTATGGCTTCCTTTGTAGATGATGAAACTCAAATAAAACGGGAATTTTCACAACTTGAAAAAATTTACAATACCTTTAAAGAATCTCAGAATTTATCAGTACTCTCTATGGGTATGAGTGGGGATTACCGCCTCGCACTGCAACATGGCAGTACAATGATACGCATTGGCAGTGCTATTTTTGGAGAACGCCACTACGATTAAAAGCAGCAGGGACTTAAAAGATTTTATGTACGCAATACTCGATCTAGAAACAACAGGAGGCAAATACAATGAGGAAGGAATTACCGAGGTTGCTATTTACAAATTTGACGGCCACGAGGTTGTGGACCAGTTTATAAGTCTGGTTAATCCCGAGCGCCCTATTCAGTCTTTTGTAGTGGGTCTTACCGGTATTAATAACCAAATGTTGCGCAACGCGCCTAAGTTTTATGAGATTGCTAAACGCGTTATTGAAATTACCTCAGAGTGTATCATTGTCGCTCACAATGCTCAGTTTGATTACCGCATTCTTCAGTTAGAATTTGATCGCCTGGGATACGATTACCAGCGCAAAAGCCTGTGTACGGTAGAACTCGCTCAGGAGCTTTTACCCGACCAGCAAAGTTACAGCTTAGGTAAACTGGCGCGTAATCTGGGTATTCCGCTGGTAGATCGCCATCGCGCTAACGGCGATGCCCTGGCAACTGTCAAGCTTTTTAAACTTTTACTGGCAAAAGACACTCAAAAAAAGATTATTCAGGAATCTATAAAGCTCAATCCTAAGAAAAAGCTGGACGTAAAATTGCGCGATTTAATTGCTGAAATTCCCAGTGAAACCGGGGTTTATTACATGCACAATACGAATGGGCGTGTTATCTATATCGGAAAAGGCCGAAATATGAAAAAACATGTGAATCAGCATTTCACCAGCGATAATCGTAAATCAAAGCTGCTTCAGGACGAAGTTGAAGCAGTGAGCTATGAAGAAACCGGAAGCGAACTCGTAGCACTTCTTAAGGAAAACGAAGAATTAAAAAAATTAAAACCACATCACAATCGTTCTTCCCGAAGACCAAAGTTTAAGGCGCAGCTCCATACTTTTATGGATGATAAAGGCTATCTCAATCTCACTGTTGAAAAAGCAGATAGCCGAAAAGCAACCCCCATGACTTTTGCAACCTTACCCTCGGGAAGTGCTTTTCTGCAACGCATGCAGGATGAGTATAATTTATGCCAAAATAAATTAGGGCTTAACAACGACGGAAGCACAGATAGAACTTTTTCCAAACAAAACGTGGAAGAAAATCCCTGCAACGACTTACCAGAAGCCTACAATGAACGCGTTAATGATTTTCTGGAAAAATTCAGTTTTCAAAACAAGAGTTTTATTGTTATCGACCGTGGACCGTCGCGTGACGAACGCAGTGCTATTTTAATTGAAGACGGTCACTTTAAAGGTATAGGCTACTACAACCTCAATCATCAACTCAATAATAGGGATATTCTTTCACGGATTATCACCCCAATGGATGACACCCGTGATGCCAGACATATCATTCAAAGTTACTTGAGGAATCGTAAAGTTATACGCATAGTAGAACTCGGACAATTTAAAAACCAAGATTAAATAGGCAAAAAATTCGTGATTGAATCGGGAAAACATACCTGGAGAAGCAAATTGCACGAGGTTATATATGAGGCAGACACCCCGGCGGGCAAAACCTTTGATGTCGTACTGCTAATTCTTATTTTTTTAAGTGTTGTTCTGGTAATGCTTGAAAGTGTTTCGGAACTGCAAGGCGAGTATGGCGACTATTTTTATCTGGGAGAATGGATAATTACCATTTTCTTCACCGTAGAATATATACTTCGGGTGATTTCCATCAAAAAACCAACGGCTTATATTTTCAGTTTTTATGGCCTTATAGATTTCATTTCAACCATTCCGCTTTACCTATCCTTTTTCATTGTGGGTACAAACGCGTTGCTTACGATAAGAGCATTGCGACTGCTTCGGGTTTTTAGAATCTTAAAAATAACCCGCTACATTGGTGAAGGAAACAAGCTGGCAAAAGCTTTAAAGGACAGCAGAGCTAAAATTCTCGTTTTTCTTTTTGCCGTTATGATACTTTCCGTCATTGCCGGTACGCTCATGTATATTGTAGAAGGCCCCGAGCATGGTTTTAAAAGTATTCCGGTGAGTATTTACTGGTGTATTGTTACTCTTACCACGGTAGGTTTTGGCGACATAGCTCCCGTTACGCCCCTGGGTCAATTTATAGCCACGGTAATAATGGTTATGGGTTATGGTATTATTGCGGTACCTACAGGAATTGTAAGCGCTGAGATGACCAAGGCAAATACCGCTGAACCCACACCACAAAAACTTAACCTGAATACTCAGGTATGTAACCATTGTGGTGCTAAGAAACACCAGGATCAGGCTAACTATTGCCATAATTGTGGAAACAACCTGCACTATGATTAAAACCGTACTCGCAGTTGTAGGACCTACTGCAATTGGCAAAACCGCTTTGGGAATCAAGCTGGCAAATCATTTTGATACTGAAATCCTTTCAGCAGATTCCCGTCAGTTTTTTAAGGAAATGTGTGTAGGCACTGCTGTACCTACCAACGATGAATTAGCTGCTGCAAAACATCATTTTATTCAACACATATCTGTATCTGATGAGTATAACGTAGGACTTTTTGAAAAAGATGCACTAGCCAAACTTGATGAGCTTTTCCGGAAAAAAGACTGGGCAGTACTGGTAGGAGGCTCGGGGCTTTATGTCGATGCGGTTATTTTAGGTCTGGATGATTTTCCGGATGTGAATATAGGCATTAGAGAAGATTTGAAAATGCTATTAGATCAGCATGGTATTACCACGCTTCAGGAGCAACTTAAAAAACTAGATCCAGAACAGTATTATGCGATGGATATTCAAAACCCGCAACGACTCATCAGAGCTTTGGAAATATGTCTGGGCACCGGAAAACCTTACTCTTCATTTAAAGCTCAAAACCGTGTTCAACGCCCTTTTCAAAGCCTGAAAATAGGTCTTTCTGCAGATCGAGAGCTCATTTATGAGCGTATCAATAAGAGGGTTGATCTAATGGTAGAGAATGGACTGATTGAAGAAGCCCGAACTTTATACTCCAAACGAGATCTCAATGCTTTGCAAACCGTAGGCTATCGGGAACTATTCGCCTTTTTTGAAGGAAAGTACGATTTACAAACTGCAATTGCAGAGATTAAAAAAAATACCAGACGTTTTGCCAAACGTCAACTTACCTGGTATCGCAGGGACACGTCTATTCAATGGTTTGATTACGACACCCCTTTAGATGAAATTACACAAGCAATAGAAAAAAAAGTGTCCCCGTAGCAGGGACACTTCTCTTTTTACCACTTATTTCTTTTCTTCTTCATTTTTCACCACAAGGCGGAAACCTTCACCGTGAATGTTGAGTATTTCTACTGAATCATCACGTTTAAGGTACTTACGTAATTTAGCAATGTAAACATCCATACTTCTGGAAGTAAAGTAGTTATCATCACGCCAAATCTTAGTAAGTGCAAGCTCTCTGGGCATTAAATCATTTTCGTGCAATGCCAAAAGTCGCAACAATTCATTTTCTTTAGGTGAAAGTTTATTAGGTTCCTCTTCCTTATAGGTAAGGAAACGCAGTTTAGAATTCAGGAAAAAATTACCTATTTGAAATTCAAACTGCTTGCTATCGGCTACAGAGTCTGTTGCCTTACGCATCATTATAGCTTTGATTTTCATCAACAGCACCTCGCTGTCAAAAGGTTTATTCAGGTAATCATCTGCCCCTACTTTATATCCTTTAAGCACATCTTCTTTCATGGCTTTTGCGGTTAGAAAAATGATGGGCACATCTTCATTCTTTTCACGAATTTCTTTGGCTAAGGTAAAGCCGTCTTTGTAAGGCATCATGACATCTAAAATGCAAAGATCAAAATCGTCTTTTTTAAACTTTTCAAAGCCTTCCATTCCGTTTTTAGCGTGCGTGACATCATAATCATTCATAGAGAGATAGTCTTTTAAGACTGTTCCGAAATTTGGATCATCCTCTACGAGTAAGATTTTTTTGTTTTCAGTTTCCATGTTTTTAAGATATTAGTGGTAATTTAATTATAAAGGTGCTGCCTTTTCCCTTCTCGCTTTGTACCCAAATCTGACCTGCGTGATCTTCTATGATACGTTTAGCGTACGAAAGACCAAGACCATGACCTTTTACGTTATGAATATCGCCAGTATGCTCGCGATAAAATTTATCGAATATTTTTCGTTGAACCTGTTTAGTCATTCCATTACCCTGGTCTTTAATTTTAACCAAAATGAAATTCTTTAAATTTTCGGTGTATATATCAATTTTAGGTGCGTCTGAAGAGTATTTTACGGCATTGTCCAAAATATTGACAAGCACATTTGTAAAATGAGACTCATTTGCCAGTACAGAAGACTTAACTGCTCCCAAATGCTTTTTCACATATCCCTCGCGATCTTCCACCAGTAATTCTATATGTGTAACCGCATCTTCGATTATATCGTGCAGCTTTAACCGTTCTTTTTTAATATCAAGTTCATTCTTATCCAGTTTAGAGATCCGCAAGACGTTCTCTACCTGCGCATGCATACGCTTATTCTCTTCCCGTATCATTCCCATATACCGTGCAAGCATTTCAGGGTTTCCTGAGACCTTAGGATTGCGTATAGAGTCAAGCGCCAGATTTATCGTTGCTATGGGCGTTTTAAACTCATGGGTCATATTATTGATAAAATCGGTCTTGATTTGCGAGATCTGACGTTGTTTTACCAACTGTTGAAGTGCACTGCTGTAAGCTATAACTATAATCAAGGTGAAAAGAATACTGAGCCCACCCATTCCAATAACAGAAGAAACCACATACTTTTTCTCTCCGGGAAAATTTGCTACCAGCTGGTAATCACTGTTGCCTTCACTATCTGTAAAAAGGGGAACACTAAAATTTTGTTCCGGTGACTCCATATCAAAATCTGCAGATCGTACATTCGTAACCAGATTATTGCTGTACACCGCAAATTCAAAATAGGTGTCCATTTCACGTTCGGCCAGTGCCATGGTAAGTAACCTAGAGATTTCTGATTCTGAAATGCGCTTATGTATGGGGATTTTCCGGGTGATATACATCACAGCCTGTTCTATATTAAAGCGCTCGATTTCGCTTAAATCAGACATTCTGTTCAATATAGTTTTACGGTCAACTTCAGATTTATCGATATCATTATTATCGATTATTTGCGTGTATTGGCGCTGCAAATACCGCTTAAAACGAATACTGTCTACCTCATAATCAAGAACCGGAGCGCTTAATTTGTAGTTTTGCTCCACTATACTATTTCTGAAAATCTCCGATTCATTTGTAAGGCTATCGTCGGTCTTATATACCAAATCATACAGACTTATTTCGTCGGGTATACCTAAACTGTCGCGAATGCGTAAAACAGGATTATACCAGGTATTTACTTCTTTGATCTGTATTTCGCGAGCTACCTGTTTTAATACCTGCCGGGCATTAAATGCAAACTGCCCCCGCTTAGCCTCAATACTGTTTGAAATCCAATAGCCCTGCACAAATATGATGCCTATGAGTGAGAGACTCATAAGCACGACCAGCAAGACAAATAGATTTTTATTCATAGGCCCAAATGTATGATTTTAACATTTAGGGCTTTGGTGGTTTAACCAAATGTTAACAAGAACAACCTATGTATTTATGCGGGTTCACAGAAGTTTGTGATGTATTATTTCGGCTTGCTTTTTGCTATCTGCCAGGTCAATATTTTCGATTACAAAATCTGCCAGAGGCTTCTTGCGGGCATCGCTCCATTGTTTATGCATTCTGTCCTGAACAGCTTCGGCAGTAATTCTGTCTCTTTTCATAACACGGTCAATACGTAAATCCTCAGGTGCAGTAACCAAAATAACCGCATCGCAATCAGCGGCATTTCCATTTTCAAAAAGTATTGCCGCTTCTTTAAGCACATAGGGAGCGTTTTGAGATTTTACCCAATTTTTAAAATGCTCTGCAACCGCCGGATGCACAATGGCATTAAGCTTCTCCAGTAATTGCGAATCTTTAAAAACTTTCGAAGCTACAAATGTTCGATCTAACTTTTCATTTTTGTAAGCCTGAGAACCGAGCAGCTCTGAAATTTTATGCACTAGTGCAGGTGTGTGCATTAAAATTTTAGCTTCGTCATCTGCATAATATACCGGAATCCCGAATTCCTCGTTGAAGTAGCGTGCGATGGTACTTTTACCACTCCCTATACCGCCTGTAATTCCTACTATTTTCATTTGAGCAATAAATATTGAACGGTGCTTTCGCTTAAGCGTATATCCCGTACAAAATCTGGAGCCTGGGCAACCTGAGGTGTTAAGGAGGTTGACAAGCTATCTGCTTCTTTAAAGTCTACCACTATACGAAAGTCTGAAGATTTCACTTTCTCATAGTTCGACAGATTCACATTAAAAATGACATTAATACGTCTGGGAAATACTTTAGCAGATACTCCGGCCGGCACATTAATCAACTGCAAGGGCACAGCCACACTACCTTCAGTAAATTTATCAACCTCAACAGTATACGAAACCTTTTCGGGGATTATTTCTACAAATGGCAAATTTTGATTTAAGGTTACCTGCAGTTCGCCACGCTGATTAGACCTCACATCTTCTAATTTTAGTTGGGTTGTTACTTTTTTAATGCTATCAACATCGGTTTTTGGCCCGCGCACTAAAACACTATCCGGCTTGAGGATCAATCCCTTCAAACTGCCATATCCTGCAGCAAACGTAAGCTCTTCCCTGGGCTCAACAGGCACACGCTTTTCAAAGTTTTTATCCAAATTGAAAAATACCGTGTCTGGTGAAAAATTAGTTATGGTACTGCCGCTCAAACTTCCTTTTAAGGATTCATTTTCGGCATTGAATGCATAAAAATAACGTTCTCCTTTACGGGATAAATTGGAAAGGTCAATAGGAAAATCCTGCGAAAAAAACCGGTATTTGAAATAATCATACCCACTTGCTTTTCCCGTTACTTTAACTTTTTGAGCAGAGCTTGACTTTAAAATCTGGTCTTCAGGAAGATTTTGAAATGTAAGCGGGATGGTGACCGAAAAGGTAAAATTACGATTGAGTTTGATCATTACTGAAATTGCAGCAGTCACCAGTAATATGGTAAAAAAAACCCTTAGGTTCGCTTTTCTATTTCTAGTATTTCGTTTTGACATGATCTCACTCTCGCTGCGTAAACTTAGTCAAAAAATAGGTGGGGAAAGCTCTGGCGCGCATCCTTTTTAAGCAATCTAATCGTAATTACAGATTCTAAAAATGCGATCCCGTATCCAAAAAACTGAACCAAGACAGCTACAACAGCATAGAAACCAACCTTTAGGCTGTTGTTTCTATAAATTGCTTCAGTAAAAAGGATGAGCATATACCCCAACGCCATATACAAAGGAATTCTAAATCCAAACAAAGCACAAATGATACTCAGCAGAATCCCTAAACTAAAAAAGGAAGGAAACCAAAATGTAATCTTAGCAGACGTAGGATGCCAGCTGGTAAGAATAGGTCTCACCAGGCCAAATTTACGCACCTGCGTGTAAAACTTAGACCAGGATATACGTCTTTTGTGATATACAAAAGCATTCGGAAAAAGTCGGGATTTAAAGCCTAGTTTCCAAAGGCGTATAGACAAATCAGGGTCTTCACCCGGATGAATACGGCCAAAACCACCAGAAGCTTCAAAAGCCTGTTTAGAAATACCCATATTAAAACTCCGCGGCTCAAACCTGCCTGCTTTAGTCTCTTTTCCTCTTATTCCACCCGTGGTAAGCCAGGAAGTCATACTGTAATTAATGGCTTTTTGTAACGTAGTGAAATTTTCCCTCGCAGCATCGGGACCACCGAAAAAGTCACAATAGTCTTTTTCTAAGCTATTCGCGACCTCTTTTAAATAATGCAATGGAATCACACAATCACTGTCAAAAATGATGAAGTAATTACCTTTTGCCCGGTTCATGCCGTAATTCCGGGAATCACCGGGACCGGTGTTTGGTTTAAAATAATACGAAATATTTAAATTGCTAAATTGCTTTGCAACATCTTCTGAAGATTCATCTGAACCGTCTTCTACCAAAACGATCTCAAAAGATTCGGTATAATCCTGAAGCGTGAGACTCTCCAGAAGCTCGCGCACTTCATCAGGACGATTGTAAACAGGTACTATGATGGAAAAGTCAAAATTCATTGGATCGCAATAGCTGAATTAATCCCGGAATAAAATCTAGACAAATGTAAAATGAAAATGCCCGATACCGCAAAGGTCTCGGGCATTCTACAATTTTCAATATCTGATTAGTTATCCTCTTTTTCTACAAAAGCTTCCATAACGGCATCGCTTACTCCCATATTGCTGAAGCCACCATCATGAAAAAGGTTTTGCAGGGTTACTTTTTTAGTTAAATCAGAAAATAAGGTTATCGTATAATCTGCACAATCCTGTGCGGTGGCGTTACCTAACGGACTCATTTTTTCTGCGTAAGCTATAAAGCCATCAAAACCTTTTACACCCTGACCTGCTGTGGTGGGTGTCGGAGATTGCGAGATTGTGTTTACACGCACTTTTTTATCACGTCCAAAGAAATACCCAAAACTACGGGCAATACTTTCTAAGTAAGCCTTATTGTCTGCCATATCATTATAATCAGGAAATACCCGTTGTGCAGCCATATAGGTTAAGGCAACAATACTCCCCCACTCATTCATTGCATCGTGCTTATACAATACCTGCATCGTTTTATGAAAAGACATCGCACTTACGTCGGTTCCCTTTTGAGTCCAGTCGTAATTTTGATCGGTATAATGACGTCCTTTACGCACGTTAATAGACATCCCAATGCTGTGAAGAACGAAATCGAGCTTTCCACCCAATTCTTCGACGGCACCCGCTACTAATTTTTCAAGATCTTCTAAAGAAGTAGCATCGGCCGGTATAATTTTGGACCCGGTTTTTTCTGCAAGTTTATTTATAGACCCCATACGCATTGCAATGGGAGCATTAGTAAGCACAAAGGTTCCACCTTCTTCGTGAACACGCTCTGCGGTTTTCCAGGCAATAGAGTTTTCGTCTAAGGCTCCAAAAATAATCCCTCGTTTCCCCTTTAATAAGTTATAAGACATAGTAGTTGTTTAATTTAAGTGGTCAAATATACTGTTTATTAATCAAGCAATTGCCGGGCGTGCTCAAAAGCCGACTCCGATGTAGCTTTACCTCCCAGCATTTCTGCAATTTCCGCAACGCGTTCTTGCTTATCCAGAACCCGTATGGAGGTGGTTGTTTTAAGCTCTTTATCTTCTTTAAATACTTTAAAATGAATCGCACCCTGACCGGCTATTTGTGGTAAATGGGTAATACTTAGCAACTGCATTCGGTCGCCCATTCCTTTCATGATTCGGCCCATTTTCAAAGCTACCTCACCGCTTACCCCGGTATCTATTTCATCAAAAATAAGCGTTGGCAAACTTGCATAATCGCTTAATACGGATTTTATCGCCAGCATTATACGCGAAAGTTCTCCGCCCGAAGCTGCTTTTTTCAGTTCCTGCGGCCGCATTCCTTTATTTGCTGTAAATAGAAAGTGTAATTCATCCTTACCATTCTCCAGGAAAGAGGTACTGTCTGTAAGACTTACTTCAAAACGGGCATTGGGCATACCCAGATCTACTAATATAAGCCTTAAACGCTCTGTGAGAGATGGTAAAACTGAATTGCGTTTGGCGGTCAAATTCTTAGCCAGTTTTTCAAGCTCTAACTTGGCCTGGGCTATTTCACGTTCCAGACGCAGAATATCGGCATCCAGGTTGTTTAGCGATTGCACCTCGGTGTCAAGCTGCTCCCTGATTTCAATAAGAGCGCCTATAGAATCTGCCTGATGCTTTTTCTGTAAATCAAATAGCAGTTTTAAACGGGCTTCCACCCGGGATAATTCTGCCGGATCACTTTCAGTCTCTGCTGCCAGATCGTTTATAGTCTCAGCAATATCCTCCAGTTCAATGTGTGCGGCTTCAAGCCTGTCACTCAGTTCGCTGAATTGTTTTCCAAAACCTGCCAGTTTTGCAAGTTTTACCTTAACTCCCAACAGCAAATCATTTACACCCAGTTCTTCCTGACTTAAGGTCTGGTAAGCTTCTGCGAGAGATTCGGTTATAACTTCTACATTATTGAGGGTTTCAAAATTTGCTTCTAATTCTTCCTGTTCTCCCTCTTTTAGGTTTGCGGCAAGTAATTCTTCAAGCAAATACGACTTGTACTCTTCTTCTTTCTGAGCTTCTTCTTTCAGTTTACGCTGTTTTTTGAGCGTACTCTCATTTTTTCTGTAGTGAGCATAAAGTTTTTGATAGGCAGAAAGAGTTTCAGTGCTTTCGGCAAAAGCATCAATTACCTGAAACTGAAAATCCATATCAGTCACTTCAAGGGTTTGATGCTGGCTGTGTATATCTACAAGCCTTTCTCCTAAAGCACTCAACTGCTGCAGGGTAACCGGTGTATCGTTTACGAATGCCCTGCTTTTTCCGCTTGGAAGAATCTCGCGGCGAATGATAGTCTGTGACTCGTAATCCAGATCTTCCTCTTCAAAAAGCTTTTGAAGATTATAAGCTTTAATATTAAAATGTGCTTCAATAACACATTTCTCATTAGGGTCACCTATACTGCTTAGATCAGCCCGTTTGCCCAAAATTAAACCTAAAGCTCCCAGAAGAATAGACTTACCCGCTCCGGTTTCTCCGGTAATTACCGTAAAGCCGGGCGTAAAATGAAGCTGTACTTCTTCAATTAAGGCGTAATTTTTAATCTGGAGTGAACTGAGCAAAAGACTTCTAAATTTTAGTGAATGTTGTGGCGCAATAATTAGCCTTTCGGCGTAAAGATAACAGAGAAAAACGGCACAATCAAAGATTTAAAACAGCTTGTTTCTATAATTTAATCTGTTGCCAAAAATTAGACTTGGTGGGTGCTACTTTATTGAGCATAGCTACCAGATTACTTATGTTTACCTGTGGCCCACCAGAAAAGATAGAAGCTATTTCTTCGGCTTTTGAATCGAAAAATACACGTGTTAGAAAGTTGTTTGGTCGGTTCCTGTAAAGCTGATCGAATAAAGAAAGGCTTACCGCAATAGACTGCTTGGCTTCCCGGTTATTTTCAGCCATATAATCAAGTCCATTACGGTGATAGGCATACAAAGCATCAAAAAACTCCCTGAAATTAGGCGAAAGTAAATCCTGATTAAGCCTGTATCGTGACTGCGTCCCACTCTGGGCAGACCAGCCTTCGCTCACCTGTTGCTGTGCGGTATTCACAATTTGTTTAGCTTCATTAAAAAAAGGTTCACCGGCACCTAACTCGTACGAAGCGGCGTCCAGACCTATTATCGTATAGGCATAAAAAGCAAGTACCGATATCAGATTAGAGTCAAATGTATTGGCGTTATAATTTAACGGTTGAAACTCGGTATACTGAAAATTAAATTGACGATCGTTAAAGTTGAGAATTGGAGTATTATAGCTACTATTATAGACAGGACGTGAAGATTGCACCTGAATACTCGCAGTAAAGAAATCGGAATTAATATTGGAAACAATAATAACCAGGCTACAATCTATTTTTTCCTGCTGTTTAATATTTAAATCGATCCAGCTGGTCTTATTCATAAACTCGGTAATCTCGGTTTGCAAAGTTCTAAAGACCTGTAAATTGCTTTGTCCCGTTTGTTCTGCATTAATGCTAACTGTACAATTAAGCTCCTGAGCCTGAACAGTGAAACTGAAGATTAAAAGAAGGAATACCAGTTTATGCATTTAATGAGTTCTGAATTAATTGAAGTAAATCTTGAGCTACCACTTCTTTCGGCTTTAATTCCTGCGGAAGAACGCTGCCTCCACGCGTTATGAAAGTTACTTTATTTGTTTCGGTTTTAAAACCTGCCCCGGAATCATTTAAAGAATTCAGAACGATCAGGTCTAAATTCTTTCTTTCAAGCTTAGCTTTCGCATTTTCAAGTTCGTTTTCGGTCTCCAGGGCAAACCCTACTAAAAACTGATTTTCCTTATGGGCACCCATATACTTTAAAATATCAGTCGTGGGTTCCAGATTTAGTTGAAGCAAAGCATCCTGTTTTTTTAGTTTTTGTTCTGCTACCTGTGCCGGACGGTAATCTGCAACCGCAGCTGCTGCGATAGCAATATCTGCTGTCTTATAATGCGATTTTACGGCCTGAAACATTTCTTCGGCAGAGGTAACCGCAATCACATTAATACTTTTTTGAGTGGTTTTTAAATGTGTAGGACCACTTATCAGCACCACCGAAGCACCCAGGGATGCAGCAGTTTCAGCAATCGCATACCCCATTTTACCACTGCTGTGATTTCCTATAAAACGCACCGGGTCTATGGCTTCGTATGTAGGGCCTGCGGTAATTAGAATTAGCTTTCCGCGCAAAGGCAATTTGCTCAGAATATCCTTTTCTATAAAGCTCACAATATCTTCCGGCTCTGCCATTCTCCCTTTTCCCTCAAGACCGCTTGCAAGCTCCCCGCTTGTAGCGGGAATCATACTATTTCCGTAAGAAATCAACCTTTCAAAAGACTGAGCGGTACTGGGATGCTTATACATATCCAAATCCATCGCCGGGGCGAAATAGACCGGACATTTAGCTGAGAGGTAGGTGGCCAGTAATAAATTATCTGAAGCGCCACTTGCCATCTTAGAAAGTGTATTGGCTGTGGCTGGTGCAATAACAAAGAAATCGGCCCAAAGGCCGAGTTCTACGTGGTTATTCCAGACTGCATTTTCATCTTCTTCCTGAGTAAATGATGAAAGCACAGGATTTTTAGAGAGCGTGGAAAGTGTAAGCGGTGTGACAAATTCTTTTGCCTCGGGAGTCATCACAACACGCACGGTTGCTCCTGCTTTGATAAAGCCCCTAACCAAAAAAGCCGCTTTATAAGCAGCTATCCCGGCGGTTACTCCAAGTAATACTTTTTTACCGCTTAAAACCGACATGACTACTGTTTTGTAGTCGTATCGCGGTAATAAATTTTATCTTCAAGCCATTCCTGAACAGCCATTGCGTGAGGCTTTGGCAAACGCTCGTAGTATTTTGAAACTTCGATTTGCTCTTTGTTTTCAAAAATTTCTTCAAGGCTATCGCTGTACGTGGCAAACTCATCAAGCTTTTCTAAAAGTTCGCGCTTGATTTCGGTATTGATTTGAGTAGCACGCTTAGAAATGATTGAGATTGCCTCATAAATATTTCCGGTAGGTGCATCAATCTCACTTCTATTGAAGGTGATTGTATTTACAGGTGCATCAAGGTTTTTAACGTCCATGGTATTCACTTTAATTTAATTAGGAATAATTTTCTAAAATAGCATCAATATCTTTTCGCAAAACATCAGCCTCTTCACGATATTCCCCTTCCGGAAAATAACGAATCAGCGTCTCGTACATTTCAATTGCTTCCTCTAAGCGCGGTTTAACAAGTATGTTGATACTTTTTGAACCGTATTGATACTGGGAATCAAATTTATAAAACAATGCGGCTTCTCTAAAAGGAGAACCGGGATAATCTGATAAAAAATCATCAAAAGCTGCGATTGCGGTAGGATAATCCATAATCTTATGCCATCCTTTTGCAATCTCATAAGCCTTTTTCTGCAACTTGACGCTCAACTCCTGAATGCGTTCACTCGCCTGCTCTGCGTATTCAGACTCAGGGTAAGCAGTAATAAACAATTGAAGCTGATCCAAACCTTTTTCGGTTTCAGTCTGATCAAGCTGGTAATTAGGAGAAAGAGCCGCATAGCTCATCGCTGCTTTAAACTGAGCTTCTTCCGCTTTTTGAGAATCAGGGTAGGAAGACACAAACCGGTCAAACTGATAGCCTGAAAGGTAGTAATCTCCCACCTGATAGAGCGCATCTGCATTGAGAAACATCACTCGCTCTGCCTGTGGCTTGCCGCGATAGGCAGGAACGATTTGATCCCAAAGTTTAAGAGATTTACGGTATTTTCCTATATCGTACAGCGAATCTGCAAAGGCATATTTGGCACCGGTATCTTCCGATTTAAGAACCTTTTGATATTCACTACAAGAAGCCAGGCTAACTGCCGCTATAAGTACCAGAATAGTTTTCTTCATTAAGCTTAAAAACATCGTGCAAAAATAGGTTTTTTCTAAGGATTACAAAACTTAAAGACCGTTGTCTTCCAGGTATGTTGCAATATCCTGTTTTAAACCGGAGGTTGCAGAAACCAGAGGCAGTCTTACAACGTCTTTGCACAGACCCTTATGAGCCAATAAAGCCTTGATTCCTGCCGGATTACCTTCCACAAAAATCAAATCTGTAGCACGCATTAACTGGTAATGTTTTTCGTAAGCTGGGACATAATTTCGGTCTAAACCTTCGTGAATCATTTCCGAGAAAATAGAGGGCAACCCCTGTCCCAAAACTGAAATCACTCCTTCCCCGCCCACACTTACGGTGGGCAACGCAAGCATATCATCGCCTGAAAGAACCAAAAACCCTTCTGGTCTATCTTTTATAAGCCGCATCATCTGGGTAAGATCACCCATGGCTTCTTTAACGCCAATTATATTAGGTTGAGTCTCGGCAAGTTTAATCACCGTCTCCGGCAATACATTGCTACCGGTTCTTCCCGGCACATTGTAAAGAATAACCGGAAGCTGAGATGCTTTGGCTACTTCAGTATAATGCGCAAAAATACCCGCTTGCGTAGGTCTGTTATAGTACGGAGACACAGACAAAACCGCAGAAAAATCCCTGAGTTCTTTCTTTTTAAGAGCTTCTGTTAATGCAGCAGTATTATTACCACCGGCACCCAGAACCAAAGGCAGTCTGCCGGCATTAACGTCAATTGCTTTTTTAATTACTGCTTCCTGTTCAGAAGCAGACAAGGTTGCATTTTCTGCCGTTGTACCCAGTATGACCAGGTAATCAGTTCCTCCTTCAATATTGTATTCAATGATTTGTGCCAAAGCATCAAAATCTACCGAATAATCCTCTTTAAATGGTGTTATTAATGCAACACCTGTTCCTTTCAACTCGTGCATGCTAATCTATGCGATTTACAATTTTCAAATATTTAATGAGTTCAGCTTTAAATAATTCCGTTTGATCAAGCTTTACCTGAATGGTAAGATCATGAAAACAGTCGTAAGACTTTTGCTGAAATCCAATTTTAAAAGCCGCTTGCGAAGTAGCCTTTAAAAAGTCCAAAAATACATTTTCTCTTTGGTAATAACTTATCAAGAACCTAAAAGGTTGTGCGGTAAAATCAATAAGCTTTGACGATTTTGCAGTGCCCCACCTTGTAAAATCTGAATTTGAAAACCAAAGCTGGTCATCCTCTCCTGTTTTCCGTTTTTCTTTGGAATAGGCAACAATAGAAATCCCGGCCGAAGCCGATAATTCCTGAGCGAGATTTCTAAGGAAGTTAAAGTCAGAACAAACATCAGCATCTACTAAAAAACCGATCTCCTCTTTAAAAGTTCCGGGTAGTTTCCGGGAATCTTCTGCCCGAAGGTTTTCAAGCTTTCTTTTTAGAAAATTCTGTTTGCTTAAATACAAATCGTCTACTTTTGCTGAGCGACAAATGTACTTAATTCTACCAGACAAAAAATTCCAAAAAAATCCCGTTTTATGTATAAAAGGATTTATCTGTTAGCGCTATTTTCAGCCCTAATGGCCTGCAAGCAATCTCAGGTTACTCTTGAAGCAATTCAAGGAAATCAAATTGCCATAACTGACAGTTTGCCCGAGAATAAAGCGGTGCTCGAGTACATTGCTCCTTATCAGAAGCACATTGATGAAGAAATGAGCGCAGTGCTTGCCTATGCGCCTCAAAGCCTTTCAAAGACCGAGGGACCCTATAATACTGCTATTGGTAATATGATGGCAGATGCAGTATTAGAGCAAAGCAACCCTATTTTTAAAAAACGTACCGGACATAGTATCGATGGGGTTTTATTAAATCACGGTGGGATACGATCTACTTTAAACGCGGGTGAGGTCACGATGCGTACAGCTTATGATATCATGCCTTTTGAAAACAGCATTATCGTAGTGGAGCTCACTGCCGATAGAATGCGTGAACTCTTTGAATACTTAAAAAGTGGCAAGGCGCATCCTATCGCAAATATGCAACTCATACTTGATGAAGAAGACGCTATTGCCAAAGCAACTGTTAACGGTAAACCCGTTGAGGACGGTAAAACCTATTTTATTGCGACTAACGATTATCTGAGACAGGGCGGAGACGGGATGGTTTTTTTCGACAATCCGGTGAGTGAAACGGTTTTAGATTATAAAGTACGTTCCATTTTAATCGATTACTTCAAGAAAAAAGATACCATTGCTCCGGTAAGAGATAACCGGTTTATAAAACAATAAGAAATGGAAAGAAGATCATTTTTAAAACAAACCTCTATCGCCGGTGCAGGGCTCACAATTTTACCTGCTTTCGAAAGCCTTGCTGCCTCAAAGGACACCACACGAATCACCGTTTTACATACGAATGACGTGCACAGCCATATCGAACCGTTTCCTGTCACTGATGCTTCTTATGCAAATAAAGGTGGTGTGGCCAGACGTTTAGCACTGATCAACCAAATACGTAATGAAACTAAAAATGTGCTCCTGCTCGACGCCGGAGACATCTTTCAGGGCACACCATATTTCAATTTTTACGGTGGCGAACTGGAATTTAAGCTGATGAGTATGATGGGATATGATGCTGCGACGATAGGAAATCACGACTTTGACAATGGGGTTGAAGGACTTGCAAAGCAAATGCCTAATGCTTCTTTTAAAATGATAAGTTCCAATTATGATTTTACAAATACCCTGATGGAGGGACTTACAAAACCCTATAACATTTTCATTAAAGAGGGTATTAAAGTCGGAGTTTTTGGCTTAGGCATTCAGCTTAAAGGGTTGGTGACCGAAGCTTTATCTAAAGAAACAAAATATCTTGACCCTTTAGAAATTGCTCAGGACATGTCCAGAAAATTAAAGCACGAAGAGCAATGCGATCTTGTTATTTGTCTTTCCCATTTGGGCTATGAATATAAGTTTGACAAAATTTCAGACGTTAAACTTGCTCAGCAAACTCAGGATATCGATTTAATCATTGGCGGCCATACACATACCTTTCTTTCGGCACCTGTTGTGCTTACAAATAAAGCTGGTAAAAAGGTATTGGTGAATCAGGTGGGCTGGGCCGGTATTAATTTAGGAAGAATTGATTTTGAATTTTCAAAATTTGAAAAATCCAAAAATGTAAACTCAACTGTCATTCGGGTTTAGTGCTTACCATAATTCCGGAGATCAGGTAAAAATCCAATCTAAAATTATTGAGGCTGCAGTTAAAAATACTGATCCGACGTTTCCAAAATCTTTTGCTTTTCAATAAGATAAGCCACCAGAAAAACTTTTAATAACATCATCGAGCTCATACTTAAAACAAGGATGAGGGCCTGACTCCATAAAAACGTATAAATAAACATAGTTGGAGCCATTATTGCCATCGAAGCACCCATTCCATAAAAAAAACGTTATGAGGATGCCGATTTTTAACCGGAACAAAAGTGCAAAATAGAATCCAACAAATCAATGCAGCATATCCGAGAAAAAACACGGAATTATTGGGGACTTCCTCAAAAACAAGCAACGTAAGCTCCCAAAAAACATAGAAAGTTCCTAAAATACCCAAAACAGGACCCAGCAATAAATTCCCGTCAAACTTAAATTGTAATTTTCTAAATACCGGCCAGAGATGATAAATCATGGTAAATGTTGCCAGGCTGTAACAACCTAACACCAAAATAAAATACCTTTTAAAATCGACGAGAAAAAAAATCTCATTGATTAACTCACAGCTTAAATAAAACAACAAATAATAGTTATGAGCTCTAGCATTTACATAATAGAAAAGATAGATAAGTAATACACCCAGGGGATGAAAGTACAGATAACTTTTATAATCCTGCGTCACCAGGACGATCTCGAAGATACCCAGTACTAAAAATATATAAACCAGCAGTTTACCTCGCATAGAACTTTTTCACATACGTGTACTTCAAACCAAACTAAAATTTAAATTATTTTAGAGCATATCTAAAAAATCATCTTCTGAAATAATTGCGACCCCCAAACTCTCAGCCTTTTCCCGTTTGCTCGGGCCCATATTATCTCCCGCAACTACATAATTTGTTTTAGAGGAAATGCTTCCGGCGGCTTTACCCCCATTATCCTCTATTAATTTTTTAAGATCGCTACGCGAAATTTTTTCGAAAACACCCGAAATTACAAATGTAAGCCCCTTAAGCTTTTCAGTTTGATTCTCCAGAACGGCAGCATCAAGTTCCAATTGTAAACCCTGATTCTTGAGACGGCTGATCAATTGTAGATTTCTGTTTTCCGCAAAAAAACGAACCACACTTTCTGCAATACGCCCCCCTATCTCATCTACGGCAACGAGTCTTTCCTCTGAAGCTTCAGCGAGTGCATCGATATTCTTAAATTCTTTTGCTAGTTTTCGGGCGACAGTCTCCCCCACATAACGTATTCCCAATGCAAAAAGCACCCGTTCAAAAGGCACTTGTTTTGACGCTTCAATCCCTTTGATAAGATTGTCTGCAGATTTTTCTGCCATTCGTTCCAAAGGAAGAATTTGATCTTTCTTCAGGTCATAGAGATCTGCATAATTAGCGATTAATCCCTCTTTTACAAGCAAAGCCACCGTTTCTCCGCCCAGACCTTCAATATCCATCGCCTTTCGGGATATAAAATGCTGAATGCGGCCGATAATCTGAGGCGGGCACCCCAAATCATTTGGACAATAATGCTGAGCCTCTCCCGGCTCACGAATCAATTCGGTATCGCATTCCGGGCAATGGGTAATATAAACCGTAGGTTCAGACTGCGGATCTCGCCTTTCAAAATCAACACCCACAATTTTAGGAATAATCTCACCGCCTTTTTCCACAAATACCGAATCCCCTTCCCGTACATCCAGCTTTTCGATTTGATCTGCGTTATGCAGCGACGCTCGTTTCACAATGGTTCCGGCTAATTGTACAGGAGTTAAATTGGCCACGGGAGTAATTGCACCCGTGCGGCCCACCTGATACGTGATTTTTTCTAAAAGAGTCTCGGCCTGTTCGGTTTTAAACTTATAGGCCATTGCCCAGCGGGGTGCTTTGGCAGTATATCCCAATTCTTCCTGCTGCTGAAGGTCATTAACCTTAATTACCACACCATCTGTCTCGTAGGGCAGATCATGCCGGTGCTCGTCCCAATATTCCAAAAACTTAAAGGTTTCTGCGGTAGATGCAGTTACCTGAGCCACTTCGGGCACTTTAAAACCCCATGAACGGGCTTTTTCCAAACCCTCATATTGAGTTTTAAAATTTAGATTTTCACCTTTAATGCTGTACAATAAACAGTCTAACGGTCTTTTAGCCACTTCTGCACTGTCCTGAAGCTTTAAACTTCCGGAAGCGGTGTTTCTGGGGTTGCTATAAGGCTCTTCCCCCGCTTCAACGCGTTTGGCATTCATTTCTGCAAAACCGGCTAAAGGCAAAATAATTTCACCTCTTATATCAAATTTTGCAGGATAATCGCCTTTCAACTGAAGCGGAATACTACGGATGGTTTTCACATTGTGGGTGACATCATCGCCCTGAAATCCATCCCCGCGGGTAACAGCGCGCACTAACCGCCCTTCTTCATAAGTCAGACTTATGGAAGCCCCATCATACTTGAGTTCGCACACATATTCGACTTTGCCGTCCACCAGTTTTTTGATACGCTTTTCCCAATCTTCCAGATCTTCTATTGAATAACTATTATCCAGAGAATACATGCGGAATTCATGACGAATCGTTTCAAAATTTTTAGTTACCTCTCCTCCTACCCGAAGCGATGGGGAGCTGGCATCGTAAAACTCCGGATGCGCTGCTTCGAGCTTTTGAAGTTCCTTTAGCTTTTGATCAAATGCATAATCATCAATTTCGGGTTTATCCAGAACGTAATAGTTGTAGTTATGCTGGCGCAATTCATCCCGTAATTGCTCAATTTTTTTGCGTGTACTCATATCTGAAATAGATTAGCTAGCTGTTTTCAGGTTTTAAAAATTTAGAAGTAAAGTCGGGCTCATACTGCTCCATCCCATCTAAAAGGCGCTCCAAATCTGAATCTACCAGTAGCAAATCCCGATTTTCCTGCTTTAAGAAACCTCGCTTCACCATTTCGTCTAACATGGTGAGCAGTGCATCGTAAAAGCCATTGGTATTTAGTAAGCCTATAGGTTTATGATGTAATCCCAACTGACTCCAAGTTATGATTTCAAAAAGCTCTTCAAAAGTGCCGAAACCTCCCGGAAGGGTGATAAAACCATCGCTTACCTCCTGCATTTTGAGCTTGCGCTCGTGCATCGTTTCAGTCGTGATAATGTGATCAAGGCCCGTATGCACGATTTCTTTGGTTTTTAAAAATTCTGGAATAACGCCCGTAGCTTTTCCACCTGCCTGCAGACAGGACTTTGCCACGGCCCCCATAATTCCTAATTGGGAACCTCCATAGACCAGTTCAATTTTTCGCTTTGCGAAAACCAATCCTAATCTTTCGGCTTGTTCCACAATCTTAGGATCTGTACCACTACTGCTTCCGCAAAAAACGCAGACGCGGGATAATTTCTGAATCATACGCGAGCTTTTATCATTCTGGGTTTACCTGCAAAATCTTTTCGCAGTTCGATATTGCTGAAACCCAAATCAATAAAAAGATTCTGGGTTTCCCGGGCAAGATATTGATTGATTTCAACATACAAAGTGCCATTTGGCTTCAATGCCTGTTTTGCAAGTTCCGTAATTTTTTTATAAAAAATAAGTGCATCATCATCGGCAACAAACAAGGCCAAATGAGGTTCAAAATGAAGCACATTGGGGTGAATCTCTTCTTTTTCCTGATGTCTTACGTAAGGTGGATTTGAGACGATGACATCATACTGTTTTTCTAGGGATTCGGTTTCTAAAATATTTTGAATTTTAAAATGCACCTGAGTTTTGTTTAAAGAAGCATTTCCCTTCGCCAGCTTCAGTGCCTGGTGCGAAACGTCTAACGCATCTATCTTTGCATTAGGCAAATGAGCAGCCAGGCTTACTGCGATGCATCCAGAACCGGTACCGATGTCTAAAACAGTACAGTCGTCTGAATGTTTAGTATCGGCAATAATCCACTCCACAAGTTCTTCGGTTTCAGGACGAGGAATGAGTACCGCCTTATTTAGTTTGAAATTCAAGCCGTAGAATTCCGTCTGGCCTAAAATATACTGTAAAGGTTCTGAAAGAACTAAACGCCTCTGAACTTCAAGTAACTCCTCCAACTTCTGAGCTTCGATTTCTTTATCAGGATTTAACAGCACTTCAACACTGCGCATCGCCAGATATTCTTCAGCAAGAATTCTAAAAAAACTCTCAATTTCCTGTCGTGGATGTATTGTTTCAAGTCTTTTGTAAAATTGATCTTTAAATGCTTTTACGGTCATTATTTAAGTCTTTAAGCATATGAACCGGGCAGGCCGAATGTCCGGTGTCACCCATAGGTCCGTCTATGTAGTAGAAACCGGTTTTTCTATAAAGGGACTGAGCATCTTTCATATAGGGCATTGTTTCCAGATACACCTGTTCAAAACCTTTAGATTTTGCAAAATCCAGACACGTCTGCATCAGCTGGCGCCCCATACCTTTCCCTCTTAGGGCAGCATCGATGTACATTTTTTGCAACTCACACACGGGCCCCTCATAATTTGCTAATGGCGCAATACCGGCACCACCCAGAATCGTTTCATTTTCCTGAATTACAAAATAACGGGATGAAGCGGTGTTATACGTCTCATACATACAGTCGAGCGCCTTATCTGCGTAAGCCGTACCTACTTTGGGCACTCCCATTTCAACAAGAATTTTACGTAAAATTATCGCCAATTTTAGGTTATCGGCAGGTTGAATAGCCCTGATTTGCAACATCGGCTTTCTTATTTATAAATAGTATTTTTGAGAGCGTGAAGATACACGAAAAATACATGGAGCGCTGTTTACAGCTGGCAAAAAATGGCTTAGGCAGCACCTATCCCAATCCGTTGGTAGGGGCTGTTGTCGTTTGCGATAACAAAATCATAGGCGAAGGCTGGCACCGTAAAGCCGGGGGTCCACATGCCGAAGTACATGCTATAAATAGTGTTTCTGATAAGAACATACTCCAAAAAGCTACCATATATGTAAGTCTTGAACCTTGCAGTCATTATGGTAAAACACCACCTTGCAGTGATCTCATAATTTCCAGTGAAATTAAAAAAGTGGTTATTGGCAGCGTTGATCCCTTTAAGCATGTAGCCGGAAAAGGCATCAAGAAATTACTCGATGCGGGATGCGAAGTACGCGTAGGAGTTCTTGAAAAAAAGTGCGCCGAACTTAACAAACGCTTTTTTACGTTTCATACCCAAAAGAGGCCGTTTATCATCCTGAAATGGGCTCAAAGTGCAGATGGTTTTATAGCACCAGATCAAAGGATGCGCGGTTCCCGCAGCCCGGTTTGGATTACCAATACTGCCAGCCGGCAGCTGGTTCACAAATGGCGGGCCGAAGAGATGGCGATTTTGGTGGGCACTTCTACCGTAGAGGCAGACAATCCCTCGCTAACCACGCGGGAGTGGTGGGGCTCCAGTCCCACACGAATTGTTCTCGACAGAAAGCTTAGGCTCGATCCAGATTCAGCCGTATTTAATGATGACGCACCTACTTTTGTGATTACTGAAAAGGCAGCTCCTTCCACAAATACTGGAAATGTGAATTTTTTAAGCTTAAATTTCCAAATCAATTTAGCAGAACAACTTGCGAATGCTTTGTACGAGTCAGGTTTACAATCTGTTATCATCGAAGGGGGTAAAGAGACTTTACAGACGTTTATAGATAATGGCCTTTGGGACGAAGCCCGGGTTTTTACCGGATCAGTATATTTTAAAAATGGGGTTCCTGCACCTCGTCTGGCGGGATTTAAGCGTAAGCTAACAACTGATGTGACCGGAGACCAATTAAGTATTTTTCACAACGTATGATAAAAAACCTGATTTTTGATTTTGGTGATGTATTCATCAATCTCAATAAAAAAGCACCGGAACTCGCACTTAACAAAATGGGTATCCATACCATAAGTGAAGAAATGAATGACTGGCATAACGCTTATGAAAAGGGATTGCTAACTTCGGACCAAATTATTCAAAATTACCTCAATACTTTTCCGCAGTTGACAGCTCTTTCCTTTAAAAATGCGTGGAACAGTATAATTCTCGATTTTCCTCAACATCGTTTAGATTGGCTTGTTCAACTCGTGAGGCAGGGACATTTTAGACTCTTCTTATTAAGCAACACGAATGAAATGCATATAGAGCAGGTCATTAAAAATATGGGTGCCCTTAGATATTCTCAATTTCAAAGTTGTTTTGAGCGGTTTTATCTTTCGCATCAAGTAAAACTGAGAAAACCCGATCTTGAAATTTATGATTTTGTTCTTCAGAATGATAATCTTGATCCGAAGGAAACACTTTTTATTGATGACACTCTTTTAAATACCGCCGCCGCTTCATCCATGGATATCTACACCTGGCACCTGGATCCTTTACACGAAGATGTCACCCAGGTATTTGAAATTAAAAAGGAATTGTTTTGATCTATTTGCTGTTAAGCATACTTGCTTCGAGCATAATTTTTTTAGTATTTAAACTCTTTGATACCTTTAAGATTGATCGCTTTCAGGCTATTGTGATTAACTATCTCATCGCAGCGGCTTCTGGAGTTATTGCCTACCGAGGTGCCATCGAACCTGTTGTTATTATAAAGGAAGCCTGGTTTCCCGGCACACAATTTTTAGGAGTACTCTTTATTGTAATCTTTAATCTGATGGCGATCACCACCCAGCGCAGCGGACTTTCGGTAGTTTCTGTAGCAACTAAAATGAGTGTGGTTATCCCAATTCTCTTTGGACTGATTTATTACAAAGAAGCATCAGGTTTCGTAAAAATAACAGGTATTCTTCTGGCTCTTAGTTCAGTGTATCTCGTTTCGGTTAAAAAAAATGATCCCCTTAAACCTAAAAAAACAAATCTGCTTTATCCCATTCTGGTTTTTACAGGAAGTGGAATCATTGATACCAGTATTAAATTTTTAGAAGATACTTATGTGGGCGAAAGCGATGTTCCGTTGTTTTCGGCAATGATTTTTGTGACGGCTTTTTGCCTGGGGTTGAGCATCCTTATTTATCAGCTATTTCTTAAACAAAAGCGCCTGGAGTTTAAAAATATCCTGGGAGGGATTGCATTAGGCATTCCTAATTATTTTTCTATCTATTTTTTAGTGCGTGCTCTACGTGCTCCTGCAATAGACAGCAGTACCGTTTTCACTTTGAATAATATGGGCATTGTAATGCTAGCTACTGTTTTAGGGCTGGTGTTTTTTAAAGAAAAGCTTTCTCGAAAAAACTGGTTAGGAATAGGCCTGGCCATACTAAGTATTTTATTAATTGCACTGGTAAAACACAACTAATGCCTGAATCTAAAGACAGTTACAAAACCATTAAAGCTACCGGTGAGGTCGGGATTTTTAAAGATCGTGGAAGCAAATTTATGGGTCAGGCCCATCCTGTCAAAACAGATCAGGATATTGAAGAAATTTTGGCCAAAATAAGGAAGGAACATCCTAAAGCCTCTCACGTGTGCTATGCGTGGCAGTTGGGAAAAACTTACGATTCTTACCGTGCAAATGACGACGGCGAGCCAGCCAACTCTGCAGGTTTACCTATCTACGGGCAACTTCAGTCGTTTGAAGTAACCCAGACACTTGTTACAGTTGTGCGCTACTACGGCGGCACCAATCTAGGTGTGGGCGGTCTCATTCAGGCATACAAAGCTGCAGCACAATTAGCGCTCGAAAAGTCTGTGATTTTAACCAAAACAATAAAAACCGAATTGTTTTTACATTTTGATTATGCATTGATGCATACGGTGATGCGCATTATAAAAGAAGAAAATTTAATCGTAGAATCCCAGGACCTCGCTTTAGATTGTAATTACACCCTGCTTATCCGGAAAAAAGATTTTAAACGTATAAAAAAGCGTTTTGAAGCGGTGCATGGTTTAGACGTAAAAATCTAATCTGCTAAACGTTCTAAAATATACTGAGGGCAGCGCGTAGGTCTATTCGTTTTCATATCTACAAATACCAGAGTTGTTTCTGCCTGTGTGATCAAATCTCCATGCTGATTGGTGATTTTATAATCGAAAATAATACTTGCGCGAGGTAGCTTTCTCAATTCAGTTTTAACGCTTAAAGTATCGTCAAAAAGTGCCGGTTTTATAAAAGAAAATCGCATGTCGTAAACAGGCAACATAACCCCGTTCTCCTCCATATTTTTGTAAGAAATTCCTAAAGCTTCAAGCCACTCAATTCGCGCAAGTTCCAGATAAACAGCATAATTAGCATGGTGCACCACACCCATTTGATCCGTTTCGGCATATCTAACTTTTAGCGTAGTAGTGTGTGTCTTCATAGAGTTATTAACAGGTTCTTGTTGCACATGAAAAATTAAAAATAGTATGCGTAAAAAAATCTAAAAATGCAATCTTAATTTCCTTTTTTATTACATTTTTTGTTCACATATTTGCCTCGCACTGGATGAAACGAAGATCTCTTTATTTTCTCACTTTTCAGTTGTTCTAAACCAAAAATAACTTAAAATTTAGTTACAAGAATGAGTATGACTGCGCAAACAGTATGGGATAATTGTCTCTCGTTTATTCAGGACAATATCACCCCGCAGGCCTACAAAACATGGTTTGAACCCATACGTGCGGTAAAACTTACAGACAATGCCTTAAGCATTCAGGTCCCCAGTAAATTTTTCTATGAATGGCTTGAAGAACATTACGTAAAGCTATTAAAAGTATCTCTCACTAAAGAGTTAGGAGAAAATGCAAAACTGGTTTACGTTATACGTATGGAAAACACGTACGGTAACAGACAACCTTTTACTGAAAAAATACCCAGCACCAACCGTCCTTCTGCAATGAAATCTCAGGAAGTTGATGCTCCTCTAAAAAATAAAAACCCCGAATTAAAAAATCCGTTTGTAATACCTGGGATTCGCAACCTGGAGATTGAATCTCAGCTTAATCCCAATTACAATTTTGATAGTTTTCTCGAAGGAGATTCTAACCGTTTGGCCCGCTCTGCCGGTCTCGCGGTCGCAAATAAACCCGGAGGAACTTCTTTTAATCCGTTATTGATTTTTGGGGGTGTAGGTTTAGGTAAAACCCACCTGGCACACGCCATTGGCGTACAAATCAAGGATCGTTATCCCGATAAGACAGTTCTGTATATTTCGGCTGAAAAGTTTACCCAACAATATATCGAATCGGTTAAAAAGAACAACCGCAATGATTTCATTCACTTTTATCAGGTAATTGATGTATTGATTGTGGATGACATTCAATTATTATCTGGTAAAGCCGGTACTCAGGACGTGTTTTTCCATATTTTTAACCATTTGCATCAAAATGGAAAGCAAGTAGTCTTAACCAGTGACAAGGCTCCCGTTGATATGCAGGATATAGAACAACGCCTGCTATCCCGCTTTAAATGGGGACTTTCAGCAGAGTTGCAGCAGCCCGGTTTTGAAACCCGCGTTTCTATTATCAAGAACAAACTCTATCAGGATGGCGTTGAAATGCCGGAAGAAATTGTGGAGTTTTTGGCAAACAATATCAAAACCAACATCCGGGAACTGGAAGGAGCCATCATTTCGTTGATTGCACATTCTTCGTTTAACCGGAAAGAAATCAACCTGGAGCTGGCTAAAAAAATTGTTGATAATTACGTTAAGCATACCAAACGTGAAGTTTCTATAGACTACATTCAGAAAGTCGTGAGCGATTATTTCCAGATGGATGTGGACACGCTTCAGTCTAAGACCCGTAAACGGCATATTGTACAGGCACGCCAGCTGGCTATGTTTTTTGCCAAAAAATTGACCAAAGCTTCACTGGCGAGTATTGGGTCTCAGATAGGAAAGCGGGACCACGCCACGGTGCTTCACGCCTGTAAAACCGTTGACAATCTTTCTTCAACAGACAAACAGTTTAGAAAGTATGTTGAAGATCTCAATAAAAAACTTACAATGTAAAATTTACAGCTTCCGGTTTCGGATTTTGTAAATACCTAATACGCTAACGCGAAAAAAATACACTATGAAGACGCGCATCCTTATGGTATGCTTAGGTAATATTTGCCGATCTCCGCTAGCAGAAGGTTTACTACAGTCTAAATTAGATCCTGCTAAATTTGAAATAGAGAGTGCAGGTACTGGTCACTGGCACGTGGATAGTACTCCCGATTCACGCAGTATTGCAGTAGCTCAGAAAAATGGACTTGATATTTCAAATCAGCGGGGTATGCAATTTAAACCTGCATTCTTTGATCGATACGATCATATCTTTGTGATGGACCAGTACAACTATGAGGATGTAATCGCGCAGGCCGACACTGATTCTCAAAAGGCCAAAGTACAAATGATACTTGATGAACTCTTTCCGGGAGAGCGTGTAGATGTCCCAGACCCTTATAACGACAGCATCAGTGGCTTTGATAAAGTCTATGAGATGCTTGATGAAGCAACGACTAAAATTGCTGAACGCCTTTCCTGATTTTAAAAAATGGCAGATTTTTCGTTTCCCGGCAAACTCTATTTGATTCCTACAACTTTAGGTGATACTCCCCCACTCGATGTAATCCCTCAAACCGTGCAGGCTCTTATAGCTGAAATTGACGAGTACATTGTGGAAAATGAAAAAACGGCAAGAAGATTCATTAAGGCTATTAATCCTGAAAAACCTCAGCCCGGTTTAAAATTACATCCACTCAATAAACATACAGATCCGTCTGAAATCCCATCGTATTTAAACAACTGTCTGAAAGGAATTTCTATAGGATTGATGTCTGAAGCAGGAGTGCCGGGAGTCGCCGATCCCGGTGCAGAGATTGTGCGTTTGGCTCACGAAAAAGGAATCCAGGTTGTGCCTCTGGTTGGCCCCTCCTCCATTCTTATGGCAGTTATGGCAAGTGGTATGAATGGTCAAAATTTTGCCTTTAACGGCTATTTGCCTATCGATCAGCGTGAGAGGCGCAATGAGCTCAAGCGGCTGGAACGTATATCGAAAGAACAAAATCAATCACAACTGTTTATTGAAACGCCCTACCGCAATGGTAAAATGCTCGATGAAATTTGTTCAGTTTTAAGCACTACTACCCGACTGTGCATTGCCTGCGATATTACTTTAAAAACCGAGTTTATAGTTACTAAATCAATCTTTGACTGGAGAAACAATAAACCCGATCTGCATAAAAGGCCTGCTATTTTTATAATTCAGGCATAAAAAAAGTGCCGTTTTAAGGCACTTTTTCTTAAGAATAAAATCTCTTTTTAATTTTTGTCCAGATTTACCTTCGCATTACGATCTGGCACTATAAAGGAAACATCATAGCCACCAAATTTTTTCATATAACTGCGAATAGAAGTTCCAAAAGCATCTTTGAAACCTTCAACACCTCCAGATCTCAAATAACTCTTAACACTACCGGGACCGGCAAGGTGAGCAGCAGCCAGTATACCAGATTCGGTAACCTTCACTCCATTAATAACCTTACCCTTAAAGCGCTTGATATCCTTACGCAACACCCATTTATTACGCGATGCATTTGCTACAAAAGCCTTTTCCTGAAGCATCGGGTCTTCCAGAAAAGCATCGGTATCGGTAATACCCAAGAGTAACAAGGTACTGCGGCCAAATTGGTATTTACCCAAATAACCGAGCTGATTGATACGCTTATAATCGTTTTGAGACTCTTTAAAACCTAAGGCTTCTTTAAAGCCGGTAAAAGATTTACCGGTGGTGGCCAGGTTTACATTTAAAGATTTGTCCAGTTCGGCTGTATCAGCCTCATCGAGCTGCGGAACTGTATAAAATAACTCTAAACCTTCTGTAGAATTTTGACTGGGCTTCTCGGTGTCTTTGATTGACATACTTAAGGCTACTAAACCAAAAACCGAAGGAAGCGCTGCTAATTTTACAATGTTTTTCGTCATAAAATAATTTTCAGACTGTTACTGTGCGCCACTACAGAACGGGTCTATATTACGGCGCAAATATACTCAACTTAAATAATATACTGATTACTAAACAGTTAAGCTTTTCACAACTACAGAAAAACCGCAACAAATCAAGTGAAATTAGGAGAAAACCTTACGATTTAAGCAACAATCTCGCTGTGCTAAGCTATTATTGTAGCAAACAGCTAAAACTTTAACATTTTAAATCAAGTATAAAATCTAATTAAGATTTTAACAACTTTAAGGGCTTAAAACTTACACTTAATCTGATATTTTTGCTTATTATCGGTTAATCCCTTGAGTATTTATCCAATCAATATATTGTTTTCGGTTCGAATTATGTTGCGCAGCTGTTCTTGCAAATAAATGATAACCGGGATTAGAAACGTCTGCAACGAAGAAATAGTATTCGTGTTTTTCGGGATTTAGTACTGCATTAATCGCAGAGAGATCGGGCATAAATATAGGCCCTGGTGGCAAACCTCTGTATTTATAGGTATTGTAAGGAGAGTCGGTTTCCAGGTCGCGGTACAAAACCCGTTTTATAACCTGATCAAAATCCTGATTTTGCTTTTTCACAGCGTAAATAACGGTGGGGTCTGCATCTAGCTTCCAGCCGTTCTGCAAGCGGTTTAAATAAACACCGGCCACACGGGGACGCTCATCATTTTTAGCAGTTTCCTTTTGAACAATAGAAGCCAAAGTATACACCTCTTCCGGGCTTAGGCCCTGTGCTTCTGCTTTGGCTTTACGCTCAGGCGTCCAGAAACGCTGGTGTTCTTTCAACATACGATCCCGGAATTCTTCCGCATTGGTATTCCAGTAAAACTCATAAGTATTGGGTAAATACATCGTTAAGGCAGTTTCTTCCGTAAGACCTTGTTCCTCAAGAAAACTTTCGTCCTTAAAAACTTTTAAAAGCGAAAGACTATCTGCTTCAAGCTGAGTTGCTATACGTCCTGCCAGATTCTCCAAACGCTCCTGGTTATTAAAACTGATTTTCACCGGAATGTTACCGCTGCGAATGGAATTTACAATCTCATTATTATTGCTGCCTCTCTTAATGATAAAATGACCGGGCTTAATGGCGTTGGGGTAACCCTTTCGCTCTGCGACCTCATCAAAAGATACCGGGTCTTGAAGCAAAGGTTCTAAATCTGCCCGCACATCTGCATACGTCGCATCAGAGGGAATATAAATATGAGCTTCTTCGTTTTCAAATGCGGTATTGGGTGAAAAGAACTTTCCGTAAACCACATAGGCAAAAATTCCCGCGATCACTAGACCTATCAATGCGGTTGCTGCTATAATTTTTCTAATGTACATCGGTATTAATCAATTGGTATAAGTATTCATTTTTATAGTCGCCTCCCAGTTTGAGCCAGTCTTTCTTGAGTCCGACAGGTTTGAATCCCTGCTTTTCAAACAAACGGATGCTGGGTTTATTTTCTTCTAAAATATTGGCGTAAAGCTGGTGCAAATCCAGACGTTTAAAACTGTAGTTAATCATAAGCTTCAGAGCTTCGGCGCCAAAACCTCTACCGCGTTCCACTTCGCTAAAAATAAGAATTCCTAATCCTGCACGTTTATTTTTAGGATCAAAGTCAAACAGATCAATAAGGCCTAAAGCTTCGTCGGTATCTTTTTTACAAATTACCAGGCGTAACTGCTTGGCTTCATAAATGTCTTTATGAGAATTACGCAGGTACTGTTTGAGCAGAAATTTAGAAAAAGGCGTAAGGGTGGTCGTCAGTTCCCAGAGATCTTCATCATTTTCAATCCTGAAAACAAGATCAAGGTCCTCGGGCTCCAATGCCCTTAGGTAGATGAGCTCACCTTGTAGTGTTAAGCCGGCCATATTCCGCTGTAAACAGGCGTTGCAGGCCCAATTAAAAAAATATTTTGATATCCCTCACCGTTGCCGTTGGGTTCGAAGGTAACCCGAAGATTACCTCCCTCCACCTTAAGTGGAATGTCACAAGTTTCGGTCAGCCCCTGATGATGGATAGCCAGTGCTACAGCGGTAGCACCGGTGCCACAACTCAAGGTCTCGTTTTCTACGCCTCGTTCATAGGTTCGCATAGCGAAATGATCGCCCTTTTGTTCAACAAAATTGATGTTGCTGCCTGCTTTATCATACAGACTGCCGTATCTGAGGGCTGCTCCTTCGGAATTGACATTATAATTCTCTAAATCTTTAACCCATTGTACATGATGCGGTGAACCGGTATTTAAAAAAAGATGTGTGTCATAGGATTCGATGTGAGCTACATCCTGCATTTTTAGATGAACCAATCCGTTTTCAACAGTAGCTTCGTGTAAGCCATCTACTGCCTCAAAAGTCGTTTTGTTTTCTATAACTCCCAGGTGTTTTGCAAAGGCAACGATACATCTTCCGCCATTGCCACACATAGAACTGGGATTTCCGTCAGAATTATAATAAACCATTGTAAAATCTAAGCTGCCGTGCTTTTCAAGCAGGATAAGCCCGTCTGCACCTATGCCAAATTTTCGGTCACACATCCATTTTACCAGTTTGGTATCATTTTTGGAAAATACGTGCTGACGGTTGTCGATCATTATAAAATCGTTGCCGGTGCCCTGGTATTTGATAAAGGGAATTTTCATTATGAATTTTTAAAGCCCTGCAAAAATACATAAAGCCATAATTCTATGGCTTGTTAAGGCCTAGTTAAATCCTGCAACACGACATACCATAACTCGTATTTAAATTGTTACTCTATAAAAAGAAAAGAATTATGAAAAAATTTGCCAGCTTACTAATTGTTGCCATCCTGGGTGGAACAATTACTCTAGGTGCGTACAAGTTTCTTGAGGATGAGCCCATCCTTGCGACAACTACCACCACTACCCCAAATTTTAACCCTGTAAATTATAAAGGTGCTCCCATTACCAGCACTAATGCTGATTTTACAGAAGCCGCAGACCGTACCGTTCACGCAGTAGTTCATGTAAAAAATGTACAAATCTCCAGACAGCCCCGTACTATTCAGGATTTTTTTAGCGGTGGGGGCGAAATGCGTAAAGGTCTTGTAGGTGCCGGTAGCGGTGTGATTATCTCTGCAGACGGTTACATTGTGACCAATAATCACGTAATTGACGGCGCATCTGAGCTTGAAGTTTCACTTAACGATAACCGAACCTTTAAAGCTGAAGTAATTGGTAGCGATCCCAATGCAGATATTGCTCTCATAAAAATCGATGCCGATGAAGATTTACCTTATTTGCCCTTTGGTGATTCTGACAACATTCGCCTGGGTGAATGGGCGCTTGCGGTGGGGAACCCGTTTAACCTGACCAGTACAGTTACTGCGGGTATTATCTCGGCCAAGGCTCGGAATATTGACCCTACTGAAAGAAATCCGCAATCCTATATTCAAACGGACGCTGCGATAAATCCCGGTAATAGTGGCGGTGCTCTGGTCAACATCAATGGAGAATTGATAGGTATTAATACGGTTATTTTTTCCCAAACCGGAAGCTATGTGGGTTACGCCTTTGCCGTACCTTCAAATAACGCTCGGAAAATTGTTGAGGATATTTTGGAGTATGGTGATGTACAACGCGGAATCCTCGGAATAGGTGGCGACGATATCAATGCTATGATTGCTAGCAAACTTGACATTGACCTATCCGAAGGAGTATATATAGGAAGGGTTGAACCGGAAACAGGTGCTGCCAAAGCGGGTCTTAGAGAGGGAGATGTTATTGTGCAGGTTGATGATATTAAGATAAAAAAATTCTCAGATTTGACCCGGTATATCGGTGCAAAACGGCCTAATGATGTTGTTGAAGTAACATTTATACGAGATAATGAGACCCGTACCGTTCCAGTAACACTCACTAAGTTTAGCACTTTTATAATAGAAAAGCCAGGTTTGGAGATTAAAGAAGCTTCTAAAGAGGCTCTAAAAGAAAATGGCGTAAAAAATGGGGTAGTAATTACCCGGGCAACAAATGAACAGTTGCAGCGCTATAACCTAAGCGGAATTGTGATCACTGCCATTGATGATCAAAAAGTAAATTCTGTAGAAGAAGTTAAACGTATTATTGCGAAAAAAGATCCACGAGAACCGATTAGTATCAATTTTGCCAGTAAAAATGGTGAATCAAAACAGATCATTTTTAACTAAATTTGTTTTACTGAGTCGTCCTAAAATAGGTTGACAGTTTTAATAAACATTTAATAGATCCCTCGA
>CAYNMH010000017.1:39412-42148 GCA_964398145.1 uncultured Flavimarina sp. | reverse complement strand
AGCGTTTGTTAAACGCTAAAACTTCGATTTTCAGCGCCTGCTTCTCATCGATAACAACCTGTTCTTTCTGGGCATTCAACTGCCCAATGGTTTCTGTCTTAGCGGTTTCCTGTGCCTCTAGATGAGGCATCGCAAAACTCAGGATGGTAATAAAAAGTAAAATTAAAGTTCTCATAGTTTTTGATTTAGTTTCAGGTCAACTCCCTCCGCCACACTTGGCGGAGAGCAGTTTCCCAAAGATTGATGAATGAATGTTTCGGTATTAATCGTTACGTGAAGCTACTGCCTCGCGGGCTTTTAAAAAACCCTCTTTGAGTGCTTCAAAAATTCGGTCTTTAAAAGAAGGATCGAGCTCCTCCTCTACTTCGTAAAGAAGAGCTTCTGCACTTACACGGTTTTGGTTTTTGTCAAAAATTTGTTCCGATAAGATATCGCGCTGTGCATCGCGGAGTAGCTTATCTATCTCAGCATCTGAATAAGCTACGCCAGTATTTTGCTGTTGTGTAACCGTATTTAAAAGTTTTTCAACTTCGGCATCTACTTTTTGTTGAACCGGTTTTTCTAACGCTTCACTTCCTGTTTCCTGTACCGCGACAGATTCTGTTTCTTCAACACTAACGGTAGTAGGAACGGGATTCACGGTTTCCTGTTTTTGTTGTTGTTTTTCTGCAGAAACTACTGAAGTTGACTCGTTTAATTTATCCTGTTGGGACTGAAACAACTCCTGCTGAGGCCGGGCTTCTATTTTTTGCTCTTCAACGGGGGCATTTACAACAGGGTTTTGGTTTGCTTCAGGGGATATAAACAAAAACCTTCCGGCGAGGATTAAAATCCCGACAAATCCAGCGGCCACTAACCAAAAAGCATATCCTTTTTTAGTTTTCCGCTTTGCGGAAGCATCCAGACCCTGCTCTATACGTTCCCAGGCAGCAGCCGAAGGTTTAAGTTCCCGTTGCTCCAGTCTTTCTCTAATATTATCTTCAAATTTTACCGGTGCCATAGCTGTAGGTATTAAATTCTTCTAATTTTTGCTGAAGCAGCTTGCGGGCTTTAAACAACTGACTCTTTGAAGTACTTTCTGAAATGCCAAGCTTCTCTGCAATTTCCTGATGTTTATAGCCTTCTACAGCATACATCACAAAAACAGCACGATAACCTTCCGGCAAGGCGTCTATCAACGCCTGGATTTCCTCGACTTCCAGATTGCTATCCTGCGGACTATAAGTGGGATCGTCCCCTTCCTGATCGTAATCTGTAAACTGCATTTTGCTGATCTTTCGCAGATAAGAAATGGATTCATTAATCATTATCCGCCGTATCCATCCTTCAAAACTCCCTTCATCTTTAAAAGCATCCAGATTTTGAAATACTTTTAAAAAGCCATTGCACATGGCCTCTTCGGCCTGCATGATGTCGCTTAAGTATCTTCTGCAAACGCTCAGCATCTTAGGAGCATGAATCTCATACAATCTTCGCTGAGCCTCGCGATGCCCGCTTGCAGCTTTTTTGATAAGCTGTTTTTCGTTATTAAAGAATGTAATGACTTTCACAAAACCCGTTTTTTAAGCTTGAACCGTAATTTGTCCTTTTCAAAGCTGCTTTCATATATAGAGACGCAGAAAATCTCAAAATGGTTGCCTGAGGTTTGAAATTAATTAGAAAAAATTTAAAAAAACTGAAAATCAATTATTTAGAAAAATAAAAAATCACTTTTCCCGCTCAATCACATAATTTACCATGAGCGTTAGGGACTTTTTGTAGGGAGAATCGGGATATTTTTTGAGTAGATTTAACGCTTCTTCCTGTAAAGCTTTCATTTTAGTGACTGCATAATCAAGACCGCCTATTTCTTTAACATAATCTATAACTTCACTAACCCGTTTCTTGTCTTTATTATGGTTTTTAACGGAATTGATAAGCCATTTACGTTTCTCGGGAGTGCTGTTATTGACTGCATAAATAAGAGGCAAAGTCATTTTTTGCTCTTTAATATCTATCCCGGTAGGTTTCCCAATGCGCTGCGTCCCGTAGTCAAATAAATCATCTTTAATCTGAAATGCCAAACCGATGAGTTCGCCAAATTTGCGCATATTCTCCACGTCTTTTTTGCTGGCGTGAACCGCGCAGGCACCCATGGCGCAGCAAGCGGCAATCAGGGTTGCCGTTTTTTGACGGATTATTTCAAAATAGATTTCTTCGGTAATATCGAGTTTGCGGGCTTTTTCAATTTGCAGGAGTTCGCCCTCGCTCATCTCACGTACGGCTACTGAAATGATCTGCAGCAAATCAAAATCTTCGTTATCTATGGAGAGTAAAAGACCTTTAGAAAGCATAAAATCACCTACCAGTACGGCAATTTTATTTTTCCAGAGTGCATTTAAGCTGAAAAATCCACGGCGGCGGTAGCTGTCATCTACCACATCATCGTGGACCAGAGTGGCGGTATGAATCAATTCTATAACCGAAGCTCCGCGATAGGTGCGGTCGTTAAGTCGCTCGTCACCCAGCATTTTGGCCACCAGAAACACAAACATAGGGCGCATTTGCTTGCCCTTTCGGTTTACGATAAAATGCGTGATGCGATTAAGAAGCGGCACTTTTGATTTCATCGAAAGCGAGAACTTTTGCTCAAAAAGTTCCATTTCGTGCGCAATGGGCTGCTTAATTTGTTCGACTACTTTCAACTCCTATTATTACTATTGGTATTGCTATTATTATTTTCTAATGCAATTACTA
>CAYNMH010000017.1:0-39312 GCA_964398145.1 uncultured Flavimarina sp. | reverse complement strand
TTCAGGATCTGCCTGCTGAAACTGACCGTCATCAATGGGATTGTATTCGATCAAATTAACTTTGCTGGGCACCGCCAGGCAAAAATCGATCAAAGCTTCGATATCTTTATCCTGATCGTTGATACCCCGCCAGACTACGTATTCATAAGTAATGCGCCGCTTGGTTTTTATATACCAGTATTGTAGGGCTTCTTTAAGTTCTTGCAGAGGCATCTGCTCATTAAAAGGCATAATCTCTGTACGCACCTCGTCTAATGCCGAATGTAACGAAACGGCGAGTTTAAACTTCACTCCATCGTCGGCCATCTTTTTGATAATCTTGGGAACCCCGGAAGTGGAAACGGTGATTCGCTTAGGCGACATATTGAGCCCGTCTGGAGCTGTAATTTTTTCTATGGATGCCACCACGTTTTTATAATTCATCAAGGGCTCACCCATTCCCATAAAAACGATATTAGAAAGCGGACGGTTATGGTACAACCTACTTTGCTGGTCTATAGCGACTACCTGATCAAAAATTTCATCCGGATTGAGGTTACGCATACGCTTCAAACGGGCAGTAGCACAAAATTTACAGTTGAGACTACAGCCCACCTGAGAGGATACACAGGCTGTGGTACGTGAAGCTGTAGGGATTAAAACCGATTCTACTGTAAGGTTATCATGCAGCTTTACCGCATTTTTAATAGTACCATCAGTGCTACGCTGCATCTGGTCAACTTTGATGTGGTTGATTACAAAATGCGTATCGAGAAAGCTTCGGGTGTCTTTAGATATGTTAGTCATATCATCAAAGGAGTGTGCGCCTTTGTTCCACAACCATTCATAAACCTGATTGCCCCGAAAGGCTTTTTCGCCCTGCGCCACAAAAAAATCACGCAATTCTTCACGTGATAATGCCCGTATATCTTTCTTACTGTCTTTCACGCTGCAAAGTTACCAATTAAGAGCCTGTTAGTTAAAATTCCTTTTAAACTTTTAGCAATAAACCATTTCGGGACAACCCAAAAGGCATCCAAAATAAACAAAGCCTTGATTTAGAGACAAATCCTCAGGGATATTACATCCTTTGGCAGAACCAATAAAAAAATCCCCGGCAGATACTACCGGGGATTTTCATAAATAGGTTTTCTACTTAAATGATGAGCATCGCATCACCGTAGCTGTAGAATTTATATTTCTCCTTTACAGCAAGCTCGTAAGCTTCTTTCATAAAGTCGTGACCGGCAAATGCAGAAATCATCATCATAAGTGTTGACTTAGGAGTGTGAAAATTAGTAATCATACAATTTGCAATGCTAAAATCGTAGGGAGGAAAAATAAATTTATTGGTCCATCCGCTGAACTCGTTAAGCGTCTGGTTTGAGCTCACTGCACTTTCCAAAGCACGCATTACTGTTGTTCCTACCGCACACACTTTTCGGTTTTCGTTGATTGCCTTATTGATAACCTGGGTTGCAGGCTTCTGTATAAAAGCCTCTTCGCTGTCCATTTTATGTTTGGAAAGATCTTCGACCTCTACCGGGCTAAAAGTTCCCAAGCCTACGTGCAGGGTTACTTCTGCAAAATTGACTCCTTTGATTTCCAGGCGTTTTAGCAAGTGTTTACTAAAGTGCAAACCTGCAGTAGGCGCAGCTACAGCACCTTCTTCTTTTGCGAAAATCGTCTGGTAACGCTCTGCATCTTCAGGCTCTACTTCCCTTTTAATATATTTTGGAAGCGGTGTTTCACCCAGTTCTGTTAATTTGTTTCGGAACTCTTGATACGAACCATCATAGAGAAAACGCAGCGTTCTGCCGCGGCTGGTGGTATTGTCTATCACCTCGGCAACCAGACTTTCGTCATCGCCAAAATAAAGTTTATTACCAATACGAATCTTACGTGCGGGATCTACAAGTACGTCCCACAAGCGGGTTTCTGAATTGAGTTCACGCAACAAGAATACCTCTATGCGCGCACCGGTTTTTTCCTTGTTTCCATAAAGACGGGCGGGAAAAACCTTGGTATTGTTAAGCACCATTACATCTTCGGGCTCAAAATAATCGATAAGGTCTTTGAATAACTTATGTTCTATCGTTTTGGTTTTGCGGTTAAGAACCATTAAGCGGGCTTCGTCCCTATTTTCTGCAGGATATTCAGCCAGAAGTTCCTTTGGCAAATCAAAGTTGAAATTTGAAAGTTTCATTCCCATGAGCGGTCTTTTTAAGGTATTTAAAATAGCGTGCAAATATACAACCTCAAGGTAGGGGTTGTCAAGTAAAACAGCGTTTAATTTGTCACGCAGTGTTTTAGGCTAAATAGGGCAGGTTTTTAAACTCTTTTATGCGAAAATATCACAGCTCGCTCATCACAAAGCCCAAAGATTTAAAGTCATTCCAAAAATCGGGGTAGGATTTATTGACTACCTCGGCATCTTCAAAAATTATGGGAACCCGTAAAGCCATGGGCGCAAAAGCCATAGCCATGCGATGATCCTGATAGGTTTTTACAGTCACATTCTCCTGAAAGTTAGCACCAGGTCTAAGGTGTAAAGAATCGTTACTTACTACAATTTCGGCACCCAGTTTGGTCAGTTCAGCCTTTAAAGCTTCAAGCCGATCGGTTTCTTTAATTTTCAAGGTATGAAGACCTGTTAAATCACATTCAATCCCAAGGCCGTAGCAGGTTACTGCTATGGTTTGAGCAATATCAGGACTATTAGATAGATCAAAGGAAACACGTTGCGCTTTAGGCATATCCACCTTTTCCAACAGGATTTCATTATCTAAAAAAGTTGTTTTCACACCCAGTTCGGTGTAAATTTCAGCAAGGGCTGAATCGCCCTGCAAGCTGTCTTTTTTATAACTGGATAATTTCAGCTTTGCTGAATCACAAAGCGCTGCGAGACTGTAATAATAGGAAGCGCTACTCCAGTCTGATTCTACGACCATTTCATTTACTTCGATTGAAGAAACCGGATCAATGCGAATGGTTTGTTCTTCAAAAGTACTGCTGATCCCCAATTGCGTTAACAAGGAACGGGTCATTTCTATGTAAGGCACTGAAGTAATTTTACCAATGAGTTGAATTTCAATCCCGTTGGGTAAAGAAGCACCAACCATCATTAATGCTGAAATATACTGACTGCTAACATTGGCTTCCAGGGCCACTTTGTTCTTATCGAGTGCTTTACCTTTTATTAATAGGGGCGCATAACCCTCATTCTTGAGATAACTGATATCTGCTCCCAGACTATTGAGCGCATTTACCAGTAAGCCAATAGGTCTTTCCTGCATACGGCTGCTTCCGGTGAGGATGGTTTCGCGACCTTCAAAAGCCGCAAAATAAGCCGTTAAAAAACGCATAGCTGTACCGGCATGGTGAATATCAACAGTCTGATCTTCAGACGCAAGAGCCTGTTGCATCATATCGCTGTCTTCACTATTAGAAAGATTTTTTATCGTAAAATTCCCAAAAAGTGCTTGTAAAAGTAAGAGACGGTTGCTTTCACTTTTAGAACCTGTAATGCGTACCGTTCCTTCAAGAACAGGTTGTTTATGCTGAAGTTTTAGAATCAAAATACAGTATTAATGGTAGAGGTTGTTATTTCAGTTTGGCATTTGTGTGATGCCTGTCGTGATCCCTTTTGGTTTTAAGATCCAGTTTTTTATCGAAAGCTTCCTGAAGATTGATTCCCGTTTGATTGGCCAGGCATAACACTACAAAAAGCACATCGGCGAGTTCTTCTCCCAGATCTTTTTGCCTGTCGCTTTCTTTTTCGCTTTGCTCCCCATAACGACGGGCGATAATGCGGGCAACCTCCCCTACCTCTTCGGTAAGTTGGGCCATATTGGTAAGTTCATTAAAATAGCGCACTCCGTGTGCTTTGATCCATTCATCTACGGCTTTCTGAGCGTGATCAATCTTCATAAAAAAGTGTTCAAAGGTTGTGTGCTAAATTAAGGCAAAGCTGCCAACTATGCCATGTATAAGAAGCTAAATACGCCAAACAGCCGGATTAAACTTTCTCCAGCACCACTTTTTCATTTTCCTTTTCAGCCCGAAGTTTATAAAATTCTTTAAGCGACTCGTAGTATTCTACCGGAATGATATGTTTATTAATCTTAAAACGCATCATTACCTGAAGGACCCCGTTATTTTCTGCAATCGTATAAATAAATGTTCCGGAATCGTCAGGTAAAGCAAGGTTTAAGCTTTGAGGAATAGAAGATACCGTATAACCTTTGGGCAGCTCCATATGGAGGACAATATCTGTAGATCTGGGATAATCAAACGAAATGGGAAATTGCCGTTGATCTGATTTAAACGGATTTTCTGACAATCTCAAAAAGCTTAGAGGAGTTACGAAAAGTTTATTCCCTACGCGATCAAGACCCTGGTCCAGTTTAAAAGAAAATGATTTTACAACGGGCGCTTCGAACTCTTCCAGGCCTTCAAGGGAATAATCCTTCATCTCAGATAAGCCAAAGGTTCGCTGCTCGCCCTCCTGCCACTTGGACTCCTCAGAACCCAAGAATTCGTGACGTATTTTAAGAGCCTCCAGACTTGTAAAACGTTGTTTAAAATCACCTTCTATACTGCCTTCTTCAGAAATGGATCCTTTAACAAAAATAGCAGAGGCTGCATTGACATTTTCAAAAAGATCTATTTCCTGAGAAACGCCCATATCATTAACCATTCTACCCGTCCAGTTATAAACCCGGTTGGGCAAAATATTAGGGCTGCTCAGCTTATCTGTAGCGTCAAGCAGAATGGTTTTTCCTTTGTTTCTTACACCTGCAATAACATAATTATAGCCCTCCAGAGTAGGATATAGCGGTATACCGTACTGTTTAGAACTCAGCAAAATGGGGTGCGCTTCAAGACCGCATTCCTTTAACAGAGCAATTAGAGTAAGATTGATTTCTGAGATGTTGCCCGAGCCCCTTTCATAAGCCTCATCCAGATCATCTTCCGCATACTTACCATAATCTCCATCCCAGGTCATCCTGCTCTTTATATGATTTAAAATAAAATTTATTTTTTCAGAATCGCTTAACTGTTTTGAAATAATCGAAGCTTTTATATCCTTCAAGAAACGGGTATTCTTTAAGCGGTCCCCAAAACGGGAATCTTTAAAAATACTGCGGGCAACTTCTTCCCAGGTGGTAGCGTATTCCTTCTTATTCCCTTCCGTAAATTCGGTTGATACCAACTCATAAACCACACTCATGCGATAACTGCGCGGGTTGGTCACATAAATTTCTTCTTTGAGCGCAGGGATATCTGTTTTATCATATTCCGCAATAACTTCAGAGAAGGACAATCGTGCACTACGAGAGTTTTGAGTGCTACTTCCATAACTGTCTTTCATACTGTAATGAACCCCCAAACTGCGTTTTTCCACCCGTTCTTCAGGCTGAATTTGAAAATAACCTCTTTTCACACGTCTAAAAGTAAATGCCCCTGGAGTACGTATCGTTGCATGATAAGTCATTACGGGAATATCTTCCTGAAAAATTAAATCGTCTACTTTCCAAAAAGGGGAAATGGTTTTGAAGCCCCACTCCACAACAGAGCCTACCTGAGCATCTGGCATCGTAAAAGCAGTCTCATCATAGCGCTCAGAAACTTCACGCTGAAAAATCGCCGACTCTTCAAGTTCTGCCTCATTTATCTTACCATTTTGAAGATTGTAGGTTCTACCCCAAATTTTGTCAACAAACTCTTTATCGTCGTCGTTTTTGTAAGAGGTAATTTTTTTGGTGGCATAATCTAAGCCGGCCTTGCTGAGTATTTTTATGCGCTCGGTAAATTCATTTATGATAATAAACCCTTTCTCATCAGTATAGTCAAAATAGGTCTCCCGGTGTTTATTGAGGTAAACGGCTGGAGCAACAGAATCCTTCTCGTACACCGTCATCTCCAGCTCTTCTTCGGTTATCTTATCAAGCGGACTTTTCTGAGCCATTCCATTGAGGCAAACCAAAAGCATACCACAGATTACTACTATTGCTCGTCTACTTTTTTTCAACACAACTTAAATTTTAGCTAATACGACTTTTTCGTTTTCCTTAGAAAGTACCATTGCGTAAAACTCTTTAAGTCCCTGATACAAATCTGGCGTTATCACCGAACTATTGATGACCATTTCCGTTGAAACCTGAATGGTATTATTCGTGCTGGAAATCAAATATTTAAAAGAACCTAAATCATCTCCAAATGTATAAATACCATTCTCAGGAATACTTTCCACCCCGTAGCCTTCAGGCAGCTGAATCGTGATGATATAACGATCCTTCCAGGGATAGCCAAAATCAACAGGATGTTGCCGTTGCTCTGATTTAAAAGGAGATTCCTGATTTACCAGGTGAAGCAGCGGACTGATAAATAACTTGTCTCCCACGTGCTCCACACCATTAATTGCTTCGTAATCGTAACTGATCTGTACGGGTTCATAGGGATTCTCGAGGTTTTTGATTTCGACTTCTCCTATCTCCAGACCCGGATGACGCTCCTCTAAAGCTTCCAGTTGTTCCTGTTGATCTTTTCCAAGGAAATTTTTGCGGTAACGCAGCCCATAATGTCCACTAAACTGACTGCGTACTTTAGTTGTAAAACCCAATTGGTCATCAATCTGTGCATTGACCATGGTGTTTTCCTGTGCGTGACTGGTAGGATTTAAATTCACCCAGGTAGAGCTGCCATCTTCACGAATAAGTCTGCCATTCCAATTAAGCAATGACTCCTCAAGTAAGTTTATGGCTCCAATTTTATTAGTAGCATCCATCAATAACACGGAGCCGTCAAGAATCACACCGGCTATAACATCGTTAAAACCATTGCGCGTCGGGAAAATTGGGATTCCGTTGTCGCGGGTGCTTAGAATCACCGGGTTAGCATCAAGACCGGCATAGCGCAGCATATTCACTAATGCCAAATTAATATCTGCGCTGTTTCCGGAGCCTTTTTTATAAGCATTTTTGGTTCCCTCGTCAGAGTAAATTCCCAAATATCCATTCCAGGTCATCTTGCGTTTGGCATATTCGAATATGCGCATTACTTTTTCACGATTATCCCCAACGCCCTCTAAGATTTCATCAAGATCATCATCAAAATAACGATCGGTTTTTAGCTGTCCGCCAAAACCTTCAGAATCATAAATGGTCTTGCAAACTGCTTCCCAGCTGCTGGTGACGGTTTCTATAGGTTCATTCGGAAACTTGGTATACGAAAGTTCAAAACTGATCGCCGCCCTGTAATTATCTATGTTTGAAGAGAAAGCTTCTTCCCGCATGGCCGGCACATCCTGCACCTTAACCGAATATATTTTCTTCATCAGGTCAATACTTTGAGCTTGAAGAGCCCCTCTTCCTGAACCTCCCCCCCATCCTCCATCGGCCGTCGCTACTCTGGAAGTAAAATTTATTTTATCTGCTTTACCGGTTTCCTGTATTTCTAAAGGAAAAAGACCTTTACGATGAAGCTGAAAAACCAGCCATTCCGGGCTTTCGAAAATCACTTCAGCCCTATTAACCGGGATTTCTTCCTGAAATCTAATCTCGTCAACATCTGACAGATAAGGTGAGAAAAACTTGTATTTAAATTCAACAATACAACCCGGCTGAAGGTTGGGCATGGTAAATTTCTCTACATTGAAATTTTTGCTCCGCTCCTCTTTAAATATACCATCATTATCCAGTTTGGTTTCTTCAACCTTACCGTTTTCGAGGGTATAGGTCACAGCTCTCAGGTTGGCTACATTTTCGTCTTGTGACCCTCCTACATACACAGGAATAATATGCGTTCCCCAGTCAAACCCTTCATTATTATAAATTTTTATGCGTTGAAACACCTCTGTAGTCAAGGTAAAACCATCATTGGGAGAGTATTCGATGTGTGAGAATTGTTCCTTATAAAGAATTGCAGCACTGGCTTCGGGATCTGTAGGATGAGCCTTTTCTTCCAGCTCTTCTTTCGAAACTTTGCCAAAACGGAAATCCTGAGCATAATTTACACTGCTTAGAAAGAGCAGGATTAAGAAAGTAGTTTTCTGCATAATTTATAGTTTTTCGATAAATAATTTCTGATTGTCTTCGCGCACTACATTTTTGTAGAACTCGCGATATGCTTCATACGCATCAACCCCGTAAGTGCCTTCATTCAGCTTAAAAATCCTTGTAAATGATACCGAGTTACTCTTGACTTCTATTTGCGTTTCGTAGCTTCCAAAATCTTCTTTTATCGTAACCGGCTCAGCTATTGCTCCTACTTTATATCCTTCCGGCAGCTCGAAATTGACCTGATGCTTCCGAATAAGACCACGTAGAATTACAAAGTCAGATTTTCTACTGGCGTAACGTGGTGGAATAACAGCATTAGTCCAGGCAAAAGGATCTAGTTTTGCCAAGAAATCGTTACCTATTTTTGAGGCGTAATTAGGTGCGTTGAGCATCAATTCCTCTTCATAAACCACTTCATCCCTGTTGTTCTGAAGTTTGATACCCGAAACCGACAGGCTTTTAACCCCGGAAAAGTTTTCGTAATAGTAATCACTTAAGTCTTTCTGGTCTTTAGTCTCGAGGCTCATTTTAGGTGAATAAAAAATTCCTGTTGACGTTTCCTGATACGTCCCCTGCAGTCTTCCTTCCGCATCCAGTTTTAGGTTTGCTGTAATCGTTTCTACATTGTCTTCCTGCTCGTACCGGGTGGTGTGAGCCAGCTTTCCTCCATCTTCAGTTAACAAAAGCACATCACGATCGTCTGTAAATGTACCCATATATCCATACGGTGTTTGCTGGCTGGTACATTCTAAAAATTTTACTTCTTCTCCTATCTGCACCCCAAGAATTACGTGATTGCCTTGCATCGCAACCACATCGGTATCTAAAGATTCCTTATCAGAGTCGCCAAAAAGGACCGTGTAATACGATTTTACACCTACCGCATTAAGCAGGCTCTGCATATAATTGCTCAAGGCTTTACAATCCCCATAGCTCAAGCGGTGCACATCTGAGGCATTCATAGGTTTCCAGCCCCCTATCTCTACCTGAACACTGATGTAGCGCACTTTATCCTGCAGGTATTGGTATACCGCTTTTACTTTTGCCTCATCATTCGGTAAATCCTTTACCAGGTCTTGCACTTCTGCGATTGTTGACGCATCCAGTTCCTGAGTATCTTTGATTAAATCATCATACATCCACTTGCCAAATGCTTTCCAGGAGCCACCCACACCGGGCACACCCGCCAGATAGAATTTATCAAAATAGGCCTTAACACGCGGAAACCGCTTATCAAACGTGGGGGACTTATATTCATAGGTTACCGGCTTTATGTTACGTGCTACCCAGACCGATTCTTCCGGTGTTTCAATATATTCAATGTCATAACCCTCCAGATTAGTAGCTTTTATATGCAGGCTGTCCTTAGGATTGTGAACGATTGAAAATTTAGAATACTGTGTACCGGTATCATACGTGGAGACCGGCATCCAGGGTCTTACAAAAGCAGTAGTTTCTGAAACGGTTTCAGAAGTAAATCTAATAGTGAACGGATAGCGGTTAGGAGTATAATCTAGTGCCAGCACCCGGTTATCTGCATAAAGAGTACCGCCACTAACGGCGCTGTAATCTTTAAAATCCCGCTTTTTGATTTTTTCAACTTCTTCTCCCAGCAAATTATAGATAATAACCTCAAGATCACCAACCTTGGTATTATTGTCGTAGAAGGTTACCGCGTTCACATCGCGAAGTCCTGTTTTATTGTAAACCGTGACAATACGATCTATGGTTGTAGTTAATTTGCCTTCCTCTGAAAAATCGAGCGAGATATCTTCATAGCGTAAAACACTATCTGCCCCCTTAGAAAGTGCAGGATCTACACTTAAGGCGGAAAAATCTTCTTTGTTTTGACTAAATGTTAGTAGGGGGGTAACAAATAGAATTAAGGCTAACGTTCTAATCATCATAAGAAAGTAGCCAATATACTAAAATATTGTTAAAACCTATTCTTTATTTTTTGAATCTATAAAAATCGTGACCGGCCCGTCATTTATAAGGGATACTTTCATATCGGCTCCAAAAGTCCCGGTCTTCACTTGTTTGTGTAGTTTTTTAGAAAGTTCGCCGTGAAACTTTTCGTACAAAGGCACAGCTACTTCAGGCTTTGCGGCTCTTAGAAAAGAAGGGCGGTTTCCCTTTCTAGTAGAAGCGAAAAGCGTGAACTGACTGATTAGTAAAATTTCTCCGTCCTGATCGAGAATACTTTCATTCATCAATCCTTCGGCATCGCCAAAAACCCGCAAGCCGCAGATTTTTGAGGTAAGCCATTGTATATCTTCATCGGTATCGTTGTCTTCAATCCCCAGCAAAATCAAAAAACCTTTTTCGATATGACCGGTAATAACATTTTCAATAGTTACCGAAGCTTCGCTTACACGTTGTAGGAGTACTCGCATGAGGTTTGGGGTTTAAAGGTTTTGATCGTAATTGGCCCTTCGGTAGGTCTCATCATCACCTTCCAGAATCTGGCGGTAGCTTTGATACCTCGACCAATACAATTGATCTTCTTCCAGTGCCGCTTTTACCGCGCAATGCGGTTCTTCCAGATGCAGACAATTATTAAATTTACACTGGTCTTTCAGCTTAAAAAATTCGGGGAAATAGTCTCCAACTTCCTCTTTTTCCATATCCACCACGCCAAAACCTTTGATTCCCGGGGTGTCAATAATACGGGCACCAAAATTCAAATCAAACATTTCGGCAAAAGTAGTCGTGTGCTGCCCCTGCATATGCTGATCGCTAATTTCTTTGGTTTTTAAATCCAGAGCAGGCTCAATAGCATTTACCAAAGTAGATTTTCCTACCCCGCTATGGCCCGAAAAAATACTGGTTTTGCCCTGCATTAAATCCTTGACTTCTTCCACGTTTTTTCCGGTTTTAGCCGAGATTCCAATACAGGTGTACCCAATATCCCGATACATTTCTGCCAAGTATTTCACTTCGCCAAATTCATCTGCAGTAAGCGTATCTACCTTATTAAACAAAAGTACCGCTTCAATATGATAAGCCTCGCAGGTGACTAGAAACCGGTCAATAAATGCAGTAAATGTCGGCGGATTGTTTAAGGTTATAACGAGAAAACACAGATCAACATTTGCAGCAATGATATGGGTTTGTTTAGAAAGGTTAACCGATTTACGGATGATATAATTCTCACGATCTTCGATATCTTTGATGACACCCGTCACCGCATCGCCGGTCTGTTCCAGTTCAAAAATCACCTTATCACCCACCGCGACAGGATTGGTGCTCTTTATGCCCTGAATCCTGAAACGTCCTTTAATACGACAATCGTAAAAGCTGCCATCCTGGGCCTTTACGCTGTACCAGCTTCCCGTTGATTTATAAACTGTTCCTTTCAAAAAGTATTTTTACTAATTTAGAATTGTAAAACTACTTTATTTTAAATGAATCAAAATCCTTAAACCTTAATTTCACAGCATGAAGAAAACTCTACTTTTATTTTTGATTTTTACCGGTTTTAACCTCAGCCTTTCTGCACAGGTTTTTGAATATCAAACGGTAACCGTGGTAGAATCAATTATTCCCAATGGTCTGGGTCGCTCCCGAATGATATCGACACTTGAAAGTCGCGACTATAAGGAATTTACTTCAGAACGTTCTGAAGAAGACGATTCCAGAAACAAGTCAGACCGAAGCGACATACGCCTGAAGAATTTTGAAGAAACCAAACTTTTGAATTTTTTCAATCTGGGTGGAATACGCTTTCAGAATATCGCAGCAAACGATGCGGTTGTTACCTCTAAAATAAACGCAATGGCCGAAGAAGGCTGGGAACTCGCTTTTGTAAACAGCGGAGTTGAAAGCTATGGCGGAGACGGGGATGATAGTGGTATTTACGTTACCCGCTATATTTTCAAAAGAGTTAAGCAGGTACAGGAATAAAAAAAAGAGGCTGTCAGGAAATGACAGCCTCTTTTTTTGTTACAATTTCAATTTTTAAGCTTCTTCCATTCTGGAAATTTTCTTCTGGTGGTTTATCGATTCCTGATGAATCGCTTTAAACACACGAAGAATGAATTCTTCACTTAAATTGTGTTGTTCTCCTTCCAGAATCATCGCTCCAAGGATTTCATTCCAACGCTTGGACTGAAGAATAGCTACGTTGTTCTGAGTTTTTAATTCTCCTATCGCATCGGCGATTTTCATACGCTTACCAAGACTTTCAATGAGCTGATGATCAACCACATCAATCTGTGTACGCAAGGTGTTCAGTTTGTTATTAAACTCTGCCGCAGTACCTTCCTCCTTACGGATTTTAAGATCTTTCATAATCTGCACCAAAGTTGAAGGAGTAATCTGTTGTTTAGCATCACTCCACGCGTTATCCGGATCGTAATGCGTTTCTACCATGATCCCGTCATAATTCAAGTCAAGACCGGTTTGGCACAAATCGAAAATAATATCACGACGACCTGCAATATGCGAAGGATCTAAGATTAAAGGCAGATCAGGGAATTTATTCTGAAGATCTACCGCCAGTTGCCACTCCGGGTTATTGCGGTATTTGGTTTTTTCATAGGTAGAAAAACCTCTGTGAATCACACCCAGATTTTTAATATCCTGAGTATAGAAGCGCTCAACAGCACCTAACCAAAGCGCCAAATCAGGATTTACCGGGTTTTTGATAAGAACAACCTTATCAGTTCCTTTTAGAGCTTCGGCAATTTCCTGAATGTTGAATGGAGAAACTGTAGTACGTGCCCCAATCCATAAAATATCGATGTCATGTTTAAGAGCAAGTTCTACATGCGCAGGGTTTGCCACTTCGGTCGTGGTGAGCATTCCGGTTTCTTCTTTAGCTTTCTGCATCCATTTTAAACCTAAAGCACCTACTCCCTCAAACATTCCCGGGCGGGTACGGGGTTTCCAGATTCCTGCTCTAAACACCGTAGCATCGGTATCTTTAAGTTCGTGAGCAATTTTAAGCACCTGCTCTTCGGTTTCTGCGCTACAAGGCCCGGCGATTACCAAAGGGTGGTCTAGATTGAAGGCATCTAACCAGTTTCTAAGTTCTTTCTTATTTTCCATATTCAACAAATTTACAGCTTTAAGCCAATTACGATAATCCTTTAAGTATTGATTTTATGTGGTTTGTATTGTGCATTTCATTATAAACTTCCTCGTAGTCATCTGCTTCGAGCACATTTTTGAAATGCGTTAAATTAGTTATGTATTCTGATAAGCTCTCGAGTACGTTTGCTTTATTCTCTTTAAAAATGGGCGTCCAGGTAGCTGGATTACTTTTGGCAAGACGCACGGTTGAAGCAAAACCACTCCCGGCCATATCAAAAATATCCTTTTCGTTTTTTTCCTTTTCAATCACCGTTTTACCCAGCATAAAACTGCTGATGTGCGATAAATGCGACACATACGCAATGTGCTTATCGTGCGAATGCGGATTCATATAGCGAATTTTCATCTCCAAAGCCTCAAAAATCTGCATCGCCTGCTCCAGCAAATCGTGTCTGGTTTTTTCAACCTCACACAGGATCATGGTTTTATTTCTAAAGAGATTTTCGATAGCTGCTGAGGGCCCCGAAAACTCGGTACCGGCAATAGGATGGGCCGCAAGAAACTGCTCTCGTTTAGGATGCTCTTTTACAGCATCGCATACGCTGCCTTTTGTAGAGCCTACATCTAAAACCAAAGCATCTTCTTTAAGCGCATCAAGAATGGGCGGCAGAAATAAATTGGCCTGATCAACCGGAATAGCTAAAATCACCAAATCGGCCTGATTGATTGCTTCAAAGCGCGAGGAATGATCTACCACTCCCAGCCCCACTGCTTCATCCAGATGGTCCTCATTATTGTCAACCCCATAAACTACAGCTTCAGGCAGGATGCGCTTTAAATCCCGCGCTAAAGAACCTCCAATAAGGCCAAGTCCCAGTATATGTATGTTTTTAAAATTATGCATTTTAAAATCTGCTTATGGCTTCTTTAATTTTTTCTTCTGTTACGCACAGCGAAAAGCGTATGTATCCTGCTCCCTGCGAGCCAAAAATGGTTCCCGGAGTGATGAAAACACTTTTATCGATCAAAATATCATCAATGAAAGCTTCCGCATCACCTGCTCCTTCAGGCAATTTTGCCCAGATAAACATTCCCGCAGCCTCTTTATCATAGTTGCATCCCAACAGATCTACAAACTCCCACATCAATTTTCTCCTGCTTTGATACACCTCATTAAGGGAGTCAAACCACGTCTGACCCTCTTGTAAAACAGCCGCGGCTCCTTTCTGAATCCCGTAAAACATGCCGCTATCCATATTGCTTTTAACTGTAAGAACAGCATTTATATAGTCTGAAGCGCCTAGCAACATTCCTACGCGCCAACCAGACATATTGAATGTTTTGCTGAGTGAATTGAGTTCTATCGCTACCTCCCGGGCACCCTCCACAGCCAGAATGCTTTGTGGATTCTCATTCAGAATAAAGCTGTACGGGTTGTCATTTACTAAAAGAATCTGGTTAGCTTTCGCGAAAGCGACCAATCTTTCAAAATCTGCTTTGGTTGCTTTAGCTCCTGTGGGCATATGCGGATAGTTTACCCACATCAGTTTCACCTTACTTAAATCCCTTTTTGCGAGGGATTCGTAATCTGGCATCCAGTTATTGGAAGCATCCAGATTGTAATAAATCGGTTCGGCTTCTACCAGTCTGGTTACCGAAGTATAGGTAGGATAACCAGGATTGGGGATCAATACCTCGTCGCCGGGATTTAAAAAAGCCATGCTAATGTGCATAATTCCTTCTTTTGACCCCATAAGCGGCAGAATCTCTGTTTCCCCATCTACCTCAACCTGATATTGGTCTTTATAGAAACGGGACATGGCCGCAGTAAGTTCGGGGAGGCCTTTGTAGCTCTGGTACTGATGTGCCGGGCCATCTACAAGAGAAGCAGTTAACGCTTCGATCACGTGCGATGGCGGGGGTAAATCAGGACTGCCTATTCCCATATTAATAATGGGTTTTCCCTGTGCAGCAAGTGCTCTTACTTCTTTCAGCTTACGCGAAAAGTAGTATTCTGCAGTTTGATTTAACCGGTTTGCCGATTCTATAATCATGATTTTCGGTTTTTGTATTCGCCCAGCACTTTAAATTGCTGTGCCATAATCTCTAAAAGTTTTTTAGCCTTTTCAAAATCTTCATAATGTTCAAAAGTCACATCTACAAAAAAGGCATATTTCCAAGGCGTTTCAATTACCGGTAACGACTGAATCTTAGTTAGGTTTAACCGGCAATCGCTCATTACATTAAGTACTGCGGCAAGGCTTCCGCGCTTGTGATCGGTTAGAAATTTAACCGAAGCTTTATCAGGAACATCAGCCTCTGTGCGACCGTTAGTATTTAGCACAAAAAATCGCGTCGAGTTGGCCTTAATGGTTTGTATGTCTTCTGCCAATAATTCCAGGCCATAAATCTGCGCAGCTGTTTTGCTGGCGATAGCTCCAACGCCTGCGAGCTGTGACTGTGCAATTTCTTTAGCGGCAGCTGCTGTATCCTCGTGCTCTACCAGCTTTATGTGCTCGTAAGCAGTAAAATACTCATTGCACTGTAAAAGCGCCATGGGATGCGACCAGACTTCCTTGATATCCTGAATCTTTTGGCCGTGAACGGCCATCAGGTTCTGACTTACTTCCAGATAACGTTCTCCCTCTATATTGAGGTTATTTTTGTCAAGTAAAGCATAATTTGGGATTATACTGCCTGCGATGGAGTTTTCAATGGCCATTACCGCATCTGTTGCTTCACCTTTTATTAATTTATTAACTAGCTCCTGAAACGTAGCACAGGCGATAACCTCTACTTCCTCTCCAAAAAAGTCCTGAGCTACTTTATGGTGAAAAGATCCCTTTATTCCCTGTATGGCAACTTTATGCTTCAAAGTCTTTGCTTAACTATTAATTTTTAGTTTTCGTTCAAAAAAAAATCCCGATTTATTAAATCGGGACCTAGGTGCGTTATATCTATAAGTTACTCTATAGCGGTCCCGTCTCTCTCCAAAAGAAAAAGAAGTAATAGCGATTAAAAAAGTAACCTAAATTGATCATCCTGTTGATTTTTACGCTGCTAAAGTACTTAAATATTTAAAAATGACTCAGGGAAGGAGGCACTTTTATAAAAATCTAAACAAAGTGGAGCTTTTATTAAATGAAACCTAATTACCTATTTAATTTTAGGACGTTTCTTAAAAATATCGTGACAGTTAGTGGAGTAGAACGATAGATTTAATGCGAAAAACAGAATTTTAAGTTTTCATAAACCTTAGTCTGCGTGGTATTTGATTAATTTTAACCAAACTTTCTAATAAACATGTCGATAAAAGTTCAGGATATTTCCAAAAACTATGGAGATCAGGTTGCGCTCGATCACGTAAGTTTTGAAATACGAAAAGGTGAAATCACAGGTTTTTTAGGCCCGAATGGAGCGGGAAAAAGCACCTTGATGAAAATATTAACCACCTTGTTACAGCCCACATCGGGTGAGGCTCTGGTAAATAAATTCCCGGTAGATAAAAACTCAAAAGAGGTTAAGCAAAGTGTAGGCTACTTAGCCGAAAACAACCCGCTTTATCCCGAAATGTATGTACGAGAATACCTTAAACTTATGGCCACTCTGAGTAAAGCTCCCCTGAGTCGAATAGATGAGGTTATCGAAAATACGGGACTCACACAGGAAGTATCCAAAAAAATCAAGCAGCTGAGCAAAGGCTATAAGCAAAGGGTGGGGCTGGCCGCAGCCCTGATTCACGATCCAGAAGTCTTGATTCTTGACGAGCCCACAACGGGTTTAGATCCTAATCAATTGCGCGAGATCAGGCAGCTCATTCGAAAAACAGGCCAGGATAAGACCGTATTATTGTCTACACATATAATGCAGGAAGTAGAAGCCATGTGTGACCGCGTGATCATAATTAATAAGGGTAAAATTGTTGCCGACAGAAACCTGAGGGAGCTTACTGAAACTGAAGATCAGCTCATTGAGGTCGAATTTGATTACAGAGTCGAGGAAGTTGCTCTTCAAAAATTACCTCACGTAAAATCTATTAAAAATACCAAAGGTTTTATTTACGAAATGACTTTTGAAACCCGTAAAGATATGAGACCTGCCCTATTTGATTTTGCTCACGACAATGGTCTGAAAACTTTACAGCTTAACCGCAAAAATTTAACTCTTGAAAATTTATTTCACGAGCTTACCAGTGATTCTTACACCCTATGATTCTCTACAGCCTTGCCCTATTTTTAATCGTCATTGCCCTGCTGCCTCTTACCCGAGGAACACACTGGATAATACGAGGATGGGATTTTATTCGTGTACAAACCTGTTTTTTACAAGCCTTCATTATTCTACTCATTCTAATTTTAGAATTTCCTCAGGAAATCTGGGAGTATATTGTACTTATCAGTTTAACGGCAGCTTTGCTTTTCCAGCTGGCCGTGGTATTCCCTTACACTCAATACTACCCGGTGAGGCGTGAAAAACCTAAAAATCCTGAAGCCTTAAAGCAAATAAGTCTTTTAAGCAGCAATGTATTACAAACCAATCGGGATTATGAAAAACTTATTTCTGAAATAAAGAGAAAAAAGCCCGATTTGTTTCTGGTCATGGAAACCGATCAAAAATGGGAAGATGCCTTACAGATTTTTGAAGAAGAATATCCTTATACTGTTAAAAAACCTCTAGACAATCTGTATGGAATGCATCTCTACAGCAAATATGAACTTGCAGAAAGTCAGGTTAATTATTTAGTGGAAAAAGATGTTCCCTCCATTTTTACCAAAGTCTATTATGGCGGTTACAAACCGGTACATTTGATTTGTGTGCACCCGGCACCTCCCAGTCCTACCGAAAATGAAACCAGCGAAGAACGTGATGCCGAATTGCTTTTGGTAGGGAAATCGGTTAGGGAATTTGATGACGATGCCCAGGTAATCGTTTGCGGTGATCTTAATGATGTGGTATGGTCGAGAGTAAGTAAATTATTTGCCCGCATAACGGGCCTTATAGATCCTCGTATTGGCAGAGGGCTCTTTCCTACCTTTCACGCCGATTACTGGTACCTGAGATTCCCCATAGACCATCTTTTTCATTCCAAAAATATTATTGTAGATGAAATGGATCGCCTGGGACATATAGGATCTGACCACTTCCCGATGTATTTTACTTTCTGGCTTGAAGAATTTACAAAAACTGAAAAACCGGATGTGGATGAAGAAACTGAAGAGGAAGTGGAAGAGCGTATTCAGGAGGGAATTGAGCGTGCAGAATAAGCAAATACCACTTAAAAATGGATTTTATCAAAAAAGAAAGCCTCCTTTCGGAGGCTTAGTTGTCAGAATTAAGTGTCCATTGCTGAACTAGTCCCTAAACCCAATCTGACAGTTTTTTATATTATTTAGGACCCTTAAAAGTAGGCCTCAATTCATCATTTGAATACTGTAAAGATACTAAACTTAATTTTGGTTATTTCCATAAATAATATTTTTTTCATAAAAATTATTTTCGATTTTATTAATGTCAGAATATTGCCATAATACAACCGTTCAACGACATATTTATTTCTAATAACCGTCATAAGAACTTTTTTATCTATAAATTTTCATAAAGCCAAGTATCCTATAATTTAAAAAAATGGATTTTTTAAAGATAAAATCCATCATCAGATCATTTTGAAGTCGATTCGACCGCTTCTTCTGCCCGTTTATTAAGTCCAAATTTCTCAATGACTTTACCTACAGTAAGACCCTGAACAATAATAGAAAACACTACAATAATGTAGGTGATGATCAAAAACAAATCCCGGTGCATTTCCTGAGTAAGACTCAAGGCCAAAGCAATGGAAATCCCTCCTCGTAAACCGCCCCAGGTCATGATTTCATTTGTTTTCGGAACAAAATCAAGGCGTTTTGAAAAATAGGAAATCGGCAAAAGCAAGGCCGTGTAGCGACAAATCAGGACTACAGGAATCGCTATTAAACCAGCTAAAACAGCGTTTATTTCAAAAGTTAGAATAAGTAACTCCATACCTATCAGCACAAATAATATTGTATTGAGTAAAATATCGAGCAGTTCCCAAAACTTATCTACATAAGTCTGGGTAAGTTGAGACATCGTATTTTTTCTTGAAGTATCATTTCCTACAAGCAGGCCTGCCGTTACCATTGCAAGAGGTGCAGAAGTATGAAGCTTTTGAGCAATCACCGTTCCTCCCATTACTGCAGCCAGAGTTATAATAACCTCAATATCATAATCGTCTATAGACTTCAGAAGTTTATAGGTAGCAAAACCTATGATTAAACCAAGTATGATTCCTCCAAAAACCTCTATCCCAAATAGTTTTAGTACATCAAGTGCAGTAACCGGCTCTGTAGAACCTGCAATACGAAAGAGCGTTAAAAAAATAACCACTCCCACCCCGTCGTTAAAAAGGGACTCTCCTACAATTTTGGTCTCAAGCTTTTTTGGCGCGCCCGCCTTTTTAAGTATTCCTAATACCGCAATGGGATCTGTAGGGGAAATAAGTGCTCCAAATAACAGGCAGTATAAAAAGTCTACCGGTATACCCAGCACTAGAAGAATACCATACAATGCACCGCCCACCAGAAAGGTTGAAGTAATCACTCCCAATGTTGCGAAAGCCATCACAGGGCCGCGCTGTACTTTGAGCTGCTCAAAATTAGTATGCAATGCTCCCGCGAAAAGAAGAAAACTCAGCATCCCGTCCAGAAGTACTTTTTCAAAATTGATACTGGAAATAAGCTCTTTTTCCGCCTCCAGCAGGGCATCATTAAAATGACTTAAACCTATTGCACCTAAAGTAAAGAGCAGGGTTATTAACATAAGCCCTATTGTATTCGGCAATTTCAAAAAACGCACATTAACGTATCCAAAAAGCGCCGATAGTACTACTAAAATGGTGCAAATGAGGTAAAAATCCATATACTGCTATAAGGTGTTTGTATTGATTTCAATCCAGTATCCATCGGGATCTGTTAGATATATTTGCCGCACTCCATCCGGCCTGGTATTTGTGGTATTTGGGTCACCCGGCCAGTTTTCAAAAGGTATTTTTTTAGCCTTTAAAAATTGCATAAAACCATCCAGATCATCGACGTTTAGAGCGAAGTGTACCCCTTTATGCGGAGTAAAGTCTTCGTCGCTTTCAATTAAATGAATCTGCACTTTGTTGTCAAGCTCAAACCACCTGAATTTAGGACCCAGCCCGGCGTTATCAATTTCTTTCAATCCTAAGATTTCACTGTAAAAAGCTGCCGCTGCATCAAGATCTTTTACCAGTAAAGCATCGTGATCTTTAGTAAATTTAAATTGTTGAGCGTTTCCTGTTTGCATAACTAAAAGTATCAGGGCCAAATAACCCAGGGGTTTAAAAATTTTCATGTCAGTAAATTTCGTGAATCATATTGGCAACCAGAGCAGTCCAACCGGTTTGGTGAGAAGCTCCCAGACCACGGCCTGTATCCCCGTGAAAATATTCATAAAACAGAATCAGATTTTCAAAGTTTGCATCTTTATAAAAGTCCTGGTAATCTTCATTTACCGGCCGGTTCCCGGCTTCATCTTTCTGGAACAAACTAAGCAGACGCTTCATGAGATCATTCCGAATGTCGTTTAAGCCTAAGACAGCCCCGCTTCCTTTAGGATACTCAACCTCCAGATTTTTGCCGTAATAATCCCTAAATTCTTTAATAGCCGTAATAAACAGATAATTGAAGGGCAGCCATACGGGGCCTCTCCAGTTTGAATTTCCACCAAACATGGACGATTCAGATTCTGCGGGCTCGTATTTGATTTCGTAATTAACGCCGTTGATATCGATGGCATACGTTTTCTCGTGTACTTTTGAGAGCGAGCGTAAACCGTGTTTACTTAAAAACTCATTTTCATCAAATACAGCACTTAGCATAATCTCGACCCGTTCTTTCGGCACCAGGGCCAAAAGCAAATCTGAGTCTTCTGAGTATTCCTGTATTACCGGATATTTTAGATTTTCCTTTCGGTATTTTCTAAACCAGTTCACGCTGTACTTAAATGTAGGTAACCGGTCTAAAGTACTTTTACTGATATGTAATACAGCCACGAGAGACATTAATCCTACAATTGATCGCACTTTTATGGGCTGAAAGCTTCCATCTTCAAAAACAAGTTTATCGTAGAAAAACCCTTCCGCTTCATCCCAGGTTCCCTCATATTCTTCATTAAGATGGTTTAAAGCTTCTGCAATGAAGATAAAGTGACCAAAAAATTTAGTAGCCATTTCTTCATAGGATGGATCAACAAGTGCTATTTTAATGGCGATCTCCAGCATATTTAGACAGTATAAAGCCATCCACGAAGTACCGTCAACCTGCTCAAGCGTAGCATTACCGGGTATGCCGCTGCTTCGGTCAAAAACCCCAATATTGTCAAGACCTAAAAAGCCTCCCTGAAAAACGTTGTTTTGTCTTTTATCTTCCTGATTTACCCACCAGGTAAAGTTGAGCGACAGCTTGTTAAATATGCGCTTCAGAAAATCAATATCTTCATAACCGGTACTGTCGCGTTCTATTTTATAGATCTGTAAGGCTGCAAACGCCTGCGTAGGTGGATTTACATCGCTAAAATTCCATTCATAAGCCGGGATTTGCCCATTAGGCGCCATATACCATTCTTTAGTAAAAAGCAACAGTTGCTTTTTAGCAAACTCATGGTCAACATGAGCCATTGTAATGCAATGAAACGCACTATCCCAGGCCGCATACCAGGGATACTCCCACTTATCTGGCATGAGATGAATATCGTGATTTCGCAGAGTGGTCCAGTTGTGGTTACGCCCGTTTTTTCGATTTTGGGGAGGGTTAGAAACTTTAGGGTCTCCTTTTAGCCATTGCTCTACTTCGTAATTATAATATTGTTTAGTCCACAGTAAGCCAGCAAACGCCTGACGCTGAATGGCCTTTGCTTCCGGATCTTCGATGGAATTGATTCCTTCATAAAAATCAAGGCATTCCTGATGTCGCGTCTCAAAAGTGGAATCATATTCGGCACCAAAAGCATCTGTACATTCCTGTTTAGAAAGCCGAAGTTTAAAAACAAGAGTTTCACCGCCAGCCACTTCGCGTTTGTAATGCGGTGCAAACTTGGTCCCTTCCTGCTTTTTTTTAGCCAGTTTATAATCATCTTTGATTACTGCATCGTGAAAAAAGTCTTTTTTATAGGGATGATCGTTGGCCTGCCCGTAAAGTCTTAAATCATTGGTTTCATTTTCCGTAAACAATAAATGATCAGACTTTTCAAAATATAAATTATACTCCCCTGTGTACGGGTGTTTTATGTGTACAGCGGTGTCACCTGCCTTTTGATTTAATGTAATCTGAGGTTTAAAAGGCATATCCCGAATGCTCCAAAAATTTCGAATCCAAAGGGTGGGCAACACGTGAATATCCGCCTTTTTTGAATTTCGATTCGTAACCGAAATTTTAATACAAATATCTTCCGGTCCCACTTTTGCATATTCGGTTACTACATCAAAATATTCATTGTTGTCAAATAGCCCGGTGTCCAGAATTTCATATTCCTTTTGTTTGCGGTTTCGGCTTTGATTTTTTGACAATAATTGGTCGTAAGGAAAAGCTTTTTGTGGATACTTGTACAAATGTTTCATATACGAATGCGTAGGCGTATTCTCTAAATAATAGTAGAGTTCCTTCACATCCTCCCCGTGATTTCCTTCGGGTCCGGTTAAACCGAAAAGTCTTTCTTTGAGAATGTTGTCATTCCCGTTCCACAGGGCGAGACCAAAACAGACGTTACAATAACGGTCTGTAAATCCTGCCAGGCCATCTTCTCCCCAGCGATACATTCTACTGCGAGCATGATCGTGCGGATAGTAACGCCATGCGTCACCATTTGCGCTGTAATCTTCTCGTACAGTTCCCCATTGACGCTCACTCAGGTAAGGACCCCAATGTAACCAATCTTCTTCTTGTGCATAATGCGCATCCAGGCGCTTTTGTTCTTCAGTATTTTTTTTAACCATTTGTAGTAAATCCGGGATAACAGGTCATACCCCCATCTACAAAGATGGTGGTACCATTAATATATTCTGATTCATCTGAAGCTAACCAGGCTGCGGCGCTGCCAATATCTTCAGGAATGCCAATACGTTTGTAGGGAATGAGTTTTTTTAGTTTATCGAGCGCCTCCTGAGTTTCCCAGGCATCACGATTGATATCTGTTTTAATAGCACCCGGTGCAATACTGTTGCATCGCACTTTTAAAGGTGCATATTCCTGACAGATACTTTCCATAAGCATAACAAGTGCTCCTTTGGAAGCGGCATAATTAGTATGTCCCGCCCAGGGAATAATCTGATGAACGGAACTCATATGAATAATTTTACCCAGAGATTTGGAAACTCCTTCCCGCATACCTCTGCGCATAAACTCACGCAAAGCTTCCCGGGCACATAGAAACTGCCCGGTAAGATTGACGTCAATAACCAATTGCCAGTCTTCTAGGCTCATTTCGTGAAGGGGCGCATCTTTTTGTAAGCCCGAGTTGGCTACTAAAATATCTACCGTTCCAAATTTTTCAATGGTTTGCTTAAACATGGCCTGCACCTGGTCTTCTTTACTTACATCACATTTTATGACAATAGCTTCCCCACAGGTTTTATCAGTATTGATTTGATTAGCGACCTCTTGCGCTTCTTCTTCAGAGGAATGGTAATTTACCACAACATTGGCCCCATCCCTTCCTAAAGCCAGCGCAACGGCAGCACCAATGCCTGTGCTTGAGCCTGTAACTATCGCTGTTTGTCCTTTTAATCGCTCGTTAGGTTTTTGCATATTTAGAAGTACGTTTTTCTTAAATCTTCTAAATTACATGAATAACACAGCTTTGCCGAAAGATTAACTTATTTTAAAGGTGTCTTGGCAAAAGAATTGCATTTTCAATATTAGAAGTGAAAATTATTTCAAATACTCCAATAAAATTTATAGAAAATAACGTTTAAGAAACTAAAACAAGAAAAGTAAGCCTGAAAATAGAAGGCAGAAAAGCTTTTCAGCACGTAAAGCAAACCTCAGAAATAGTTGGTCACGGTTCCCTAAAAGTCAGAAAGGAACTAAAAGTAGTTAGGGAGGTAGCTCAGACCATCAGCCCGCTTAAGGCTATTTTTAGTTTTAAAGGCTGGTAATTCGATCCAGTTCGATCTCATTAACCGGCATTGCCATTACCTCCTTTACAATTTTATGCAAATCAGGAATTACCTGACTGGCCAGTGGCGTAAGGCTGTTAAATAAAACGCAGATTCCTAAATCCTCACCGGGAAATAAGGCAATCTCATTGCGAAAATCACTCACACTACCGCCGTGATGAATCATTTTGCTTTGAATTCCGGTTTCTGAGTCGACAAATTCGTGTACACGCCATCCGTAAGCATAGGAAGAACGCAGATGACCCTTCCATCGCTGATAGTATTTTCGTTCATCAGGAAGTTCTATTTGCGGCTTGAAAACTTCAGCTAAGCTTTCTTTATCTAGAACCTCTTCTTTATGACCCAGTAAAAAGCGCATCCATTTGCCCATATCATCTGCACTTGCATTAATTCCTCCCGCGGGTACTGCATTAAAGTATTTTTTATTTACCGGAAGACGACGCCATCCCTTCCAGGTACTTTTATGTGGAAAAGCATAATTTCCGGTATTGATCATTCCGTCATAATCAGTTGAAACCGTATTCATATGAAGTGGAGTGAACAATTTGTTCTGGAGCAATTGCTGAATGGTGTTACCTGTGGCGGCTTCCATCATACTGCCGCTGTAAGCAAACATAGCATTCTGATAATTGTAAACCTGTCCCGGTTTAGCATAGGTATTTATAATTTGAAAACGGGATGCAATCTCTTGTAAAGAAAGTCCGTCTTCTACCAAATTGGTATAGCAATGATAGGGCACTCCCGTAGAATGAGAGAGCACTTCTCTCAATGTGATTGCACTTGCATGATTTTTGTTTTTAAGATTGAATTGAGGCACGGCATCGATAAGCTTATCGTTCCAGGAAATCGCTCCTTCTTTTACTTCGATTCCTGCAAGTACTCCCGTAAAGCCTTTAGATAATGAACCCAATCTAAAAACGGTTTCTGCATTTACCGTATCGGCACTGCTTAAAGCATTGCGTTTACCAAAGCCGCCCTGAAACATCACCGAGTCTCCTGCTACGATATTAACCCCTGCGCCAATAATTAACCGGTCATTAATTGCCTTCTCAAAATAAGCGTTCAGGGCTTCTTGCAGTAACTTTTTACGGGTTTCATAGGCCTGCGAAGCGCGCTTGGCTTCTTTAGCCAGTAAAGGATTGACAAATTCAGCTGAAGGAAGTTTGGGTTTAGCTGTCTGATGCTGATTGGAACTAAAAACGGCAAAAACAGACATCAGTATGAGAGCCATACCAAATACTAAAGGCTTTTTAATAATCATCTTGAAGTTGGGGTTCTGCATTTAAACAGTTCGAATATACGTTAAAAAACACATAAAATCGTTTAAATGCATTTTAATTTAAATATTTTAACATTTATTTCCTTTCTGGAGGCTTAAAAATCCCGGTTTTCTAAGTAATAGCAGAACATTGGGAATTTAAAACTGATTTTGAAATCAAGTCACTTTCAGATTTAAAACAATTCTATTTCGCAGGATATCTTAAAAAAAGATTAAAACTACAAATTAAATAGAAGAACTCTGAATTTTTGGGCTTAGTATAATAGGTGTGATAAAATCTCAAAAATTAACAATAAGGAATACTCCCCCAGTTCTATTTGGAACTATCTAAAACTGATACTAGCCTGGAAAACTGATTTTGCAACTGAAAATATTCCAATATAGTAACTCTTTTCTCTGTGATTTCAAGCAAAATTGCTTCACTTAATAAAATTTACATTACTTTAAATAATCACCACTATTTTTAAGGAATTCTTATTCTAATGCCTTTATTTTCAGATTAAATTTTATTTTTATACCGGTTATAAACCAAATTAATCTTAGTTGAGGCAAGAACAGCACATAGAATTAATCTTTAAAGAAAACTATAAAGAATTATGTTTTCTGGCCCATAACTATCTGGCTGACCTGGATGAAGCGCAAGATGTGGTGCAAGATGTCTTTGTAAAATTACTTACTACCCAGAACAAGCCAATAACAAATTACAATGCTTATCTCAAAACAGCAGTTAGAAACAGCTGTTTAAAACGCTTACGTGATAGCAAACTCGTTCTGCTTCAAGACATAGATAGTCGGTTTGAGACCGATAAATATGAATTTGAGCAAGAAGAAATTAAACGAGAAGAAGCCCAACTTAAATTATACAGGGCAATCGAGCATTTACCCCCGCAGTGTAAAAAAATTTTTGTGCTTTGTGTGGTTGAAGGTATGACTTATCCCAAAGCTGCCGAGACACTCGAGGTATCAGCAAATACTATTAAAACGCACATCAAACGTGCGTATAAGATGCTGCGTGTATCACTAAGTGAATCTCAAATTTCCTATGTCCTGGCCTTTTTAGGGATTTTCTTTTAAATTTTAACATTTTTTCCTTCACCCGATTAGCTGCTTTGGGGTCTTACTTATAAAGGGCCAGGCCTCAATCTGTATTTATGAACAAAATTACGCTCGTTGTAAATCAAATCTTAGGACGCTTAAATCCTGAAGAAGAGAAGAAATTTAATAGCTGGCTGGCAGCTTCTCAAGAGAACAGAGATTTCTATAATCATTTAAAGCTATTGGAAAAGCAGGGAAAAGATATTTCAGAAATCTCAGAAATTGACGTAGATGCCGCCTGGTTAAAAGTCCTGGCTAAAGCACAAATGCATAAGCGTTCGACCCGAACCCGAAAAATACCAAAAACCGTTTTAGCTTATGCGGCAGTGTTCATAGGAGTATTAATAATTACAGGTTATGTCATCTCAACCACCTATTTTACAAACGAAGGTTCAGCTACTGAAAAATTTGTGACACTGGAAACTCCGGATGGTGTAATCAAGGTATCACGATCAAAGGAATCCACGAAACAGCAAATACTTGCCGGCAACGTAGTGCACACTAACGAGCAAATAGATTATACAAGAGCCACGACTGAATCCAGCATTTCCCAGCACAAATTAATTGTTCCCTACGGAAAACGCTTTGAACTCCTGCTACAGGATAGTACTTTGGTCTATCTTAATGCCGGCAGTTCGATAAGTTATCCAAGCAGCTTCGCCTCTGCTTCATCCAGAATTGTAACTCTAACCGGGGAGGCCTTTTTTAAGGTTTCCAAGAATGCAAAAAAACCTTTCAAGGTACTTGTGGACGACATGACCATTCAAGTTTATGGAACTCAATTTAATGTAAGTGCATACCCGGAAGATAAGCGCATTAAAACCGTATTGACCGAAGGTTCAATAGGATTATTTCTGAAGGACAATGCGTACGAGCAACAGGAAATAGCCATGCTAAAACCCAATCAGAAAGCAGACTGGTTAAGAGATAGCGATAATTTTGACATTCAAAATGTTGACACCGCGCTCTATACAGATTGGATGAATGGCCGTCTTAGTGTAAAAAACCTTCCCTTTAGTCAAATTAGTAAAAAACTGGAGCGACACTATGATGTTAAAATAATTAATAATTATAAGGCGCTTGACGAAATGGTTTTTACAGCCTCATTTGATATTGAAAGCATTACAGAGGTACTCGAAACTTTTAAGGAAGACACTCCATTTATAACCGAAATGAAAGAAAACACCATTATTATAAATCCACCTAAAAAAACCGGAATATGACTTAAAACTATTTTAAACAGGAATCGGAAGATGCGCCAACATCTCCCGATTTGCTAAAAACGACTTACTTAATTCAATCATTTTTTTTTAAGCACCACAAAAATATGAAAAATCAAAGCAGAATAAAGCACGCTTTGTATGCGGGTTTGCAATTTAATTTAGCTATGCGAATCACTACACTTTTATTACTAGTATCCTTTTTTTCCATCAACGCAAACACGTATTCACAAAAGACTAAAATTAGCTGTGAGCTTGAGCAGGTTAAACTTATTGAGGTATTTCAGGAAATTGAAAAACTGACTGAGTTTAAATTCTTTTACAACAATGATAAGCTCAACTTAGAACACGTTGTAAGCGTACGAGCGAAGAAACAACCGGTATCCGCTATTTTAAATCAGGTATTTAGCGGAACTAATATTTCGTACACCTTAAAAAATAAGCAGATTATACTAAAGCTGCGAGATACTGCCCTGACGACAGTAGAGCAAACCGAAACATCTCAACAGGCCAATCTGCAAACTACAATTTCAGGAACTGTATCAGACACTAATGGAGTGCCATTGCCTGGAGTAAATGTATTAGTGAAGGGTACTTCTAGCGGTACTCAAACAGATTTTGATGGTAATTATCAAATTAGCGTTCCTGCAGAAGCGTCGGTGTTGGTTTTTAGTTATGTGGGTTTTATAACCCAGGAAATTGAGATTTCTGAAACAAACGAAATCGATGTCGCCTTGTCCCAGGATGTTGAGGCGTTAGACGATGTTGTAGTGGTTGGCTACGGTACACGTAAACGCGAAGACCTCATTGGTGCGGTCTCCACAGTTCAGGCAGAAAACATCGAAAACCAGCAGGTAAATACGTTACAAGAAGCATTAATTGGGCAGGTTTCTGGTGTCCAGTTTCGCCAAAATGGTGCTCCTGATGGTGCGCCGCAATTGACTATTAGGGGTATAGCCAGTACCGGGAATAACACCCCGTTATATGTGGTAGATGGCTTCCCCTTAGGGAATTCTGAAGCCATAGCATCTCAAAGGGATAATTATATTTTAAGCTCAATCAACCCCGATGATATTGAGTCGATTAGTGTTCTTAAAGATGCCTCAGCAAAAGCGATATATGGTTCACGTGCTTCAAACGGGGTCATTATAATCACTACCAAACGAGGTAAAAAAGGAGGCAAACCAACCTTTACGTTAAGCAGTAGTTATGGCATTCAGAGTATTCCTGATTATGAAAAGCCAGATGTGCTTAATGCTCAGGAGCTCTATGATTATCAAATTGCCTTTTACGAAGACAAGGCTGCAGATAATCTGCCTTTAGGCGGTTTACAAATCCGTAACCGTGATTTTCTTCTGGGCCTGGAAGACATCGGTCCAGATAATGACTGGTTTGATTTGATAACCCGCGATGCGCCCGTTAGAGATTATAACATAGCCGTGCGTGGGGGTGGCGAAAACACACGATATAGTGTATCGGCCGCGCTTCAGGATCGAGAAGGGACACTCATTAATACCGGCTTTAAACGTTATACTATCAATGCCAATTTTGATATAGATTTAAGCGACAGGTTACGGTTTGGCATTAATTTCTCCCCAAGCCGATCTATCGCCACCGGTGGACGAACAGACGGAGGAGCTGGCAATTTCAGCATTTATAGCGCTGTGAATCTGGCAGCACTCACAGACCCCACAGCACCTTTATATGATGAAGACGGAGACCTGACGGGAGTGACCGGAGGAAACCTGCTTTTTCGTTTCAGAAATATTAATCCTGTAACTCTTTTAACCGATCGTAAGGACATCCGGGTTACCAATCAGGTGCGTCTGGGAAGTTTTGTAGAACTCGACCTGTTTGAGGGACTTACCGCTAAAACATTTGGAACTTTACAATATTTAGATCGTCGCAATGAGGATTTTGAGCCCTCTTACTTTCCCGGAGCTGCCTTATTTGCTAATCTATCCGGAACACTTCAGGCAAATGCTTCGGTTTTTGAACAAAATAATTTCAACTGGGTTTTTGAAAACACGTTAAATTATTCCCGTGTTTTTGGCAAACATGACATCGATGCACTTGCTGGTTTTACTATGGAAAAGCGAGAAGCAACTTCATCTCGCATTGCGTCATCTAATATTGCAGATGAAGAAATACAAATACCTAGTGCCGCAAATAGCGTAAATCCGGAAGATTTTACCGGCAATGCCTCTACAGACGCAAATGCTTTAATTTCTTACATAGCCCGTTTAAATTATGCTTACGATAGTCGTTATTATCTCACTGCTACGGTACGCCGGGATGGTTCGTCCCGCTTTGGTAGCGATACACGCTACGGTACTTTCTCCTCTGGTGCGCTTGCCTGGCGTATATCTAACGAGAAGTTTTTTGAACCTCTAAAAAAGAGTATTTCAGATCTTAAATTTGAAGGAGGTTATGGGGTAAGCGGAAACAACGGGATCGGTAATTATGCCGCTCAGGGCAGGATTGCGATAGGACAGGACTACATCTTTGGGAATCAATCGGCTCCTGGAATTGCCGTAAGCGATCTGCCGAATTCCCTCGCAAAATGGGAAGAAACTGAAGAATTTAACCTCGGTATTGATATCGGATTATTCAATAACCGCGTTTACTTGAGCGCAGATTACTACAATATTGATTCAGTAGATTTTCTTGGACTAAAACCCCTGCCGGCTACCAGCGGTTTTGGAAATATCATTGCTAATTTAGGTAAGATCAATAATGAAGGTTTTGAATTAAACCTAAAACTTGAAGTGGTAAAGCAAAAGGACTTCAGATGGACATCAAACCTGAATCTGTCGCGAAACCGCAACCGGGTTATCGATCTTGAAGAAGAACAGGGTTTCTTCTTCCCTGCAAATAGTTTCCTGGCCGGGATTAATATAACCGAAGTTCGTGAAGGCCAGCCCATAGGTCAGTTTAGAGGTTTAAAAGTCACCGGGCTTTTCACTGAAGAAGATTTAAACAACCCCGAAGTTCCTAAATATGACGGGGCAATAGTAGGTTCTTTAAAGTTTGAAGATGTGCCTACAATTGACACAGATGGTGACGGGGTTCCCGACCAGGCAGATGGCATACTCAATACACTGGATGCTACTATTATTGGTGATGCCAATCCTGACTTTACGTATGGAATGACCAATAATATTTACTACAAAAACTTTGACTTTTCGGTTACTCTAGATGGTTCTGTAGGTGGAGATTTGTTCTACGGCCAAAACCAGTTTTTAGGAAATCAGGATGATGGTCAGTTTAATATAGATCAAAGGTTACTGGAACGGTTCAGACCCGGTGATGACCCTACTCAAAAAGTCATCCCAGGTGTAGGAAGCAACGCCAGCAGGCAGTTTTTTAGAAACCCAAATTCACTTTCAGTAAAAAGTGCAGATTACTTGTGGGTGCGTAACATTACACTGGGATATACCCTTGATAAATCTATCAAATATTTCAAAAACGCACGTGTGTTTGCAAGTCTTCAAAATCCTATCCTCATATCGCCCTATCCTTTTGGAAGCCCTACGACAAACCGGGCCGGGGATAATGCATTAGTGCGTAATGTTGATTATGGTGCGTACCCCATTTCGCGCACATTCACTTTAGGGTTTAACGTGTCATTTTAAATAATAAAAAAGATGAAAAGATATATAATAGCAATTTTAAGTTGCGCACTCTTATGGAGTTGCGATGAGTTTTTAGACGAGTCTCCTGAAGCTTTTAGAACACCAGATTTCTTTTACCAAAATGAAAATGAAGTCAATCAGGGTGTAGCAGGTGTCTATGCCAGTAATAGAGCACTATATGCAAGTCAATTGCAATTGCGTTTTGGTGATACGCGTGCAGATCATATCACTATAGAAATTACCGGAGATGCTGGCGGCATCGGCGAAGATCAGCTCAATGAATATACAATGGATGCTGCCAATGGTAATATTGCGAGTTACTGGTCTCTCAATTATTCAGGTATTTCTAGGGCAAACTTTGTATTAAAGAATATTGACGGAGCGTCATTTAATGATGAAGCTACCAAAGATATCCGTGTTGGTGAAATGCTATTTTTTAGGACCTGGTTTCATTTTAATCTAACACGTATGTATGGCGACATTCCATATGTTACCCAGGCTGGCGAAAATCCCGATCAGATTTTATCTGAAGAATTCTTAACCCGAGACCCCCAGAGTGAAGTTTATACAAATCTGTTAACCGATATTGACAGGGCTATTTCCTTGCTGCCCAATCCGGCAGATATAAGCAGTGATGATGTGGGAAGAGCATCCAAAGGAGCCGCTTTAATGCTAAAAGCAAAAATACTTATGGCGCAACAGCAATACAGTGCTGCAATTGCACCGCTTGAGCAAATACGTACATTAGGCTACGAATTACTCGATAACTACGGCCAGGTTTTTACAACTAAAAATCATAATGAAAGTATTTTTGAAATACAGTTTAACCCCAGCTTTAGTCAGCCAGCAAACTTTTTCACCAATTTCGTTCCGCGAGCTAGCGGCACTGATCTCCTGGGCACCGGAAATACTCCAAACAGCCGTGGTAATCAGTTTGTACCTACAGACGATATTATAAACCTATATGGTGATGACGATGCCCGTAAATCCTATAATATTTCGGTGTATACAGACAACACAGGAAATTCATTTAACTGGTCTAGTAAATATGCAATTCCATTTGTGAATCCTGGGGAACAGAATATTAATTTTCAAATGTTTCGGTATGCCGATGCACTTCTCATGCTCGCTGAGTGCTACGAAGAAACCAATACAGGAAATCCTGTGCCTATCCTGGTGCAAATCAGAACCCGCGCGGGACTCGATAATCCTAATTTAACCCCTGCTGAATTAGGTAATCTGGAACAAACCATTGAAAATGAAAGAAGTAGAGAGCTATTTCTTGAAGGTCATCGTTACTTTGATTTATTGCGACGTGGCGATCTGGTACCTGTAATGACTGCACACGGGCAAGAACAGATTAATCAAGGGCTAACAGTCACACCCGGGCCGTATCAGAACATCAGGACTTTAATTGCGATCCCTAATGGCCAGGTGATTCAATTTGGGTTTGATCAAAATACGGGGTGGTAGTACACTCATCGAATTAAGTTGAAAGGTCTGCAGTAATCCAGCGTATTACTGCAGGCTTTCTAATAACTTAAATCCAATGAAAAGATGAAACTTTGCAAAACAAGGTGTTCTAAACCTATTTTGAAGTTTAGCGGAATACTTTTGGCCATACTGATATGTATTAACTTCTTAAGTTGCCATATTAGAACTTCAGGCCCAGGAAATTTTACTAAAACCAAACCGTCTGAATTTAAAGCTCTTTGGATACAACCTCAAGTTTCTAATGACAGTTTAAACGCGTGGACTGTTTACTACAAAAGTGTTTACCTTAATGAAGTACCGGCTACACCCTTAGTTGCACGTATTGCTACAGATACTAAATACTGGTTATGGATTAACGGTAAGCCGGTCGTTAGAATGGGTGGGTTAAAAAGAGGGCCCACACCTAGAGATACCTATTTTGATGAGGTTTCAATAAAGAAATATCTGAACCCCGGAATTAATCGCGTGGCCATTTTGGTCAATTATTTTGGAAAAAACGGTTTTAGCCATAAAAGTAGTGGTGAGCAGGGACTGTTCTTTGATTTACAAAGTGAGGCTATTGAAATTCTTTCAGATTCGACCTGGAAGGCCTGGCCTCATGCGGGTTTTGGAGAAACTACGGCACCTCATCCCAATTTTAGACTTCCGGAAAGCAATGTGTTTTTCAACGCTCAAATGGGAAGCTTTGCATTTGCCGCGGATGATTACAATGCAGATAAAAATCCTAATGCCCTTGTAGTAGGAAAATATCCGTCTTCACCGTGGAATACTTTGGTCGCCCGTCCTATTCCTTTATGGAAAGATTTTGGCCTGAAATCTTATGAAAATGATTTAGAATTCCCACTTCTTTCCAAGGGAGACACCCTACACTTGCAATTACCCTATAATGCCCAAATAAGCCCTTATTTTAAAATAAAATCAGCCCAAGGTGGCGATACGCTTGATATACGTACCGATCATTATTATGGTGGTGGTGCGCCCAATATTCGGATGCAATATGTTACTAGGCCGGGCATCCAGGAATTTGAAATGCCGGGCTGGATTAATGGGGAGCAGGTGAATTATTACATCCCGGCCGGTGTGGAAATTCTCGATTTGCGGTATAGAGAAACCGGTTATGATACCGAGTTTTCCGGAAGTTTTACATGCGATGATCCATTTTTTAACAATTTGCATAAGAAAGCCCTTCGTACCCTTTACGTTACTATGCGCGATACGTATATGGATTGCCCCGACCGGGAACGTGCACAATGGTGGGGCGATGAGGTGCTGGAAAGTGGTGAAGCATTTTATGCTTTAGATCGCCAAAGCGACGCACTTGTACGCAAGGGAATTCTGGAATTAATAAACTGGCAACGAGAAGATAGTACGCTCTTTTCTCCTATTCCTGCGGGTAACTGGGACAAAGAATTACCGGGTCAAATGCTGGCCAGTGTGGGCTACTATGGTATTTACAACTATTACTTAAATACCGGGGATTTAAACCTGTTGAATGAGGTTTATGAGCCGGTAAAAAAGTACCTGGCTTTGTGGAAGTTGAAAGAAGATGGAACACTTAACATTCGTCAGGGTGGTTGGATTTGGGGAGACTGGGGCGAAAATAAAGATATTCCACTCTTATTAAACACTCAGTATCATTTAGCCCAGAAAGGCTTATACGAAATGGCCAAAACTTCAGGTAGAGTTACTGATGCTGATATCCTTAAACAGAACATGGAAACTTTTAAAAATGCATTTAACAGCGCATTTTGGAAAGAGAATCATTATCGCTCTCCAGCGCATCAGGGACCGCCAGATGATCGCTCGCAGGCACTTGCAGTCCTGGCAGGATTAGCAGATCCTGAGAAATATGACGCAATATATGCCATTCTGCAAAAGGAAAAACATGCCAGCCCCTATATGGAGAAATATGTGGCAGAAGCGTTGTTTCAAATGAACCAACCCGAATTTGCTCTTCGGCGCCTTGAAGACCGGTTTGGAACAATGGTTAACCATCCTACCATCACCACCCTCTGGGAGGGCTGGGGCATAGGAAAGGAAGGATTTGGTGGCGGTACTACAAACCATGCCTGGAGTGGAGGTGGTCTTACACTGCTATCTCAATACGTCGCTGGGATACAACCTTTAGAACCCGGTTACAAAAGTTTTTTAGTAAGACCGCAACTGGGCTTTTTAAAAGAGGTACAGGCAGTTGTTCCCAGTATTGCTGGTGAAATAAAAATCAGCATTAAGAAAAATGATGGAATGCAACTCGAATTGAGTGTTCCTCAGAAAACTTCAGCCCAGCTTAAATTACCTGCATTTGTGAAAAAAATAACCATAACCCACAATGCCCAAGAAATAAAGGAATATACCTCCCAGGACTCTATAGTACTTCAGGAAGGAACTTATAAAATAATAGCGAAATGATACGAATAGGACTCTTTGGTATAGGATTAGAAACTTATTGGGGACAATTTGACGGTTTGCTGGAGCGGCTGATGGGCTATCAGGAAGAAATCGCAACACAGCTTTCCCGGGAGAAAACCGAAGTGATTAATGCCGGAATGGTTGACACAGCTCAAAAAGCTCAGGAGGCAGCTCAATTATTCAGACGTTCAGATATTGACTGCGTTTTTATTTTCATAAGTACATATGCGCTATCCCAAAATACTTTACCGGTTATTCAAAAATTAAATGTGCCAATCTTTCTCTTAAACTTGAAACCTGTAAAAGCGATTGATTATAAAAAAATTAATGCGCTACAAGATAGAGGTAAAATGACAGGCGAATGGCTTGCACACTGTCAGAGTTGTGTAGCTCCCGAGCTGGTAAGTGTTTTTAATCGTACCGGAGTTAAGTTCACACTTCTATCAGGCTATTTACAGGAAGCTTATATCTGGAGGCAAATAAATCAATACCTAAAGGCTGTTGAAGTAGTTGCTAAACTGCGCGTAACGCGTATAGGTGCCTTGGGACATTATTACAATGGCATGCTAGATGTGTACAGTGATTTAACCCAGCTTTCAGGTGTTTTTGGCTGTCATTTTGAAATTCTTGAATTTGGTCAATTAAAGCAGCTTCGAGAGTCTGTTACCCCTCAGGAACGAGATCAAAAGATTTCGGAGTTTGAGAATCTATTTATTGTTAACGAAGCATGTAGCGACTATGAGTTAGAACGTGCAGCTCTAACAGCAGTGGCCTTAGATAAGCTTGTAACTAATAATGATCTGGGAGCTTTAGCCTATTACTATGAGGGTGCGGGCGATGACAGATATCAAAATATTGTAACCTCGCTCATACCCGGATTTACGGTACTTACCGGTAAAAACATTCCGGTAGCAGGAGAATATGAAATCAAAAACGTGCTGGCGATGAAAATAATGGACCTTTTGGGATCAGGAGGTTCATTTTCGGAGTTTTATGCGCTAGACTTTGATGAAGATTTAGTCCTTTTGGGTCACGACGGGCCTGCGCATTTTGCAATTGCTCAAGGCAAAGTGGGACTTGTACCCTTACCTGTTTACCATGGAAAGCCCGGCAAAGGGCTTTCCATACAAATGGAAGTCGCCAGTGGCCCGGTAACTCTCCTGTCTGTTGCACAAGATAAAGAAGGTAAGGTTTACTTTGTATGTGCTGAAGGCGAGGTCGTACCGGGTGAAACTTTAAAAATAGGGAATACGAATTCGCGCTATAAATTCCCAATAAGCGTCAGGCAGTTTATTGACTCCTGGTCTTTGGCAGGACCTTCCCACCATTGTGCCATCGGAACAGGTCACCTGAAAGATCAGCTTCTAAAAATCGCTGATTTATTAAATATTAATTGTATTCAAATCTGTTAAATATGGTTAATCCGCTTCTGGGTATATTCTTTCACGCCACGGGTGGCTTTGCAGCCGGATCATTTTACTTGCCCATAAAAAAGATTTCAAAATGGTCTTGGGAAAGTGCGTGGTTAACCAATGGCTTATTTGCCTGGTTAATCGTACCTGTTTTGATCTCATGCATAACTGTTCCTGAAACATTTTCTATTTTAAAGAACACTTCAGGGGTGACCTTACTATGGACCTATTTCTTTGGTCTGCTATGGGGAATAGGTGGCCTGACGTTTGGGATGACCATGCGCTATTTAGGTATTTCATTAGGTATGGCTCTGGCACTCGGTATTACTGCCGCGTTTGGCACCTTATTGCCGCCCATTTATGCCGGTGAATTTAGGGAACTCTTAGCAAACCCATCAGGAAAATGGGTGCTTACAGGAGTGGCTGTTTGCCTTTTGGGCATTGCAATGTGTGGTAGGGCCGGCATTTTAAAAGATCGTGAACTAACTGATGAAACTAAAAAGTCTGGAGTAGCCGAATTCAACTTAACAAAAGGGGTATTGGTCGCTTTATTTGCAGGAGTGATGAGCTCGTGTTTTGCGTACGGAATTATTTCCGGCGCACCTATTGCCCAGGCCGCGCTTGACTCTGGAGCTCCTGAACTTTGGCAAAACGGTCCCGTTTTCATCATAATTCTTTTTGGGGGCCTAACGTCAAACTGGATTTGGTGTATAATCCTAAATATAAAAACGAAGAGTTATACTAACTATTTTGATTCAAAAACTCCATTGATGAAAAATTATTGCTTTGCCGCTTTAGCCGGAGCAACATGGTACTGTCAATTTATGTTCTACGGAATGGGAAGTACATTAATGGGGGATTTAGATTTTGCCAGTTGGACTCTTCATATGGCGTTCATCATCCTTTTCAGCACATTTTGGGGAATAATTACCCGAGAGTGGGCTAATACGAGCTTTAAAACAAAAGTCAACCTGGCGGTTGGATTACTAATTCTCATCGCTTCGACCACAATAATAGGGTTAAGCGATCGCTTATAAAAATGAAACACAAATGAAACATATTATTATCGTACTGTGCATCGCTGGATTGTACTCTTGCAAAAACAATAATACTCCAAACGAAACAAGCCATAATCTTAATCGTCCTAACATCATCATGATTGTTGCAGATGATATGGGTTGGCACGACCTGGGAATTTATGGTAACGATTTTATAGAAACTCCAGTTCTTGACAGTCTGGCTGAATCTGGAATACGATTTACTGATGCATATGCTTCGGCTCCTTTATGCAGTCCTTCTCGCGCTACACTTATGACCGGTTTGCATCCTATCAATGTCAATATCACAGAGCATATTCACGGCAACCGCCCAGCTGGGCCTAACCAGCGTTTACAAACCCCGCCTGTAAGTCAGCAACTTAATCTGGACTATACCACAATAGCGGAAGTTTTAAAAACTAAAAATTACCGTACCGGTTTTATTGGTAAATGGCATTTGGGTGGTGGTCCGTACGAGCCTCAACATCAAGGCTTTGATATAAATATAGCAGGAAGTTACAATGGACTGCCCAGTTCGTTCTTTTATCCCTTCTTCAGACCGGGTGAAAAGCCTGAAATTCAAGATTCAAGCCAGGAAGGAGATTACCTGACAGATGTATTAACCTCAAAGGCAATTGAATATCTGGAAAGAGAAAAAGACACTTCATTTTTTCTCAGTCTTAACTACTATTCACCCCATGTGCCTATTGAGGCTAAAGATTCTTTGGTAAATAAATACATTAAAAAAAGAGGCTCTGCGGTTGACAGTATTTTGCCGAATGTACACTATGCAGCCATGGTTAACAGTATAGATATCAACGTGGGTCGTATTATTGAAAAGTTGAAGCAGCTTGGAATAGCAAAGAACACGTTAATAATTTTTACGTCAGATAACGGAGGACTTTCAGTGGAGGAAGTACCTGCTTTTGCTAAACACACTCCTCCTACCGATAATGGTCCACTCCGCGCCGGAAAGGGCTATTTGTATGAAGGAGGGATTCGAGAACCCTTAATTATGAATTGGGCTGCGGGCTTTAAAACACCTAAAGTAATTAAAACCCCCGTTTTTGCTGAAGATTTCTTTAACACCATTGCAGCAATTGTAGATAGCGACAGCACGACTGTTGATGGTGAAAATCTTTTGCCTCTTATTGAAACCGGACAGCTAGCTGAACGTGGTTTACTTTGGCATCTGCCACATTACAGTCCACAACATGGAAAACCGGCTACAGCTTTTCGAAAAGGCGATTGGAAGCTGATCCACTTTTACGAAGATGACCACTATGAATTATATAATCTAGTAGCAGATAAAAGCGAGAATAGTGATTTATCTTCCTCAGAACCCGAAAAATTACAGGAGCTTAAAAATTTAATGGAAGTACAACTTAAAGCTTATGGAGCTAAGTACCCCACGCCCAATCCCAATTATAAAGGAGATTA
>CAYNMH010000016.1:38014-43013 GCA_964398145.1 uncultured Flavimarina sp. | reverse complement strand
AATTATTCAAAAGCATACAGCACCGGTTTACTGGGGCTGGCATCGTTTTCAAAAGAAGCGATTTGCAGATTGAGCAAATAAGACCCATCTTTAAGGGTATGAGGCACGAAAATCATTTCAGTTATAGTGGCATCTAACCTCAGCTTTCCGGTGGTGTCCCAAAACGCATTATGTGCGGCAAGTACGCCACCATCTTCCTCGCGGTCAACGCTGGGCAAATCGATAAGCAGGTGTTTGATTCCGCTTTCGCGAAAGAAAACCGCCGTCTCTTCCAGCAGATAGGGCCAATTGGTATGCGACCATTTCCGGCTTTTTTTGGTTGCTGTATTGGGCAGGGTTCGTATTACTACTGCTTCCGGATTTTTTCCCTGAAGGGCACGCTGAGCCAGTTTTTTGGTAAACACAAAATCCCCGTTATGCGGCTCGGGTACCAGCGTAATCACTTCCGCAGTAAACATAAAGGTTTTTAGATTCTGGTTGATGCTGTGCACTTTTTCGGTAATGTGACCCACACATTCGGTATGCGTGCCGTGCGCGTGCGGGTTGTAATAGATATTATTGAAATTCACAACCGCACCCTGAGCCACCGCGGCAACCCATTTACCCTCGACTACCGGTTCAATTTTAGGCGGATTGAGATACCAGGCCACGGGATTAGCGTCACCACTCACTACAGGAATACTGATGTCAATGGGTTTGCTAAAATCTACGGTAACGGGTTTATTGTTTAGAGTAATTGTTGCTCGCATAGGCATTTCATTAAGTTGCCTTATAAGTTAGTCTTTTCAGAAAAAGTTACAGCTAAAAAATTAAGAAAGATTGAGCAGGAAGAGATCGCTGGCCAGACCATCGCTTAAAAATTTACCCTTTTTGGTGACTACAATGCGATCACCATCCTGAAAAAGCAGGTGATCTTCCAGATGTTTTTCGGCCTGTTGCAAGGCGTATTCTTTAAATTTTAGACCGAAGGCTTCCTCGATTTTAGAAAGTGAAATGCCCCAAATGGTGCGTAAACCGGTCATTACATACTCGTTGTATTTATCGGTAAGCGAAAGCGTTTCACGCTCCACCGGAAGCTCGCCGGCCTCAATGGCTTTGATGTATTTAGGATTGTTGTTGATATTCCAGCTGCGGGTATCCCCATCGTAGCTGTGTGCCGAAGGGCCAATGCCCAGATAGGCTTTGCCGGTCCAGTAGGCCGTATTGTTTTGCGAAAAATAGCCGGGTCTGCCAAAATTGGAAAACTCATAATTTTCAAAACCGGCCTGCTGCATCGTATCGACCAAAATCTCAAAATGCGCCTGTGCCACTGCATCGTCAACGGGTTTTACAACACCCTTTTCTATAAACTTTTCAAGCGCTGTATTGGGCTCCACCGTAAGCGCATAACTGGATATATGAGGAATATTCAATTTTAAAGCCTTGTCCAGATTCTGCTTCCATCGCGCATTCGACATATCGGGCATGCCGTAGATTAGATCAATCGAAATGTTATCAAAATAGGCTTTGGCCAGTTCCAGACAGCGCACCGCCTCGTCTGCATTATGCGCCCGATTCATCAGTTTTAAATCTTCTTCAAAAAAAGACTGCACGCCAATGCTTAACCTATTAACTCTCGATTCAGAAAGCATTTTGAGCTTTTCTTCGGTAAGATCATCGGGATTCGCTTCAAGAGTGATCTCCGGATTTTTGGCAATCACGAAATGCGCGTCAATGGTTTTAAAAATCCGCTTGAGTTCGCCTGCTTCAAGCAGACTGGGCGTTCCGCCACCAAAATAAATGGTTTGCAGAACGCCGGGAATTTCGCTTTTGCGCAAGATGAGTTCGTTGCACAAAGCTCCGACGAGTTGGCCTTTCTTCTTTAGCGTAGTCGAAAAATGAAAATCACAATAATGACAGGCCTGCTTGCAAAACGGGATGTGGATGTACAAACCGATCCCCCCGTCCCCCGAAGGGGGAGTTTCCTTCATTTCTGAAAAAATATATTTTTTCATAATTAAACGAAAGCTCCTCTATTATGAGGATCGTTATCGATGTTATTAAATTCATTTAAATACCAATAACTTAACTGATAAATAAAATCAGGCAAGGAGGACTCATCATGTACTCCAAAGCTTCGAGTATCCTTATTAACGCTATAATATATTGAATGATAAAACTCTTTCAATTTATCTATAAGAAAGAAAATGTCCACCAATAATTTAATTCTATCATATTGCTCTACCCATAATGACCCGTAAAATTCATTGTTATAAAACGGAGGGAAAAGAATTATAAATTCATCAAAATTTTCTTTTAAAATTAGCTTTCTTTGAATGTAATTTTTAAAAGTTTCTTTATCTACTTTATTCCAAGTAATCATAATTACCACACTTTCCATTCTCCTTGCATTATGATAAAATGGATCTCTTTCCTGAAATGATTTTACTTTTTCTGTTAATAAAACCTCCAGAGTATTCTTTAGTGGATTTCTATTTTTAAATACTCTTACTACTAGAGCCAAATCATATATATCAAGAGAATCAACTACACTAGAGATCTCGTCTATAGTTACTGATTCATCCTTATCTAAATTTTCAGCAATAATTTCAATGATTTTTTGGTTGTTGTTTCTGCCAAAATTATCTGTAGTTTTTGGTACTTTTTTAATATTTTGAAAAACTACTTTGAACAGAGAAATGCTTCCGTCCCGCTTAGTTATTTTATTTATAAGAGAAATAAATTGGAATAAACCATCTCCACTTACATCGCACTCTAAAAAATCCAATAAATTAGCCTTTATTTCCTCAACGTCGTTTTTTCGAGTGCTTTCCTCTATACTAACTATTAATCCATTAGAAATCATCAACCCCAAGTCTAGAGTAAAGTACTTTTCATAATGAACTTTCGCATTTATTCTCAAGCTCTTAATAGCTAATTGCTTATCAACCTGGTCTAGAGTATATTCAGCTTTACGAATTTCAGGAAATAGTTTCTCAAATAAATAAAATTCATTGGGATATTTTTCCTTGAATATTAATCGAGTACCGTTAGGAAAAATTTTCCTGGTTTCACCATCATTAAAATCAACAATATCCTCAAATATCAATAGTCCCGAACTTAGATCGAAATTCTTCAACTCCGTATAAAATTCTTCATTCCTTAACTTCAAACATTCGAGCCAAAATAAATCTCTTAAGTTTACTTCGTCACCTATAGCAAAAGCACTTATAAAAAAACCATTGAGCACTTTTATTATCTCCCTTGGCGTTTTAAAGATTTCATTTCTGAATTCATCATATATCAATTCAAATTCTTTATTCCTTATGTACTCATTTTTAAGAGACAAAGAGTTTTTTATTTGTAAAAAATGATGTTCAAAAAACTTGAAAAGATTTGACGGTCTGATTCTAGGGAGATGGACAGGTATGTTAATTATCTTATCCAAGAAGGAATAGCCGTCACTGATATTCTGACCGTACCTTGCACTTATAGCTTTAGCTATATGTTCTTGATCAAGAGTGATTATGTAAACGAAATTTTTAAAGTTTGCATTCAACTTGACCAATTTAAGTATTGCATAGATTTCATCTTTGTCTAATCGATCCAAATCGTCTAAAAAAACTATGACCTTGAATTTTGCCTCTTCTATTAACAAGTTTATTTCTTCCTTGAGCGACTCTATAGTCATAGGCTTCCCTTTAATATCTCCACCTAATTCTTGAAATAATTCACTTGGCTCAAATGTTACCCCAACAGAATTAGATTTATTAATGCCAGCTCTTGCAGAAAACTTTACAGCTTTTAGGTAACGACTTAGTTTGATAATTCCTTCACCTATTTTCTTTCCTTTCCCTTTTCCTTTATATTGCAGCGTTTTGGCTAACCCGTCAAAAAAATCAAAAAGCAATTCATCTTCCGAAGAGTATCTCCAAGGATTGAAGTAGTATTTTATAATCCCTTTTTGGTCAGGATTTTTAAAAAAAATATCGATTTCCTTTTCAATCAAATTTAAAAATGAAGTTTTTCCGGAACCCCACTTTCCGTAAATCCCAATAGTCAAAGGATTAGGATTTGAAGAATTATTCTGAATTAATTTCTGAATTTTTGTTGCATAAGATTTAAAATCAAATAAATCGTCATCTAATGATGTTATTGCCTCCTCAGTCAGAAAAAAACCTTTTTGTTCTTCAATACTTTTCATAAATGCTGCTTTAAGCCCCCTTTGGGGGTTTGGGGGATTTAGGGAGTTTTCGGGCTACAACCCGTTTTTCATTCTGCTTAACAAAAGCATCCCAGCCGGTATAACTTTTACCGGTTTCGACACGGCCTGCATTAAAGTGATGACAAACCGCGGCAGCCAGACCGTCTGTACTATCCAGGTTTTTCGGCAGGGTTTTGAGACCGAGCAGGCTTTGCAGCATTTTAGCCACCTGTTCTTTGCTGGCGTTACCGTTGCCGGTGATGGCCATTTTTATTTTTTTAGGAAGGTATTCGGTTACCGGGATCTGACGCGAGAGACCGGCTGCCATCGCCACGCCCTGGGCTCTGCCCAACTTGAGCATAGACTGTACGTTTTTCCCGAAAAACGGAGCCTCAAGCGCCATCTCATCGGGATTGTAGGTGTCTATAAGTTCAATAGTGCGTTCAAAAATGAGTTTGAGTTTGATATAGGGGTCGTCGTATTTTTTAAGCTGAAGTTCATTCATCTGAAGAAACTCCATTTTTTTATTGACCACGCGAATGAGTCCAAAACCCATAATTGTGGTTCCCGGATCAATCCCTAAAATGATTTTTTCTGATTTCAAGCGCTAAATTTTTTTCATCTTTGAAGCTTTCGCAAAGCTAACCATTATCAGCGTGATCGTCATTGCCCTCCTATTAATCTTCTATGTTTTGCTCATTGCGGGGCTTTGCATTGGTTTTTTTAGGCTGAAAAAGGAAAGCACAAATTTTGACAACCAGGTGTTTTCAGACACTAAAACCAGGTTTTCTATCGTCATACCTTTTAGAAATGAAG
>CAYNMH010000016.1:7380-37914 GCA_964398145.1 uncultured Flavimarina sp. | reverse complement strand
CCCGATTTAAAATCGCTGATCAATCAGCGGAAACGCTGGGCAGCAAAAGCTTCGGCCTACAAGAGCCAGTTTGCTGTTGTGGTTTCGGTTTTGGTTCTTTTGGGAAATGCTTCAGCAGTAGCCGGATTGTTTTTTGCCGAAATCTACTACTTATTGGTACTGAAAGTCGCTGTAGATTTTCTCCTCATCTGGTGCACCGCAAATCTTTTCGCCCAAAAAAAACCACTTAAACAGTTTCTCTGGATAGCTCTGATTTACCCGTTTTTTACGGTTTATATCGCGATAGTGAGCCAGTTTGGTAAGTTTAGCTGGAAAGGAAGGGATTTTAGGAAATAAATTTTCGTTCGGTATTTAATCCACTTTGACAACCACGGGCATTTTAAAGGTGGTTTTAACCGGGATACCACGTTTGTGGGCTGCGGTGATTTGCGGCAGGGAATCGAGACTGTCTTTAAGCCAACCCTCGAGCTGCGGCAGCTGACTGGAAATCGTATCGGGAATTTGTGCCTCATCAATGCTTAAATCACCCAGCTCGCTGATGCTGAGATACAGCCAGACGGTATCGTTAATTTCGCTTTCTACAATCATTGTTTTATTAGAAAGCTGTTGTTGAAAATTGCGTTGAATCTCTGCGGTAAAACAAGCGTAGCGTATTTCTCGGTCTTTCAGGTTTTCGCAAGAAGCAAAAGTTGGATATTCTTCAACTTCATTCATATTCAAGGCTTTCAGTTCTTCCTGCACCAGATCGTCTGAAGACACTTTTTTGGTTTCGAGATCTTTACACGATAACAGGTTAAGGGCAAGCGCCAAAAGAACTGCAAAACGAATCATAGAATGACTTAAATCACTGGCAAAGATGTAAAAACGAGCGCAATTAAACTAACAGTTAGCCGGTTAAGACCTGTTTTGAGAATTAAAAGCGGTAACCTAAACTGAATTCCACTCCTTCGGCTTTTGCGCCGTGCGCTTTTACGGTCACAGCCGCCGAGATATCTTCTGTAAAATATCTTTTAAGACCCAGCCTGTTGTAGAGTCGGTTTTCAAATTCGTAGGGATAATAAACATAATAGCCCAAATGGGAAACGAAAGCCACTTTATTAAAGCGCAGTTCGTGCCCTACAAAAAGCCCCACACGCTTCCAGTCTTCATCTCCGGTGACGCCAGCTTCGGGAAAGGAAGCTGCCTGTAGTTTGATGAGTTCTTTGAAGAAATAGGCAAAAAATACATCAGTCCCCGCGACGAGCGTACTTTTATGGTTAATGCGCTTGTCTGCAAATGCCGAAACCACAAAAAACGGGAACTGCCCCTGCCCCACAATATCGCTTTCATTGGCCCCGCCACGCAAAGCCAGGTTGAAATGTAACGGCTCGGTATATTTGGTACGCTCCCCTTCCGGAATGTAATCTGGAAACTCCTCGTAATCGAGGTTATAATTAGCGCCGACGTTAAAAGCAAACGTATTGGTACTGTTATTAGGCGCGCGCAAATTAGCATTGCTGTAATGAATAATGGTAAAACCGGCGTTAAGCCCGAAGCCTTTATACAGGTTTTGCTTGTTGTATTGTAGAGCGATGTAGGTTGAACTCAGCAATCTGGTACCGTAGGCATTGTTGATGTAATTGGTTTCGGGATCATACGGACTGCCTGCAACTGCAACTCCCTGCCCGATGCGGAAATAGGCATTTCGATTTAAAAAATAGAAATTGAAATGCCCGTAAAAACTCAGGTTTTCGCCCAGATACTCGTTGTGCAAATCCTGATAAGCCATGGAGAAACCCCAATCGGGATAATTGTAGCGTCGCTCCCACTCGTTAAAGCCGTATGTACGGCGGTTGTAACTGAGTATAAAGCCAGTGGGATGTCCCGTAATAAGGTGGTTGATATCCGGGTTGTGTTCTAGAATGCTTCCGTAGAAAAAAGAGGCATCAAGCGAAATCGGTTTTTTCTCTTTAAGATCAGCATTTTCCTGAGCGGTCAGACTGTAAAAAGAAAAACTACATACGGCAAGAAATACAAGTTGAAGTCTGCGCATCAGTCTTCAAAAATTAAGCGGCCGGTATATTTCTCTTCTACTTCGACCACAGGAGGGCGGTTTACCGAAATCACATCACCGGTCCCGAAGATGGTACCTGTAAGACGCTCCTGTGGATTGAGGATCATTTTGTTAGCAGATTTCTGAGTTAAAGTAATAACCTGAGCAATCAAATCACGAGCTTCCAGGCGCGGCACTTCGTTATTGAAAATTGCCCTGAAGTTAGTTACAGTTCCACTCAGATAAAACACACTTTTGCCATTGGCAAAAACTTCAAGATTGGTCGTTTCCAGGTCTAACAAAAAATTACCGCTTTTCCTGGCCGGTCCACCCTCGGCATCATAAGCCGTGTCGCTTACCAGTCTTAAACTTGGAAATGCAAGTTTACCTTCACCAATGATGTCATTCCCCGAAGCATTTCGTATTTCGGTAAGATTAGGTGTGGTAACGTAGACCACAAAGTTTTCATAATCGCGAAACAGGTTACAACGCTTATTGTTTTTTAAGCGGAGAATACCGCCTTCAAGCACCTCTATCTGTGCATCACTAAGCATATTTTCACCGGTTTTAAGCACCACTTTTTGCTCGGGCCCCTGCTTTAAATAAACAATTACATCGGTTTCACTACGCAATCTGGTGAAGGGAGGAAGATCATAAGTAACCTCTACAGGATCTCCTTCACCCTCAAAACAATCACCTACATTATCTGAGCCACAGGCCAAAAGAATAAAACTAATTGCAACAAAAATGTATTTCATAAATATTGTGACCTCTTTCGGCCTTCTCAAATTTGAGGGCACAAAGTACGATAAAAATGATGCAGGGCTGTGGGTATTTTGGGATTTAAAACAAGACCTTTACCCACAACGCTCATTTCCCGGCTTTTTATTTTAGAAATCAGATATAATATGCAATTTTGAAGCGGCCTTCAATTATTTATTTTAAAACAAAGGTTTTGACTAAAAAATTTTACCTGCTGCTCGCTTTTTTATTTGTCGTTCTGCTCATCCAATCGGGGAGCTGGGGCCTTACTGAGAGCAGCGAAGCCCGTTATGCCGAAATTGGCCGTGAGATGGCCGTGAATACTGATTTCATCAATCCCAGCCTGCTGGGAATCATTCATTATCATAAGCCACCGGTTACCTACGCGATCACTGCAATAGGGTATAAGCTATTTGGCATAAATGAATTTGGCGCTCGTTTTTTTTTAAGTGTTGCGCTCATTTTACAAATTTTGCTGGTCTTTAAAATCAGTCATATCTGGTTTAAAGACAAGAGGGTTGCAGTAGCATCGGCATTGATCTATTTTTCATTTCCCCTGGTACTTATTGCGGCGCGAAATCTTACTACAGATGCTTTTCTGACCACTTTTATCATCTGGGCGACTTATTTATGGCTTCAGTTTAAATTAAATGGAAGAAAGACCCGTTTGTACCTGTTTTATTTCGTTCTGGGACTGGCATGCCTCACGAAAGGTCCCGTTGCTTTTTTACCCGTAGCACTTTTTATTTTGACTTATAAAATCGTCAACCGGGAAAAGCCGAGTCTGAGTGTACACACTGTACCTGGTCTCTTTCTCATGCTTGGTATTTCTGCTTCGTGGTTTATCGTACTCATTCTTAAAAAGCCTGAACTTTGGGATTATTTTATTCAGGAGCAAATCATTGATCGCAGCGTAAATGCCGAAACCTTTCATCGCGATAAACCCTTTTGGTATTATTTAGTACTTCTTCCTCTGCTTAGCCTCCCCTGGATCATTCCTACATTAATCACCACCGTAAAAAAACGTCCGCAATTTTTTGACAAGGAGACTAAAATTTCGGGTTATACTGCTCTGGCTATTTTGATTAGCTTTTCCTTATTTTCGTCAAAACTCATCCTGTATATTCTGCCGGTGTTACCTTTTTTAGCACTTTTTTGCGGGAGTATATTTGTTAAACTTAACAGCCCTGTGAAAAAAGCCTACCACAACACCTTTAAAGTAGTGTATCTTATATTGACTTTGATCTTTTTGACTTTACCGGTGGTTCCTCAGATTACATTTAGCTGGGTAAAAGCGCTCCCCCTGGCACTAATCACTCTGGGATTCGGCTATTTTTTCAGCTTTAAATCCCATTCAGAATCTTATAAACGCATCCTTATTTTGAGTACGGGCGCGACTTCGCTTCTCTTATTGCTTTATGCCAATTTTGCCTCGCAAAACGATTCCCTAATCAACTCACTCAAGCCTCAATACCGTTTTATTAAAGAGATTAAAGGCGAAACAGATTATAAAGTTTTAGTATATGACAACCTGTTGTCTTCTGCTCCATTCTATCTGGGCGACCGCGTGATCACAATCTATAATTCTAATTTTGAAGCCAAGCGCGATACGCGTTTTGAAATTACAGACCAGTGGAAAGAAACCTATTTGCCTTTAAATGAGCCCGGGCAAAGCGACCGACTCAAAAAATTACTGGCCGATAAGAATACGGTTTTATTGATCAAGACTAAAAAATCCCTGCCCGACTCGTTACAGTACCTGCTTGAAGGGTTTAAAACTGAAAAGCAAAAAAAATGGACGGTGTATTATTAAGGACGTATCCCAATGCCAAATTCAACCGCTTCAGCTTTAGCTCCGTGAGATTTTAAAGTTATAGCTCCAAATACGTGTTTTGAAAAATAACGTTTTAAGCCCCCTCTAAAATAAACACGCCCTTCAAAATCATAGTCGTAATAGGCATAGTATCCAAACTGACTCACAAATGCATTTTTGTTAAAGTGCAGTTCGTGTCCTATAAAAACCCCAACACGTCTCCAGTCTTCATCGCCTGACGTATTATACTGCGGCAAAGCTATACTCTCTAATTCTATTTCGTCCTTTAAAAAAGGACTCAAAAATAAGTCGGCGCCAGCCTGCAATGAACTTTTATGGGTTATTCTTTTATCTATAAATGTAGAGACCACAAGGAATGATTTTTGTCCCAATCCTACATAATCGCTTTCATTAATCCCGCTGCGCAACACTAAATTAAAAGCAAAGGGTTCAGTATAACGGCTTTTTTCATTCGGAATGTAATCTGGCAACTCCTCTTCATCCAACTGGTAATTCAAACCCAGGTTGAACGTAAAGGAGTTCGTACTGGCATTAGGTGACTTAACATTTGCGTTTGAATAATGAATCAAAGAGATCCCGGTTTGCAGACCTATACGATCTATGATATTAGGCTGCTTGTAATTGAGCATGATAAAGGTTGAACTCAGCAACGTCGACCCATAAGCATTATTTCTAAAATTATCATCCAGATCGAAAGGTTTGGTCGTTGCGGCAATGCCCTGACCAATACGCAGCATCAACCTGCGGTTGAGGGCGTAGAAATTAAAATGACCGTACAAGCCAAAGTTTTGACCCAAATTTTCATTCTTCTGATCCTGAGCAATAAATGAAAAACCATAATCCGGGTAATTGTAACGCGCTTCCCAATCGTTGAAGCCGTAGGTCATACGGTTATAACTAAGGATGACCCCTGTAGGATGGCCGGTTATTAAATGTGCAATATCTTTATTGTGCTGCAGGATGGTCCCGTAGAAAAAGTTGGCATCCAGACTGTAGGGTTTCACTTCGGTTTCCTGTGCAAAAGCAGAAAACCCAAAAAACACAAGCAACAAAAATCTATAGATCATTCCGTTTTGAGGTATCGGGCAAATGTATCAAATCCTAATTGATTTCCGTTTGCTAAAAAAGTGCTTCGGCTATTGCCTTAATGTTATCGCTTTTTCCCATCGAATAATAATGCAATACGGGTGCACCACCTTCCATCAATTCGCGAGACTGTTGGGTCGCCCACTCAATCCCTACCTGGCGTACGTCAGCATTTGATTTACAAGCATCTACAGCATCAATAAGTTCTTGCGGCAAATCTATTTTAAAGACCTGCGGCAGCAGCTGCAGATGGCGTTTAACCGCTATCGGTTTAATTCCGGGAATAATTGGAATATCAATACCTTCAGCCCGTACGAGATCAACAAACTCAAAATATTTTTTATTATCAAAAAACATTTGGGTCACTACATAATCGGCACCAGCTTCTACTTTTTGAATGAGACGTTTTAAATCGGTTTTTAAGGAAGGAGCCTCCAGATGCTTTTCGGGATAACCAGCTACACCGATGCAAAAATCAGAACAATCAGCCGTCTCGATGACGTTATTAAGGTAACACCCTTTGTTCATCTCGGCAATTTGCTCTACTAATCCTAAAGCATACTCGTGTCCGCCTTTGGTAGGCTCAAAATATTGCTGTTCCTTCATTGCATCTCCCCGCAGCGCCATCACATTATGAATGCCCAGATAATGGCAATCTACCAGCAAATATTCGGTTTCTTCTTTAGTAAACCCGCCACAAAGCACGTGCGGCACCGTATCCACATCATATTTATGCTTTATCGATGCACAAATTCCCAAAGTCCCCGGCCGCATACGCGTGATTTTTTTGTCAAGAAGACCGTCTTCTTTCTCGATATAGACAAACTCCTCGCGCGAAGTCGTTACATCAATAAACGGAGGTTTAAACTCCATCAACGGGTCGATATTATCGTACAATTCCTGAATGCTTCGACCCTTGCGCGGCGGTATTAATTCAAATGAAAAAAGGGTTTTACCGTTTGCTTTTTTTATGTGATCTGTAATTTTCATAATTCCCCCAAGCCCGTTAAGGCAGTTAGCTGGGTATTTTAATTAAACAATGTTTTCAATTTTTTGGGCGCCTCCCTGCGGGCCGGGCTATCCGTTTCAATTCCTCGTAAGCCTGCGCTGCGCTTCGGCTTACTGCGGGATTTTCACTGCTATCCCTTGCGCTTTTAATCTGCAATATTCGGGTTTAACCACTTTTCAGCAGTACGCACTTCAATATTTTTCCGCTTTGCGAAATCTTCAACCTGATCCATTTTGATTTTGCCCAAACCAAAATAACGCGCCTCGGGATTTGCAAAATAATACCCGCTTACCGAAGCAGCCGGCCACATTGCAAGGCTTTCTGTCAATTCAACCCCAATGCGTTCTTTAACATCAAGAACTTCCCAGATGGTCAGTTTTTCGAGATGATCAGGACAGGCGGGATAACCCGGTGCCGGCCTGATGCCTTTATAAACTTCTTTGATCAGCTCCTCATTTGTTAAATTTTCATCTGCCGCATAACCCCAATGTTGCTTGCGCACGCGTTCATGTAAATATTCAGCAAAAGCTTCAGCCAGACGGTCTGCCAGAGCTTTTACCATGATGCTGTTGTAATCGTCGTGCTCGGCCTCATATTTCTGAGCCAGTTCCTGAGTACCAAAACCGGCGGTGACGCAAAAACAACCCATATAATCTGTTTTCCCGGTTTCTTTCGGCGCTATAAAATCGGCCAAGGCAATATTCGGTTTACCCGAGGCTTTTTTGCTTTGCTGGCGCAGCGTTCGGAACAAGAATTTTTCCTGCTTCTCGACTGCGCCCGAAGTGACCATCTCAATGTCGTCGTCATTTACGGTGTTGGCTTCAAAGAGACCAAAAACGGCTTTGGCGGTCAGTAATTTTTCGTCCAGAATCTTTCTAAGAATCGTTTTCGCATCTGCGAAAAGTTCGCGTGCCTGCTCACCTACGACCTCATCCTCCAAAATATCAGGATACTTCCCGTGCAAATCCCAGCTGCGGAAAAATGGTGACCAGTCTATATAATCTACCAGTTTTTCCAATTCAAAATCCTCGATTACCTGAATGCCCGGTTCATTAGGCTTAATAGGTTCAAAAGTGTCCCAGCCCAGCTTCCATTTATTCTCGCGGGCCTGTGAAATGGTTAAGAAATCACGCTTTTTGCCACGCGTTAGAAAACGATCTCTAAACAGCGCATACTCCTCCTTAATATTAGCCTTGTATTTCTGCTTTGTTTGAGCGTTTAACAGATCTCCCACTACTGTGACCGCACGCGATGCATCGTTTACATGCACCACCGCTTCCGGATATTCCGGGTCGATTTTTACCGCAGTATGTGCTTTACTGGTTGTCGCACCACCTATAAGCAGGGGTACTTCAAACTCGTTGCGCTTCATTTCTTTGGCCAGAAAAACCATCTCGTCGAGAGAGGGAGTGATCAGGCCGCTTAACCCAATAATGTCTACCTTTTTTTCTTTGGCAGTAGCGATAATTTTCTCCGGCGGAACCATTACGCCCATATCTATAATCTCGTAATTGTTGCAGGCCAGAACAACGCTCACAATATTTTTCCCGATGTCGTGCACATCGCCTTTTACTGTAGCCATTAGGACCAGGCCGGCCCCTCGTTCATCCTCTGCAGGGCTCTGATCCTTTAATTTCTCTTCTTCAATATACGGTAATAAATAGGCCACTGCTTTCTTCATCACTCGTGCCGATTTTACTACCTGAGGCAAAAACATTTTACCATCCCCAAACAAATCTCCCACTACATTCATACCCGTCATCAAATGCCCTTCAATAACGTGCAACGGCTTTTCTGAAGCCTGCCGTGCTTCCTCTACATCTTCTAAAATATATGTATCGATACCTTTCACCAAAGCACGGGTAATGCGATCCTGAAGCGATTCTTCACGCCAGGAAAGATCCTGAGTTTTTTCTTTGGCACTGCCTTTTACAGTTTCTGCGAAATCAAGCAGACGCTCTGTAGCATCATCCCGCCGATCCAGAATTACATCCTCTACGTGCTCCAGTAAATCTTTTGGGATGTCGTCATATACTTCAAGCATGGTTGGGTTTACAATCCCAATATTCATCCCGGCCTTGATGGCGTGATACAGAAATACGGAGTGCATCGCTTCCCGTACCGCATCATTTCCCCGAAAACTAAAGGATACATTACTCACACCTCCACTTACGTGAGCGTGTGGCAGATTTTCTTTTACCCAGCGGGTAGCGTCTATAAAGTCTAAAGCATTACGACGGTGCTCTTCCATACCCGTAGCAACGGGAAAAATATTTAGGTCAAAAATGATATCTTCCGGTGGAAACTTTATCTGATTGACCAGAATATCGTAACTGCGCTTTACGATCTCTATGCGGCGCTCGTAATTGTCTGCCTGGCCTACTTCGTCAAAAGCCATCACGATTACAGCGGCCCCATAGCGCTTGATTTTTTTTGCGTGATCAATAAATTCGGCTTCACCTTCTTTAAGACTAATGGAATTTACCACACACTTGCCCTGCACCACCTGCAAGCCGGCCTCAATAATTTCCCACTTCGAACTGTCGATCATGATGGGTACGCGGGCTATATCGGGTTCGGCAGCAATAAGATTTAAAAAGTTGACCATTGCCTTTTTTCCATCAATAAGACCGTCGTCCATATTAACGTCAATGATTTGGGCACCGCCTTCTACCTGATCACGGGCAATACTTAAGGCTTCGTCAAATTTTTCTTCATTAATCAGTCTCAAAAACCGGCGTGACCCCGCCACATTCGTCCGCTCTCCTACATTAACAAAATTACTTTCGGGAGTAATGATAAGTGGTTCAAGACCACTCAACTTTAAAGGCCTTATGTTTTCTGGTTTACGCGTAACTGCTTCTACAGTAGTACTCATAATTTGTTTTTATAAAGCTGCTGTATTTGCAAATGCAGGCAAGAGTCTGGGAGTATAGCCTTTTACCAGTTCTGCAATAGCTTTAATATGTTCCGGCGTGGTGCCGCAGCAACCGCCTATAATATTTATCAATTGTTTGTCGAGATAGGTTTTAATTTGAGAAGCCATCTCTTCGGGGGTCTCGTCATATTCTCCAAAAGCATTGGGTAAACCGGCATTGGGATAAGCCGAAATCGCAAAATCTGCTTTTGCAGAAACTACCTCTAGATAGGGTGTAAGCTGTTTAGCACCCAAAGCGCAGTTAAAACCCACAGAAAGCAAAGGCATATGACCTATTGAAATCAGAAACGCCTCTGCAGTTTGTCCGGAAAGGGTCCTCCCAGATGCATCGGTGATGGTACCGCTTACCATTACCGGTATTTCTATCTTTCGATCTTCCTTTATTTCCTCAATTGCGAAAAGAGCTGCTTTCGCGTTCAATGTATCAAAGATGGTTTCAACCAGTAAAATATCGACGCCACCGTCAAGGAGAGCTTCGGCCTGTTGTTTATAAGCCTCACGTAACTCATCAAATGAAATTGCCCTAAAGCCGGGGTCATTTACATCTGGAGACATACTCGCGGTTTTATTGGTAGGCCCCATTGCACCAGCAACAAAGCGTGGTTTCCCGGGCTCTCTGGCTGTAAACTCATCGGCTACCTGCCGGGCTATTTTAGCAGACTCATAATTAAGCTGATAGACGTAGTCCTGCATACCGTAGTCTGCCATCGCTATTGTGGTACCGCTAAACGTATTCGTTTCAACAATATCTGCGCCGGCGGCAAAATATTGGGCATGCACATCGGCTATGGCTTTGGGCTGAGTTAAACTCAGCATATCGTTATTGCCCTGCACCGGACTGGGCCAGTCTTTGAACTGCTCTCCTCTAAAATCTTCTTCAGTAAACTTATAGCGCTGCAACATGGTCCCCATGGCACCATCAAGCACTAAAATATGCTTTCGTAAAGCTTCGTATAAAGTAATTTCACTCATAGTCAATCGCAATATATTCCGTATTTGGCTTGAACTAAAAACCAGCAAAACTGCACATGGCAGCGCGTAAAATTAAGTTATTAAGAAGGCAAAAAGAGAGTTAGAAAAACTCGTTTTTGTTATCTATCTCAAAATCCTGAGTAGAATGTAGCACCTTCTCCGGGAGGAGGGTTGCTAAGGCTTCACTGGGTCTAATCCCTCTGCCTTTCTTGATAACTGCATGAAATAATGAACTAAGTCACAAAGATCAAAAAACAAGTGGAGAATATAAAACAAACATCATAAAAAAATTACGAGTTTATTTTTACAGGAAAAAACCCGAAAACCTGTTAAAGAACATCATTTTAGGACTAAAAACATATTTTAATGTTAAATTAACACATATTCATTGGTTTTCAAGCTTGTAAAATTGCAAAAATAGATTAGGTTTGTTTTTCTGACATATCCTAAATACTAAACTTACTTAATAATGCAACATTCTAATTCACTTCTGCAGACCCGTTTTAATCCGGTTTCTTATGAAGAAGCTTCACCTGAAGTTCAGGCGATTTATGACGATACTAAAAAAACCCTTCAAATACCATTTGTGTTAAACTGGTTTAAATGTCAGGGATCTAATCCCACATTATTAAGAGGGAACTGGGCTAAGCTAAAATCAACGCTGATGGAGGGTAACGTTCCTAACGTTTTAAAACAGTTGATCATCTATAACGTGTCTAAGGAACGTAATTGTGAGTATTGTGCTCAGGCTCACGGCATATTTGCAGACAGTATGAGTCAAATGATAAGCGATAATGAAAACTTTAGAGTTACGGAAGATTTGGAAAGCCCTATAATTCCTGAGAGTTACCGTACTGCTATTAAAGTTGTAACCAAAGCGGCCTTAAATCACGATAAGGTAACTGCCGAAGATTTTGCACAACTGGAAACTGCGGGATTTGACAACAGTGAAATACAGGAACTCATGGCTCAGGCAGATCTGGTGAATATGCTCAATACCCTGGCAGATATTTCAGGTATTAAACTGGACAATGAGCTTATGGAAGCGCAGGCCTAATTAAATTGATTCTTATTGAAACAAGTAGACGCTGCTAAGTATCGTATTACCTATGAAGCTTTTTCAAAGTTTTCAGGAAGCCTGGGAAAGGTTGAAAGCCTTGAAGATTTAGGTCACCTTACTCAAAAACATCTTAAATACCTCTTCAACTTTAAAGGTTTAAAGATTACTATCATTGATGAATTTTCTACCAGTTGTTATGCTTTTGCCAAAAATAAAAACTGGGTTTTTAATTCTAATGATCAACTAATCGAAATAGAAGAGCAATTAATAGAAAATCAGATTCCGGTGGTTAAGGACGCACAACGCGATCACCTCCCGGAATATTTCTTTGACCTAAACACCATAAATGGAAAATTATGGGGTTGGAATCTGGATAACAATAATTACAAAGTGTGTATCCTACTCCTGGCTGATGAAACAGTTCCTTTTTCCTACAGTGATGTGGAGATTGTTCATTTACTTGTAAGTAGTTTAACCTCCAAGTATAAGCAGCTTGTTCTTAGCCAGCAATTACAGGCTAAAAACGAACACCTTGAAGAGGCCATTGCCCAAATTGGGATTAAAAATGCTGAAATTGAGGAAATTAATAATAACCAGAAGTTTATCATTGAAGAACGCACGCGTGAACTTCTGGAGAAAAACAGAAAGTTGATTGAATTATCACGTCTCAACGCTCATAATTTAAGAGAACCGCTGAGTCGTATTTTAGGTCTTTTAGAGATTGTTGAGTTCTATAATGAAGAAGAGTTGCATTCCCTTGTATTTCCTTCCATTAAATCTTCGTCGGAAGATTTGGACAAAATAATAAAAGAGGTGGTACGCAAAAGTGATGAGGAAGTATTAAATTTTAGCAAAAGAACAGACCTTGAGTAAGTATGCAAAAATAATGCTGGTGGATGATCAAAAACTGACCAACTTCATCAATAAGAAATTGCTTGAGGTGACTAATTTTGCACCGCATGTGATTGACTTCACCTTACCTGAGCAGGCACTAACGCACCTTAATGAAGACACTCCGGATCTTATTTTTTTAGATTTGGATATGCCTCTGGTAAGTGGATGGCAGTTTTTGGATACCTTAAAAACTAAAGGGATTCATATTAATGTAATTATACTTACCTCAAGTATGAGCAATCAGGATAAAGAGCGGGCCAGAGACTATGACACAGTTGTAGAATTTTTGACAAAACCCCTGACCCGTAATACTATTTTACATCTGAAATCTACCTTATGCAGCTAAATCAGCCTGCTAATCTATAGCCTGCACTACCGCTTTTTCAGCTTCTTTACGCGTACCGTCAAAACCATCTATACCACTTACGGTAGTATATTTCATCACATAACGCTTACCGGGATTGATAATTTGATAAGCAGCCTGACACATCATGGTAGCCTCGTGGAAACCACATAGAATCAATTTCAGTTTACCGGGATAGGTATTTACATCGCCGATGGCGAAAACACCCGGAATATTGGTCTGGTAATCCAAAGCATTATCAACTTTAATCGCATTCTTTTCTATCTCAAGACCCCAGTCTGCAATAGGACCTAATTTTGGAGACAATCCAAACAACGGGATAAAAGCATCTGCTTCCAGTGAAGTTTGAGTTTTATCAGCGTGTTCGATCACTACCTGCTCCAGTTCCTCTGTACCGGCAAGACCCACAACTTCTGCAGGAGTAACCAGATTAATTTTACCAAGCATTTTCAATTCACGCACCTTCTCAACAGAATCCAAAGCTCCTCTAAATTCGTTTCTACGGTGAATGAGTGTAACCTCATCAGCCACATCAGCCAGGAAAATACTCCAGTCCAATGCTGAATCACCACCCCCTGCAATAACCACTTTTTTACCACGGTATACTTCAGGGTCTTTAATCATATAGGCGACACCTTTATCTTCAAACTGGTGAATGTTTGGTATAAGCGGCTTACGCGGCTCAAAACTTCCCAAACCACCAGCAATTGCCACCACAGGTGCATGATGCTGCGTGCCCTTATTAGTGGTTACAATAAAACTACCGTCTTCCTGCTTTTCAATGGTCTCAGCACGTTCGCCCAATGTAAACCCGGGTTGAAACTGCTTTCCTTGTTCAAGTAAGTTATCTACAAGTTCGCCGGCCATTACTTCAGGAAAACCGGGAATGTCATAAATGGGTTTTTTAGGATAAATTTCTGCCAACTGTCCGCCAGGTTGTGCCAGTGCATCAATAATGTGACACTTTAGCTTTAATAATCCTGCTTCAAAAACCGTAAATAACCCGGTAGGGCCTGCTCCAATAATTAAAATATCTGTCTTTATCATCTGTTCTATACTTTGAGCCGCAGCTCTTCATTCTACTTTTTAATTCTTCCTGATCAATCCTTTTGTAAACTCGTTCAGTGTCTCTACTTTCTCTTCAAAATCCCCTTTTATGGTTTTTCGGTATTCATTTAAATTTTGTACCAGATCGTCAATATTATCCGGTATTACTTCTTCAAAAAACTGACGCAAACGCTTTGCCGTGGTGGGCGACTTTCCGTTAGTCGAGATTGCGATCTTTACATTTCCTTTGGTCACAATTCCGCCCATATAAAAATCACAAAGTTCAGGCACGTCGGCAATATTGCAGAGCAAAAAACGCTTTCGAGCCAGCTCGTACACACGCTTGTTTACTTTTGGGCTGTCTGTAGTTGCAATCACGATATGGTGCTTTTTTAGCATCGATTTACGGAATTTTCTCTTCGTGATTTTGACATTATATTGCCTGGCACGCTCCAGAGTTTCTTCTCTAAAAAAAGGAGCAACCATTTCTACCACCGCATCCGGACTCGACTTGGTCAAAAACGTGAGTTTCTCAAGCGCGACATTTCCGCCGCCCACAATAAGTACCTGCAAATTGCGAACTTTTAGAAAAACCGGATAAAGTGTGTTGGTTTCTTGTGACATTTAGGATGCGTGTGCAATATTAGTTTGCAAGTTAAGCAATTGACTGCGATGGCGCACCACCTCCCCGATAACGATAATTGATGGGTTAGTAAGCTTTAACTTTTGCACAACAGCTTCAATCGTGTCAACCGTGCCCACACCGATGCGTTCTTCAGGCGTTGTGCCATTTTGAATAATGGCAACGGGCGTATTGTTTTTTCCGCTTTCGCGAAAGCAGGCTGTAATTTCAGCAAGCTTGCTCATTCCCATCAAAATCACGACGGTGGCCGAAGATTGCGCTGCGAGTTTTACATCTTCGGAAAGATTGTGCGCCCGGGTGGTACCGGTAATTACCCAAAAACTTTCGGAACTGCCTCTTTTAGTCAACGGAATATTTTGATATGCCGGCACCGCCAATGAAGACGAAATTCCCGGAACCATCGCAACTTCAATTCCTGCTTCGGCTGCGATTTCCATCTCTTCTGCACCGCGCCCAAATATAAATGGATCTCCGCCTTTAAGACGCACTACGTGACCGTGGCTCTTGGCCCGTGAAATTATTAAATCATTAATTTGCTCCTGCTGATAGGCATAGCAACCCTTGCGTTTTCCTACAAAAATCAACTCAGCATCTCCGGCATACTCCAATAACTCGGGATTCACCAATGCATCATACAAAACCACATCTGCGCTTTGTAAGGCTTTAATTCCTTTGAGCGTAAATAATTCCACGTCACCGGGGCCTGCTCCTACTACGGTTAATTTCGGATTCTTAAACATTGGCGAGTTGGTTTTTGCGGAATGCATCCACACGGTTAAAAAAGGCGTTTGCATCTGCCAGATATGCTTCGGCAAACTCTTTTGTAGGTTCGTTATTTTGAATTTGGTACACCAAATCAGCAAACGAAGTTTCTCCCACAAGCGTTTCGTTTTCACCAAAGGTGTTGTCAAACTCCGCAATGATGTTGGCCTGAGTATTGGTTTTTACGTCTTCTGAAAGCAAAATGGCTTTAGCTCCATTTACCAGCCCGGCATAGGTATGGTAAATACTATCTGCCCATTTTTGCTCTTCAAAAGCCTCAATGGCGCTGCCCAGTTTGTCTTTGGCTTCCAGCAAAAGCGTTTGAACCAAATCAATCACGACTCCGGCACACTCGCCCACACCCACTTCCTGAATGTATTTCTCTTCGTTACCCCAGTCTATAAAGTCAGACTCCACCAAATTATCGGTATCTGAAAAGGGTTTTAAGAAATCATAGAAATACCGCTGACCCTTTTCATCGTAATAACTTAAAAAGTCAAGCTCTCCGGCATTTTCCTGATAGTCATCCAGAATCGCACGTAAAGCTTCAGGACCTCTTTTACTTGGAATTTTAATTACTTTATCTGCAAAACGGCCTTCGCCATTACCTAAAACTCCACCACCTAAAAGTACCTGTAATGCAGGAGCAACCAGTTTTTCTGGCGTACGCACAGACATTCCCTGGAAGCCTATGTGCGCCATATTGTGCTGGCCGCAGGCGTTCATACACCCGCTAATTTTTATAGTGAGGTTCTTATTATTAAGATACTCCGGATATTCCGCCTCCAGTACTTCTTCCAGTTTGTCTGCAATCCCAGTGCTGCTCGCAATACCCAGGTTACAGGTGTCTGTACCGGGGCAGGCTGTGATATCTGTAGTGGTTTCATATCCCGGGCGGGCAAAGCCAAGGTTGGCTAGTTGTGAGTAAAAGAATGGCAATGCCCCTTCCGGTATATGTCTTAAGAGTATATTTTGGCGAAGGGTAAGACGCATCTCATCCCCACCGTATTTTTTAATAAGTGCTGCTAAAGCCCGTGCTTCCTTGGTATAGAAATCTCCAAGTTTCACCCGAATTCCAATAGCAACAAGGCCTTCCTGCTTTTGTTTAAACACATTGGTAGCTTTCCACGCTTCATAAGCTTGGATATCGTCGATAGTTACCTGTGGAGCTTCAGCTAACGGAGCTTTTGGAGCCCCATCAAAAGCTGTAGTATCAATCTCGTATGTTTTGTAGGCAAGCGCTTTGCGTTCTTCATCTACCAGTTGCATAAAAGCTTCCTGACCAATGTCTTTGATCAGAAATTTCATTCGAGCTTTAAGACGTCTGGCGCGTTCGCCGTGGCGGTCAAATACCCTCAAAACACCTTCAATGGTAGGGATAAGCTGGTTAACCGGTAAAAACTCGGTTAACACATCTGCGTGCCTTGGCTGCGATCCCAGACCACCGCCCAACATTACTTTGAAGCCGCGTTCACCATCTTTAATTTTTGGGATAAAGCCCAAATCGTGAATAAATGCCAAAGCAGAATCATCATCTGTTGAGGAAAAAGACATTTTAAACTTTCGGCCCATTTCCTGGCAAACCGGGTTGCGTAAGAAAAACTGAAAGGTTGCGTGCGCGTATGGTGTTGCGTCAAAAGCCTCATTGGGATTAATACCACTATCTGCACTGGCAGTCACATTCCGCACGGTATTACCGCAAGCTTCGCGAAGGGTAACGTCATTCTTTTCCAATTCGGCCCAAAGCTCTGGAGTACGATCGAGACTCACATAGTGAATCTGAATATCCTGACGGGTGGTGATGTGCAGTCGCCCTCTGGAATATTCGTCAGAAACATCAGCTATACGCAACAGCTGATCGCTGGTCACCTTGCCATAAGGAAGCTTAATACGTACCATCTGAACTCCTTCCTGCCGCTGACCATATACTCCGCGTGCTAAACGCAGACTTCTAAAGCGTTCTTCATCAATCTTTCCGTCTTTAAAGAGCTTGATCTTTCTTTCAAGTTCAATAATATCGCGTTCTACAACGGGGTTTTCTAGTTCTGTTCTAAAGCTTTGCATAGCTTGATGTTTTTAATTCTTAATTATTTTAATCCTATAGAAATAATAGGATTATTTAAAAAGAGTAACCAAAAAATAATTGAATTACTCTTATTAACAGGTTAACCTATAAAACCTACTCCGGCTGTGGTATTGCTTTGCAGGTCAATTAGTATAAATGAACCACCGGCTTTGTTTTCAGCATAAGTATCGTAAAACAAATTTTTACTCAGTTTAAAATTGACCTTGCCAATTTCATTCAGCGTTAATTGCTGTTTAGAAATATCTTCACCTGAATAATCGGTAGCGATGACACTTTCTATACTGTCAATTTTGGCAAGAATACGATTGGTATTGTGCTGTATCTCGTATTTTGCTCCAGGAACCAACGCTTTTCCATCCATCCAGCATACTGCTGCCGTGAGTGATTTTGAAGATTGGGGCACTTCTTCAGACTTAACCAAAACATCGCCTCGAGTAATGTTGATATCATCTTCTAACGTAATGGTCACCGAACTTCCGGCTACCGCTTCATCATACTTTTGATCGAAAAACTCTATAGTTTTAATCTTTGAAGAAGTCAACGAAGGTAAAACGGTCACCTGATCGCCCACTTTCAGACTGCTTCCGTAGATTTTTCCGGCGTAGCCGCGGTAGTCGTGAAACTCATCCTGTTTTGGTCTGATTACGGTTTGCACCGGGAAACGTGCGGCGGTTTGCTCTTCCTGCTCCGGTTGTAAAGCTTCCAGATAATCTAAAACACTTTCGCTTTTAAACCAGGGCATAGCATTGGATTTTTGAGCCACATTATCCCCTTTAAGCGCACTTATTGGAATAAATGTAACTTCCTGCTCCGCATAACTGCTTTGAGCATTCAGCTTTTCAAAATCGGTCTTAATGTTTTCAAAAACGCTTTGGTCATAATCTACCAAATCCATTTTATTAACCGCAACAATTACATGCTTAACCCGCAGTAAATTATTGATAAAAAAATGACGGTAAGTTTGCTCTATAACTCCTTTTCGTGCATCAATCAAAATAATGGATGCCTGTGCCTGAGAAGCCCCTGTAACCATGTTACGGGTATATTCTACGTGACCCGGAGTATCGGCAATGATGTAACTTTTCTTTCTGGTAGAAAAATAAATATGCGCCACATCTATTGTAATTCCCTGCTCACGCTCGGCCACCAAACCATCTGTTGCCAGCGAAAAATCCAGATAATCGTAACCCTTCTTTTTACTATTGCGCTCAATGGCCTCAAGCTTATCATCTGTTAAAGACTTCGTATCGTAAAGCAGGCGCCCTATTAAGGTGCTTTTACCATCATCTACACTTCCTGCTGTTGCTATTTTTAGAACTTCCATATCCTCTCCCCCCGCCCTCTCCCGTAGGAGAGGGAGCTTTAGGGTATTTTAATTTGTATTCGTTTTATCTTTAATGCTAACCACTAACGCTCGTCAATAACTAGAAATATCCCTGTTGCTTGCGTTTTTCCATTGCTGCTTCAGAACGCTTATCATCTATACGGGCACCACGTTCTGAAATGGTGGAGGTTTTAATCTCACTCACAATGCGTGCAATGGTATCTGCTTCAGACTCCACGGCTGCGGTACAGGTCATGTCGCCCACTGTTCTGAAACGTACAATGCGTTCCAACACTTCCTCGTCTTCCTCGCGGTACACATATTTTGAAGCGCTCCAGATCAGACCGTCGCGTACAAAGGTTTTACGCTTATGCGAAAAGTAGATCGAAGGAATCTCAATTTTCTCTTTCTCGATATAGCTCCACACATCCAGTTCGGTCCAGTTAGAAATTGGGAAAACCCGCACATTCTGGCCAATTTCAATCTTCCCGTTAAGCAGATCGAACAATTCCGGACGCTGGTTTTTTTCATCCCACTGACCAAAATCATCACGTACTGAAAAGATTCGCTCCTTGGCTCTCGCCTTCTCCTCATCGCGACGGGCACCGCCAATACAGGCGTCAAACTTAAATTCTTCAATCGCATCTAAAAGCGTGGTGGTTTGAAGCATATTTCGGCTTGAATATTTACCGGTTTCTTCAGTTACCTTACCTTCATCAATGGCATCCTGCACATGGCGTACAATCAGATTCAATCCTAATTCCTCAACCAGTTTGTCCCGAAACTCGATAGTTTCCGGAAAGTTATGCCCGGTATCCACATGCAAAAGTGGAAAAGGAATCTTGGCAGGATAAAATGCTTTTTGTGCCAAACGCACCAGTGTGATGCTGTCTTTTCCACCCGAAAAAAGCAATACCGGATTCTCAAACTGCGCAACTACTTCTCTAAAGATGTAAATCGCCTCGCTCTCTAGTGCATTTGTTTTTAATATCGTACTCATCTCAATAAGTTTTAGGCGTGTAAACCACACTCCCGGTTTTCCAACACCTTGGTTGGATCAAAGTATTTATGTTCGTTTGGCAGATTATGCTCTGCCAAAAAAGTATCTAATTTTTCATCGCTCCAGTAGTAAAACGGACTCACCTTAAGCACTCCGTCTGCACCCTGACTTAAGATATCAAGGTTATCGCGATGGGCGGTTTGACCTTTACGAAGGTTTGTAAACCAAACATCCGGTTTATGATTTGCCATCGCCCGTTTAAAGGGCTCCAGTTTTACCTGCTCGGTAAAAACTTTATGCCGCGGATCGTCAATTTGCGGAATTCCCATTACCACGTCACGGTGTGCTGCGGTTTGCTGAGGCACATACAGATCAACCTGAAGCTGAAGCAAAGCAATTACTTCTTCAGCGTGCCGATAGGTATTGGGCGTATTATAACCGGTATCACACCATACTACCGGTATTTCCGGTTTTGCCTGGGTAGCAGCAAACAAAATTGCCGCTTCATAAGGTCTGAAATTGGTAGTTACGATAGGGTTTTTAGCCTGCGCCACGGCCCATTTAGCAATCTCAACCGGTGATTTCTCCCGAAGATTTGTGTTTAATTCTTGAAGCTCTTCTGCTGTATAACTCATTACTTACCCCAGTTTATAGTATTCCAAATACGTTCGTGAAAGAAATACAGTACCATTTTAGTTACCAGCTCTACAGCTCCAATTGAGAAAGCCAGTGTAAGCGCCCCGGTAATAAACCAGGAAATCAAAACCGTATCCAGGGTACCTACTACTCTCCAGCTTATTGATTTTACGATACTGCGCAACGGCTTTTCTGAAGCGGTATCTTTTTTATAAGAAATTTGAGCAGTTTCTTCCGTTTTGCTCTGACTGTATACCTGATCTAAAATCATAGTTATATTTTCATTTATTTAAATCCTATCGGATTACTAGGATTCAAAAGCAAAAGTATTGCCTGTATATCTAGCGACCAAATCTTTTGGCGGTTATTTTAAAACTTTTAAGTGATTTTTAGAAAATGAAAGAATTTTTCAGAATTCAGCAACGTTCAGGCAATTAGATCGGCCAGAGTATTTTGATTCAGAACAGCTAAATTGCTGTCGCGAAGTTGCGCCATAAGCACATGTACTGAACAAGTCGTCTCATCTGGGCAATCATCGCACTTTTCGTAGAAATTAAGACTCACGCACGGAACCATTGATACCGGACCTTCCAAAACGCGCATCACCTCAACCATTTTAATATCTTCCGGTTGTCGACGCAAATAATACCCGCCTCCTTTTCCTTTTCGGCTTCCTAAGAACCCGGCTTTACGCAGGGTAAGCATTATGCTTTCGAGGAATTTCTGGGAAATATTTTCGCTTTTGGCAATGGCGCCTATCTGCACAGGATCTTCCCCCTGATGCTTGGCGACATAGGTAAGCGCTTTGAGACCGTATTTGGTTTTCTTGGATAACACGGCCTAAAAGTAGGCAAAAAGTTAGAAACCTAAGCGTTTAGCGCCTGCTCCAGATCTGCGATAATATCTTCTACGTGCTCCAGGCCAACTGAACAGCGTACCAGTCCGTCTGTGATGCCCACTTCAAGACGATCTTCCTCGGCCAGTTTACTGTGTGTGGTAGAAGCTGGATGCGTCACAATCGTACGGGTATCCCCGAGATTCGCAGATAACGAACACATCTTAATCGAATTTAGGAATTTGCGTCCGGCATCGATTCCACCTTTAACTTCAAAAGCAACGATATTTCCGCCGTGTCGCATTTGCTTTTTAGCCACTTCGTATTGCGGATGCGATTTCAGGAATGGATATTTCACAAAATTAACCTTGTCGTGCGCTTCTAAAAACTCGGCTACCTTAAGCGCATTCTCGCAATGCCGGTCTGCACGCACGTGCAGGGTTTCTAAACTTTTAGAAAGTACCCAGGCATTAAATGGTGAAAGTGCCGGACCCGTATTTCTGGAGAACAAATAAATCTCACGTATCAGATCGGAACGACCTACGCTTACCCCGCCCAAAACGCGCCCCTGACCGTCAATCATCTTGGTTGCCGAATGGATCACGATATCTGCCCCAAACTTGATGGGTTGCTGTAAATAAGGAGTCGCAAAACAGTTATCTACCACAAATATGAGGTTGTGCTTTTTGGCCAGATTGCCCAAATGTTCCAGATCTAAAACGTCGCAACCCGGATTGGTGGGCGATTCCACATACAGAATTTTGGTTTCGGGCCTGATGAGGCTTTCTATTTTATCTACCTCATCTACTTTGAAATACGAAGTTTCAATATTCCATTTGGGTAAATATTTGGTAAACAAGGTGTGTGTAGAACCAAAAACCGAGCGTGCCGAAACGATATGATCGCCGCTGTCTAATAAAGCCGCAAAGGTCGAAAACACCGCAGCCATACCGGTTGCAAAAGCATAACCACTTTCAGCGCCTTCCAGTTTGCAGATTTTTTCTACAAACTCACTGGTATTGGGATTGGTAAACCGGCTGTAAATGTTGCGCTCTTTTTCCTCGGTAAACGAAGCCCGCATATCTTCAGCATCTTCAAAAATAAAACTTGAAGTCAGGTACAAAGGCACCGAATGTTCCAGATTTTCACTACGATTTAATTGCGTTCGGATGGCTTCCGTTTCAAAATGTTTGCTCATTCTTTATTAGATGTTAGACTTTAGACCTAAGATTTGAGATGGATTATCCTGCTCAAATGCATTGTCTAAAATCTGGTGTTTTTGAGTTTGGTTTTCGGTTTTCGTAAGATTTAAAAAAGGTTATCGTGGAATCGTTTATAACATTTAACCTGCAACTGAGACTGCCAACTGCGACTGCTTACTGACTTTCAACTTTCCACCTCTCACTTCTTACCACTTACTTTTTACATTTTTTTCTTAAATCTAAAGTCTTATATCTTTAGTCTCTGCTCTAAAATCTCACGTCTCAGATCTAAGATCTATTCCACTTCTTCCCCGTTCAGAAAAACCTTATAGGTCACCTTCACACTCGCCTGAAGCGTAATCGAAACGGAACAGTATTTTTCAAAACTCAGTTGAGCGGCACGCAGGGCCTTTGCCGGCGGGATGTCACCTTCCAGATACACGTGTACGCGCATTGCATTAAAGGGTTTTGCTCCGCCTACTTCAATACGATCGCCTTCCACTTCCACGTGATAGGAATCAATCTCCAGCTTTTGCTTTTTTAAGATCGAAATGATATCAATCGCACTGCAACCGCCCACTCCCATCAAGAGCAGTTCCATAGGGCTGCTACCCTGAACTACATCTCCGGTTTTATTATCTATCATCACCGGATTACCAGAAGCTCCTTTGGCTTCGAATAGGTAATCGGTGTTTTTACGTTCGAGTGTTACTTTCATTTTATTAGTATTTCGATTCTTATTGTTATTGGCTCTGAATATTAATGATAATAACAATAAAAAATAATTTAACTATTCCGCTCTGCGAGTTTGAGTATGTCGCCAAAAACCCCTCGTGCGGTTACCGCGGCTCCTGCCCCGGCTCCCTGAATCACCAGCGGATTCTCGCCATACGACTCGGTATAAATCTCAAAAATACTGTCGCTTCCTTTAACCTGACCCAGAGCCGAATTTTTAGAAACAGTCACCAGCTTCACCTCGAGGGTTCCGCCGTCTTCCTGAGATAAATCGCCGTAAAGGTCGCCAACATATCGCAAAACCTCACCCTCTTTAAGAGCTTTTTTACGGGCTTCAAAAACCGAATCGAGCTCTTTCAGCCTTCCTAAAAAGTCTGAAGCTGCCCCTTCCCGTAAATTTTCGGGAATCAGGTTTTCGATTTGCACATCGCTAAACTCTTTGTGTAAGTCGAGTTCGCGGGCCAGAATTAACAGTTTGCGCCCCACATCGTTTCCGCCCAAATCCTCACGCGGGTCAGGCTCTGTAAAGCCTTTGTCAATCGCCTGTTGTAAAACTTCTGAAAAGGACCGATCTTCTACCGAAAAGGTATTGAACAAATAACTCAGCGAACCGCTAAACACCCCTTTGATTCGGGTTATGTTATCGCCTGAAAGATGCAACAGACGTATGGTGTCAATGAGCGGTAATCCAGCGCCCACATTGGTTTCATACAGGTAACGCTTGTTGTTATCATCTAAAACGCGACGCAGCTTTTGGTAAAAATCAAAACCAACCGTATTTGCTATTTTGTTTGAAGAAACGAGGTCAAATCCGTTTTTAGCAAGCTCCAGATAATTCTGAATAAAAGTTGCGCTTGCCGTATTATCAATCGCGATCAGGTTTGCAAGATGATTTGCTTTCGCGAAAGCGATAACGGCATCCACACCACCTTCCTGCGCCTGATTTTCAAAATCGATTTTCCAGGTTTCAGTAGCACCGTATTTGTTAAGCAACACGTTTTTAGAATTTGCTACCGCGAAAATATTCAGCGCAATGCCTTTGCGCTCCTGAATGCTGGCCTCCGAAGCCACAATCTGGTCGATAAGCGTACCGCCCACCAGACCCTGACCAAAAATGGCGATGTTTATTTTTTTGGCAATGCCAAAAATCTCGCCATGCACCACATTAAGGGCTTTAGTCAATTGGGGTTTACGCACCACTACACTCACGTTTTTGCCCGTCACTGTATTGTTAAACAACAACGGAACAATCCCGTTTTTGATGAGTTCGCTATAGGGTTTGTGGAAACTGCTCAGATCTTGCCCAATGATGGAAATCACCGCAACTTCATCAATAATCTCGATGCGGTTCACATCCTGACTTTGGAAATCGGCTTCAAACTCAAAACGCAGCGAAGAAATCGCCAATTGCGCCTGTTTGGCTTCCACCACCAGACCAATCCCACGTTCTGACGAACCCTGAGCGATGATGCTTACATTCACGCCGCTATTGCCCAAAGCCCTAAAAATACGGGCGTCAACCCCTACTTTCCCGAGGAGTCCGCGACCTTCCAGATTGATTAGGGCCATCTCGCTAAGCACCGAAAGTGACTTAATCCCTTCCTGCTCGGTTTGCGCGGTGATCAGGGTCCCGGCATCATCCGCTTTAAAGGTATTGAGAATACGCAGTGGAATATTCTTTTCAATCAACGGAATAATGGTCTTGGCGTGCAACACCGATGTCCCAAAATTCGCAAGTTCGTTTGCCTCACTATAGGTCAGGCGTTCAATCTTTTGCGCATCGGGCACCAGATCGGGGTTGGCGGTAAAAATACCGTCAACGTGGGTGTAATTTTGCAGTTCGCCTGCATCCAGATAATTGGCCAGCAACGAAGCTGTGTAATTGCTGCCGTTACGACCCAAAGTTGTAGTCTGGTTGTTTTCATCACTGGCGATAAAACCGGTTACAATATTTACCGTATCGCCGTTGTATTTGGCAAAATGTTTCACCACCTGCTCTTTGGAACGTTTGTCATTGGGCTGAGCATTTCCAAAAGTACCGTTAGTGGTAATAAGCTTACGCGAATCGGCAAAATGAGCTTTGACACCTTGTTTTTGCAGCAGATGGGTTACGGTTTTTACCGAAATTAATTCGCCATAAGACAGAATCTCGTCTTTTACTTTTTTGCTGTAATCCCCTAAAAGTGCCACGCCTTCAAACAAGCGCTTGAGTTCTTTAAATTCTTCGGAAAGATCTACGTCAAAGTCACTTTGTTGATAGCTTTTAAAGGCTTCAAACTGATGCTGAAACTCGAGTCCGGAAGCTGCTGCCTCGAGAATGGCTTCCAATTCATCGGTCGCGCCACCACGTGCCGAAAGCACCACAGCGATGCGGTCGCCGTTACCAACTTTGGTTTTAATAATATTCAAAACCTTGTCAAGTCCGTTTCCGTTTGCGAGGGATTTCCCGCCGAATTTGAGAATTTTCAGCTTCGCACTATCAGCTCTAAAAACAGGATACAGCAACTGCTCAAGCTGTTCAAATTCGATTAAAAAGGCATCGTGTCCGTGTACCGAATTGATCTCGCCATAAGTCACATTATTCTTCACCTGCGCCAGCTGCTTGTAGGTCTCGCGGTTTTCGGCGGGCGTAAAAAACAGATCAGAGTCTACCCCGATGATATGAATGTTGGCTTCAACCTGACTCAGGATTTCATTAAAACCTTCGCGGCCACGGGTCACGTCAATGGTTTTCAGCAATTGATTCATCAGGCGGTAAGCCGAAAGTTGAAAGCGGTCTTTCAACTTATGGCCATGGTGATCGAGCCAGCTTTCCACATTAAAGATATTGAGGTCTTCATTGGTGCTGCGCTGAAATTTACTCTTAAACGACTCCGGCGTGCGATAGCACAACATCGCGTGCATACGCGCATCGTGCACCGGCTGTGAAGAGTTTTTTAAAATCTGCTCCTGAATCTGGCAGTTGGCAATAAGCCAGTCGGTTGATTTCCAGTCAGACGCCACGGGGATCAAATGTTGGGTGATCGCCGGTTGCAAAGTCACCATTTCCCAGGCGATACCCCCGCCCAGCGAACCGCCAATAATTGCAAAAAGCTCGGTAATTTCAAGAGCCTTGAGTCCCTCCAAAAAAGCCCGTGCGACATCCTGTGCGACAAAATCTTTATAGTTTTCGATTAAAAAACCGTCATAGCCGTTACCGGGAATATTAAAAGAGAGAATGCTGTATTTGCGGGTGTCGATACATTTGTCATCGCCTATGAGCTCATTCCACCAGCCGTCAGGACCACTCACATGCGAGTTACCGGTTAGGGCGTGATTGACCAAAATCACCGGCGCCGTGCCCAGTTGCTGACCAAAAGTCTCGTAGCTGAGTGGCAAATCTAACTGAAAACCGGATTGGGTTTTAAATCCGGATAGTTCAAGTTTGTGTAACATTTTAAGGATATTTATTTGAAAAACAGCCTTCGGTTACCCAAAGGCTGTTTCAAAATTTTAAGCATTTGCAGTTTGTTTAATCTGTGCAAAAGCCGCTTTTAAATCATTTTTTAAATCTTCAACGTCTTCCAGACCTACCGAAAGACGAATTAAATCTTTAGTCACGCCGGTTGATTCCTGCGCCTCGTCAGGTAATTGCTGGTGCGTGGTGCTCGCCGGGTGAATAATTAAGGATTTGGTATCTCCAATATTTGCCAGCAGGGAAAAGATTTGCGTTTTATCGGCTAAGGTTTTTGCGCCTTCAAAACCGCTCTTCAGACCAAAAGTCACAATCCCGCTCTGTCCTTTGGGCAGGTATTTTTGGGCTAAATCATAATAGGCACTGCTCTTGAGGCCGGGATAATTTACCCAGGTTACTTCGGGCTGGGCTTCAAGCCATTCGGCCAGGGCCAAAGCATTCTCGCTGTGTTGCTTGATGCGTATCGTAAGGGTTTCCAAACCCTGAATAATTTGAAACGCGTTAAACGGACTCAATGCTGCACCGTGATCGCGTAAACCTTCAACCCGCACTTTGGCAATAAAAGCCGCAGGTCCTAAAGCTTCGTGATACACCAAACCATGGTAACCGGCAGAAGGCTCGGTAAACTCCGGAAACTTTCCGCTAGACAAGTCAAAGGTACCAGCATCTATAATAGCACCGCCTAATGAGGTTCCGTTACCGTTGATGTATTTGGTTAGCGAGTGAATAACAATATTTGCCCCGTGTTTGATGGGGTTTAGCAAAGCCGGTGTAGCCACGGTATTATCTACAATAAGCGGAATGCGGCTTTCTTTCGCGACAGCGGAAATCGCTTCGAGATCCAGCACGTCCAATTTTGGATTACCCAAAGATTCTATGAAAACCGCACGGGTATTCTCCTGGACCGCATTTTTAAAATTAGAAGCCTCTGAAGGGTCCACAAAAGTCGTCGTGATCCCAAATCGTGGAAGCGTTACGCTAAGCAAATTGTAGGTGCCGCCATACAAACTGCTGGAAGCCACGATGTGATCTCCTGCACGCAATAAAGTAAGCAGGGCTGTGTTGATCGCCGCTGTTCCTGAAGCGGTCACCACCGCACCGATACCGCCTTCAAGGGCAGCGAGACGTTGCTCGAGAATATCGTTTGTGGGATTGTTTAAACGGGTATAAATGTAACCCGGCTGCGACAGGTTGAATAAACCCGCCGCGTGGTCTGAGTCGTTAAAGACGTAGCTAGTGGTTTGGTAAATAGGCACCGCGCGGGTACCGCCGTTAGCTGTGGTGTCGTGACCGGCGTGTAGTGCCTGAGTCGAAAATTGGTGTGCACTCATTTTTCTGTTTTTTTGAGTTGAAAATAAATTAAACCCAAAGTCTGCTGCCGGCTTTCGGCATCATTTACAAGAAAAATGTTATTAAGAAATTTGTAAAGTCATTTAAAAGAAAAATGACTCGTTAGTTATCTATCATCAGCAAGCTGTGTAGAATGTAGCACCTTCTTCCCAGAGAAAGGGTTGCTAAGGCTTCACAGGGTCTAATCCCTCCGCCTTTCTTGATAACATTTCAGTAAAAGTCTGAACTTTGTGAGCGACAAAGATTGCAAAACCTTTTATAGATATCCAAACAAAAATCAAGAATTTTTAGGAAACGTAAATTTTTCACAAGATTACTCACAGCGTTTTGTAATACTGTCAAAATCCCTACATTTGCCGCTCAAAAGAGGAAAGATTTGACTGATTGCAACCTCTTAAATCAATTTTTTTTGGTTTAAAAAAATGCTAAAGGCAGTAACCACACTACCCCACGCGGCAAACGTCAAATCTTCTCGAAACGATTATCAGCAACTTTTACCTGCGCTAAAATCGCGTAAAAGATCTGGTTTCAAAACGTTTAATGTGCCACATTGTGGTTAAAAATTGCTAGATGGCTTACCTATTTACATCAGAAAGCGTGTCTGAAGGACACCCCGATAAAATCGCTGATCAAATCAGCGACACCCTACTCGATAACTTTTTAGCTTTTGACCCCGAGTCGAAAGTGGCCTGCGAAACACTGGTAACCACCGGTCAGGTGGTACTTGCTGGAGAGGTAAAAAGCAACACCTATATCGATGTGCAAAACATCGCACGTGGCGTGATCAACGATATTGGGTACACCAAAGGTGCCTATCAGTTTAGCGGTGACAGCTGCGGGGTGATTTCACTAATTCACGAGCAATCGCAAGACATCAATCAGGGTGTGGACCGTGCTTCAAAAGAAGAGCAGGGCGCCGGTGATCAGGGGATGATGTTTGGTTATGCTACTAAAGAAACCGAGAATTATATGCCGCTTGCGTTGGATATTTCGCACCGCATTATGATCGAATTGGCTAAGCTGCGCCGCGAGGAAAAAGAAATTACGTATCTGAGACCTGATGCTAAAGCTCAGGTGACTATTGAATATTCTGACGACAACGTGCCGCAAAAGATCGTGGCTATTGTAGTTTCTACCCAGCACGATGAGTTTGATGAGGACGAAAAAATGCTGGCTAAAATCAAAAAAGATATTATCTCAATTTTGATTCCACGGGTGAAAGATGCATTGCCTGAAGAGCTTGCAAAACTCTTTAACGATGAGATCATCTATCACATTAACCCTACCGGAAAGTTTGTAATAGGCGGGCCTCACGGAGATTCCGGTCTTACCGGACGTAAAATTATTGTAGATACCTACGGCGGAAAAGGTGCCCACGGGGGTGGTGCATTTAGCGGTAAAGATCCTAGTAAGGTAGACCGTTCTGCAGCTTATGCATCGCGTCATATCGCTAAAAACCTGGTGGCAGCCGGTGTTGCCGACGAAGTTTTGGTACAGGTTTCCTACGCGATTGGAGTGGTTGAACCTACTTCAATCTTTGTGGATACCTACGGTTCTAAAAACGTATCACTTAGCAATGGTGAAATTGCTACAAAAGTGCGTGAGTTGTTTGATATGCGCCCCGCTGCAATTGAGAAACGTCTTAAACTGCGCAATCCTATCTACCGCGAGACTGCAGCTTACGGGCATATGGGCAAAGACCCGCAAACCATCACTAAAATATTTGAAAGCCCCTATAGCGGCCGCGTAGAAAAGAAAGTAGAATTATTTACCTGGGAAAAACTGGACTATGTAGATCAGGTAAAGGAAGCCTTTGGGATTTAAATCCTAAAAAACATATAAACCCTATTTAAAATGCCATTCTTGTGAGTGGCATTTTTTATGTTTACTTCATAACCGAGATTTAAATTTTTCAGCATATGGCTCTTCTACTTATTCGCAACAACAAAGACTACGACGCGTGGATTGACGCATTAAATGAAGCTGATTCTTCAATTGAAGTAGTTACTCCAGAAAGCGTTAAAGATCCTAATGCCGTTACGATGGCTATTACCTGGAAAGCTCCAAACGGAAGCTTTAAGCTGTATCCCAATCTTAAAGTCATCGGTTCTATGGGTGCGGGGGTTGATCACTTGTTCAACGATCCGTCTTTACCCAAAGACGTTACCCTCACACGAGTTGTTGACGAAAAACTTGCCAGCGATATGCAGGAATTTGTACTGACCTTATGCCTGAGCCACATCAAAAACCTGCCGCTGTACCGCAATTTGCAGGATCAAAATCAATGGAAGCCTACCCCATACAAACGTGTACCCGATGTGCAGGTTGGCATTCTGGGTTTTGGGACCCTGGGACAGGCGGTAGGAAAGGCACTTCAGCAAACCGGCTTTCAGGTAAGCGGTTGGTCGCATTCGCGAAAAGAGGTCGAAGGCATCAAAAGCTATACACAGGAGGAGCTGGATGATTTTTTAGCACAAGCTGAAATTCTAGTGTGCTTACTCCCGCTGAC
>CAYNMH010000016.1:0-7280 GCA_964398145.1 uncultured Flavimarina sp. | reverse complement strand
GAATTAAAGAACACGGTTTCGCAGAAAAAGGGGTATTAAAAGCTGAAGTTTAAAGATTAAGCTTAAAAAAAAGTTGTTAATTATCTCTTAAAAGCGTTTATTTAGCAGCTCAAGTTTATCTTAAGTTATGCTTAGACCTTTATTCGTTAAGCTTTTATTTTTCCTGTCCCTATCTCAAATAATCGCACAAAAACTCAGTCAACAACCTATACCCGATTGGGTTGAATCTGTCAATCCTGATTACAAAGCGTCATCTGCTGATGACAAATCAGCTGGATTTTATTATCTGCTGCTCGATGATCAATTTAATGCAGCTCAACAAGCTTATTACGAACGCTATACTTACAAAATAACAACTAAAGCGGGGGTTCAGGAAATGAGTGATATCCGTATTGAATACGATCCGGAGTATCAACACGTCTCATTGCACAAGGCTGAAGTGATCCGAAACGGCAAAATCATAAATCACCTCAATCTGAATGATTTTAAAATTATTCAACGAGAAGAAGATCTGGAACGCCACTTATACAATGGTCGCGTAACGGCCGTTAATCACCTTTACGATATACGCGAAGGAGATATAATTGATTATGCCTACACCACTATAGGCCGCAATCCCATACACGAGGGCAAATTTGGCGCAACATTTTATCTGCAGCATACCCTGCCTGTAGCAGAGATTCACCTTGCGCTGCTTAACCCCAACGGCCTTTATTTAAAATACAATCTCGAAAACAACGCTCCCGAGCCGTCTATTACACAGGTGGGCAATGCTACCCGCTACAGCTGGACCGCTACAGATACTGAGGCTATTTTGTATGAAGCTAACACTCCGGCCTGGTATTTTCCTGCTCCTGCCATTGAGCTTTCTGCATTTGAAAATTGGGCCTCGGTCGCCCGGCATTATGGTAAGCACTATCAGGTAAATGACGCAGATAAAAACAAGCTCAAAAAAGATATTTTACCCCTACTGCGTGGTGCCAGGACCAAATCTGATAGTCTTACTGCTCTGGTGCGCTTTGTTCAGGATGAAGTGCGTTATTTAGGATTTGAAGACGGCCTCAATTCATTTAAGCCCAGCAGGCCGGCTGAAGTATTACAACGCCGTTTTGGTGATTGCAAAGACAAATCTTTACTGCTTGCCACATTGCTCCAAAGCTTTGGTGTTGATGCCAGCCCTGTTTTAGTGAATAGTATATACGGAAAAACTATTGACAAAAAATTACCCTCACCCTTCGCGTTTGATCATTGCATTGTTCAGTATAAGACTGACGCGGGTGAAGATGCCTATATTGACCCGACCATCAGTGACCAGGGTGGTACTTTGGAAACCACCTATTATCCGGACTATTCCTTTGGGCTCATTTTAAATGAAAACACCACAAAGCTTACTGCCCTAAAGAAAAGCCAAAAACCCAAAACAGCCCTTACCGAAACCTTTTCTCTGGACAAACCCGGTGGCGGGGCGGTATTGGATATTGAGACACGTTATTATGGAGGCGATGCAGATCAAATGCGCACGTTCTTTGCGGCAAACAGCACGAGCTCTGTTCAACAGATGTATACCGATTATTACAGCGGGATTTATCCCGGCATCCACGTGAATCAGGAAGTTCAGATAGAGGATGACCGAAAAGCTAATTTTCTTAAAGTGATCGAAAATTATAAAATAGACAGTCTTTGGAGTCCCTCAGCCGATACTAAAGGTACAATCACTGCAAGTTTTTATCCTTCAAGCCTTGATGGCCTGCTTTATCCAGCGTCTAGTGCAGACCGCAAAATGCCCTATCTCACAGATGCAGAGGCTCATATTGAGCATAAAACGATTGTTTATTTCCCTACAGCCTGGAATATTAAAAATGATTCAGACCGTATAGATAACCCTGGATTTACGTATGCTTATGATATAAACTACCAAAATGCAACCCTCGAGATCACACATTCCTATGAGGGTAAAACAGATTATCTGGAAGCCGGCCAGGTTGCAAAATATCTTGAGGACCACAAGAAAATCCAGAATCAGGTGAATTACCAGCTTACGTACGGTGACAGTTCACTATCCTCAATAGCAAGTGCAGACAGCAATTATACGGTTACTGTTTCTTTGTTTATCCTAGGGCTGATTTCTACATTTTTTTTATGCTGGTTTCTTTACCATACTTATGATTTACCCAATACCGTTCAGGAACGCTGGCAGCAGTCATTAGGAGGTTGGGTTGCTTTTTTTGGGATTGGCATTGTGCTAACACCGGTAGTTTTGATGTTTACTTTATTCTTTAACGATGATTTACATCTGAGTTCCACCAACTGGGAATATTTATATTCTCAAGGGTTAGCCCTGGTGGTGATTGCCGTTTTAGAAGTCTTATACAATTCAGCTTATTTTATATTTTCCATTTTTGTTGCCATTTTATACTTCCAACGACGCACCATTGCTCCGCGCATGATCATTATAATGAATGTGGCAGTATTGGTATTTTTTACCGTAGACAACATCGCAATTATGCAACTCTCACCCGAAACATTCTCTGGTCCCGAGGAGCAAAAGGCATATGGAGAATTATTCGGGGTAGTCTTAAGATCGGTTATCTTCATTTGCTATTTTGCCTTTTCAGAACGGGTAAAAAACACCTTTACCAAAACAGGTAAACATCACTCGCAATCTGAAATCTTTGAATTTGAGAAACCCGAAATAAGCCCAACTCAGAGCTCTGTGTAAAATAAAAAACCCGAAAGCTCAAATGGTGCTTCCGGGTTTTCTTCTTAACGCTACTAAAATTTCTTTCTACAAATTATACCTAACCGAAAGCATCACGATGCGTGGCATCACAAAATACTCGGTGGTGGTGCTGAAATTTTCATTGAAACTATCGTTGTTCAGCGAGTCTACATTCAGCAAATTAGTACCATCCAAACGAAATTCCCACTTGCTTTCAGGCTTTTGATACCATAGCGAAGCTTCAACAAAGGAATACTCATTTTGTACGGTATCGTCTTTGTCATAATAGTTATAATAACTCCAATCTGCGGTAAACGTAAAACCTTTTAAAAAACGTAGGTTCACATTGGCAAATGGCCGGTCTGTAAAGAAGGTGCGGTCACTGTTGCCGTTTTGATAGTTGTTGATGCTTCGGTTGTAACCCACTTCAAAGTTAGGAGCGTTCTTAAAATTGGTTTCCACACTCGCGGTATAATTCTGTGTAAAATTCTGAGATAATGCCGGCTGATTGTTTACAATATTATTGAGTTCGCTATACGAAACATTTCCGCTTAAATTAGCCTTCCACTTTCTAAAGGTTTTTTGAAAACGCCCGTTTGCACTCAGTACCTCATCCACAAAATTGCTGTTGATGGGCGATGAAGCCTGATTGATGCTGTTTATCGCGGTCTGACTCTTAATCGCATCAATACGACGGGTATAACTCACGCCCCCATTCAGGTTTGTAAAGTTGAACATATTGAAGTTGAAATAATTGAGGCTGGCCGTATGAAAAATTGCATTCTCAATATCCCGGTTACCGCGAAACATTCGGTTGTAGTTATTAAAAACGTAGCCTTCGGCGAAATTATTAACGTCGGTATAATCGGCCGTCATTTGATAATTGAGACGTAAGCTTTCGCTTTGCTTGAATTCTGCAATCGCAAAAAGATCAGGAAGTAATTTAAACTGACTGTCGCTGGTTTCTATGCCCAGCTGTTCTGAAGCAACCTTATAACGGTGCAGGGTGAGCCCCGGAGTAATGGTAAAAATCCCGGTTTTAAATTTATAATGCGCCCCTACAAACACATCGCTAAAGGTAAACCGTACATCATTATTGAGGCTGTCCCCCACAAACGTATTGCGGTTGCCATTATCTAAAATCTGGAAAATTCCCGAGTTGAAATCCTGCCTGCTCTGCGTGGTACCTAGCGTCAAGTTAAGATTGCTTTTGTCGTTGATAACGTAGTAATAATCAATTTTACTATCTAGCTTACTCGTCTTAATAAGCTTATCCTGATTGATATTAAAATCCTCCTGCCCCTCATCTAATGGAAGTATTTCGGTAAAAGGTTGCTGTCCCAAAATCGCCTGGTAAAACGGATCTTCATTTTGATACAGGTGCTGCACAAACCCGGCAAAAATATTCTTGTCGTCAAGCGTATAATAAGCATTCAAATTTTGATTTAAGCTAAAAGGCTCATTGTCTTTTAGCTCATTTATTGGGTTAGTCACCGTACTTCCGTTGCTGGTAAAAATAGATTCTGCTTCAGACAACTCAACCTGTTGCGATTTTTTGGCCAAAACATCATAGTCTATTTGCAACTTGTCGTTGGGCTTGTAAATACTGCTGAATTTTGCCATACCCAGCTGGTTACCCTGGTTGCTGGTTTCGGTGTTGGTTTCGGTAGCGCCGGTGGCGATATAATTGCGAAGAGAACGCTGAAAAAAATCGGTGGAATTATCGCTAAAAAGTGTAAAACCACTTAAATCCCAGGCATCTGAAGCCTCATAGCTAAAGTTTGCAGCGGCAAAATTAGTATTGATTTCAAGCGCACGGTTATTTTGAGTGACTAAAAAACCCAGTCCGCTGTCTGAAATATTAAACGAAGTTCCGCCGCGCTGATTAAAGTTTCTAAAACCTCCTGTAAAATTGAAATAATCCCTAAAGGTAAAGGGTACATCGCCGGTATTGTTGGTATTCCCAATGATGTTGATGCTCCCTTTAGGGCTGTAATAAAACAATTTGGCACTGCCCAGATAGCGGGTTTCTCCCCCATCGCCTATGCCTCCCTGCACTTCACCAAACCAGAAATTTTTTTTGCCCTCCTTGAGCTTCAGATTAATGGCAACATTATTTTGATCGTTGCCTAAACCACGCATCTGGTCAACTTCGTTGTAATTCTTTAGGACTTCAACCTTCTTCAACGCATCAGCCGGAATGTTTTTTACCGCCAGCTTTGAACTTCCGTCAAAGAAATCCTTGCCTTCAATCATCACCTTAGAAACCGTCTGCCCTTCCACCTGAATCTGTCCTTCGTCATCTACGGTTACTCCGGGTAATTTTTTTAAAACATCGCCCAGCCTTTGCTCAGTACCGTTGGTAAAACTATCAGTATTGTAAACGATGGTATCCCCACGAACTACAACCGGCATTTCGTAAACAATCTCCACATCGTCAAGCTGGTTGGCCGCCGGCATCAACACAAAATCAAGATCAATATCTGCTGCATCTTTAGCTATTGTAAGTTCTTTAGTAGTGGGTGCCAATCCCAGAAAACTTGCCACCAGTGAGTAAGAAGCGCCGGTTGGCAAATCAAATTTATAGCGCCCCTCAGAATTGGAAATTGCATAGGATTCCATCTCGCCGGTATCTGCGCGGGTTGCAATAACATTAGCCAGCTCGAGCGGTGTACCGATGCTGTCTTTTACCGTACCGCTTACGCGTACACTCTGCGCTTTCGCCGTAAGGCTAAATACTAGGAATATGATGAAAATGTATTTCATGAATTTTGATTGATTGTGATTTTAGTTTGCTTTGATCTAGCCTCTTCCGCGACCAAAACCGCCACGACCGCCCATACGCTCGCTCATTTCTTTGGTTTTTTCAGCAACGATTTTTTCGTATTCTACGCGGCTTACTTCATCTCCCTTTTTAGGCATCTCAATATCGAGCCCCTCTTTCGGATTGATGACAATTTTATTGCAAAGAATAACCGTAGGGCCGGCGCTTACTTCGAGGATTAAACCGGGTAAACCCCAGTATTCATCAGGCCCCTGACTTACGGGAATTTGAGGAGTATACCAGGCCGTGATCACCATTTCTTTAGGCGCATCAGTGGCCGTAGTATCAGCATTACGACTACGTCGCATCGCCTCCCAGGGATTCTGCTCTATTTTCCGAACAGCAGTAGCCTTAAAAGCCGCATACTGACCTATCATTTTGCTTTCTTTCTCGAGCTTCCAGTCCAGTTTAGCGAGCGTGTCTTTAACGAGAAAGGTTTTGCCCATCAGTTCGTTTTGACGCGCGTAAATATCGTCGGCGATATTTTTATAGATTCCGCCTTGCGAAAAACCACCACCCATAAAGCGCATTCCGCCACCAACATTACCGGGAGCCTCCAGTTTCTCTTCCTCCTCGTAAATAGATTCGTCTTTGCTGAAGGAAAGCGTAAAGGTCTTCTCAAGCCGACTCTTCATACGCTCGGCGATTTGTTTTTTCATTTGTTCACTCATCTCGCGACCGCCAAAATTCTCCATATCAAAAGAGGTTTTAGACTGGTAGGTAGCGATGCCGCCATCAAATTTCTGCGCCTGAAGTGGCACGCTCAGCAAAGCTGCTGCCGCAATAAAAAGTATAGTATACGTTTTCATAAGTCAAAGGATTTATCGCGCTTTGACTCCTGATTTTCAAATAGGTTTAACAGCCCTGTTGCTGTTAACCGCCAATTTTTATCGTGAAGCTTTTACCGCCTTCACCAGCGCTGCTGTTGCGCTCTATCCACTCCTTCATTTTCTCTTCCTGAATGGCTTTCATACTGGCTTCGTCAACAATTTTTCCGCCTTCAGGGGCTTCGATTACCATCTTATCCTCGAGGTTGAGCACGATCTGGTTGCACAGGATGCTTTGCTTGCCGTCCTGCACTTCCAGAATAAGACCCGGCAGACCCCAGTTCATCGCCGGGCCGTGACTCACAGGAATTTGCGGCGTGTACCAGGCGGTAATGGTTTTAGTAAAGGTGGTATCTTTGGTTTTCATCGAATCAGACTCAAAGGTCTGGCTGGTCACCTCTTCGGTACGGGTGGCTTTAAAACAGGTATAATCGCCGATGGATTTGGTTTCTTTTTCCAGTTTCCAGTCGGGTTTCTGCAGGCTGTCCTCCACCAGGAAGATTTTACCCAATACATCTTCCTGACGCTCGTAGCGCCTGGCCGAAGTGTTCTTATAAAGAATATCCCGGCTTTGGCTGATTTTTATTTGCATCCCACCGGTATTAGCCACGTCAGGTTTAGCCAGCTTTTCATCCTCTTTGTACAGGGATTGATTGCGGTCAAACGTAAGGACATAGGTTTTCTCAAATTGCTTTTTGAGCTGATCGGCAATTTGTTTTTGCATCGCATCATTCATGTTTTTCCCTTCCATCTTCAGATCAACCTGACGTCTGGATTTGTAGGTGGCAACGCCCTGAAAATCCTGAGCGGTTAATGCTTCCGCGAAAGCGAGAACGAAGAAAAGAATTGATAGCGTTTTAAAATTCATAACTGTTTGATTTTTGATTGATTTCTGAAGCAAAGATGATCA
>CAYNMH010000015.1:0-43785 GCA_964398145.1 uncultured Flavimarina sp. | reverse complement strand
CATCACCCACATACAATTGCCCCATACCAAGCACAGGCAACATTAAAAAAAGGAATTTGAAGTAAAGTTTTCCCATAATAAAATATTTTTGTAAAGATAATCAAAATAGGATACACTTTTATCTTTTAAAGAGATTATTGGTCAGTTCGTCGGATATTAATACAGCTTATGCAATTGAATTTTAAGATAGGACAAAAATTGAGCCTGATAGATGATGCGATTTCAGGAATAATCACATCGATTAAAGAGGAAGAAGTGTATCTTCAGACTGAGGATGGGTTTGAAATTGTGGTTTTAAAAAGTGAAATAATCCCTGAAAATGACCTGGATATTCAAATCAATGATGATTTTGACGAAATGATCAACCTCAAGAGTGCAGAATACAGGAGAAAGAAAAAGCCTACAGATCGATTGAAGGGCAATCTCCCACCCATGGAAGTAGACCTCCACATTCATCAACTTACAGCTAATGATCAGCGAATGAGTGCCCACGAAAAACTAAATCTGCAGCTGGATGTTGCCCGCAACAAATTGGAATTTGCTATTTCAAAACGGATACAGCGAATGGTTTTCATTCACGGAGTTGGAGAGGGCGTACTTAGGTCTGAACTGGAATATCTTTTTTCAAGATATGAACAGGTTAAGTTTTACGATGCCGATTTTCAAAAATACGGTTTTGGAGCAACAGAGGTTTATATTTATCAAAATCCTCCGGCTTAAAATTCAGGCGTTACCAGAATAGTCTGATTAGGTGCATTTAATGTTCCAAAAAACAGAGATTCCTGCCGGATGGTTTCATCACCGTTGCTTTTGATGAAAACCAGATTTTCCAAATTGATGGTTAAGACAATATTCTCCAACACAAAATTGTGCTGTCTGTATTCATTTATACCATAATCGACTGAAACTGCCGGGTTAAGATAGTCCGGGCCACCTTCAGGGGATGTGTCTGTTATGGTACTTGCCGGATTGAGAGGGTTTTCTTCGGGATCAGCCTCATTTATGGTTAAAACCCCGTCCCCGTCATCATCCGGATCCATAAAATTTGGGATGCCATCTCCATCGGTATCTAGAGACAATTCCATATTTATTGAGCCGTCTTCGTTAAACTCTACCTCTTCATCGCTTGTGGGTATGTTGTCACCATCGTCGTCAAAATCATAATAATTAGGAATACCATCCCCGTCTAAGTCTTCGCTTCCATCTAACAATAACTCAAATTCAGCTGCAATGCCGTCATTATCGTTAAATTCTCCCTGTGTTACGATTCTTAAATCGCCTTCGGCACTTATGTATTCTTCAGAAACCACTGGTTGCGCCGGTGGGATATCTGAGCAGAAATAGTCTGAGTCAACTTCTGAATTAAAAATGCGATACGAAACAAATGAAGATGAACTACTGCCCAGGGACAGATCAACTTCGCTTAGTTCTTCCAGAATAGGAATTTCTGTACTAAACCGAAATGCAAGCGCTTCATTGGTTTCCGGGTTTATTTTGTAAAAAATGTAATTTGTAGCAGCGGTCTCATTATTATCTACAGTACTGCAGTAACGTACCGGTAAATCACTAAAGTCAAAGGAAGTCACAATTAAATCCCCATCGTCACAAGAAATCATACTTGCCAGCAGTATTAAAGCCAGTCCAATCTTTTTCATATACGTTTCAATCTTTAAAGCAAAAGTAGTCGAATTGCTTTTTACCAGGCCTTTGGTAAGCTAATAATTTTATTCTGGCTATTTTTGCAGCCTCTAAATTGGTATTATGAATCAGGTATATTTTGATAACGCAGCGACTACCGCCATGCGCCCCGAAGTTATAGACAGAATGGTAGAAGTTATGCGCGAAGTTCCCGGTAATCCGTCTTCCACACACGCCGTGGGGCGAAAGGCCAAAAGTATTTTAGAGCAGGCTCGTAAGACTATTGCAGGCTATCTGCACGTCTCACCGGCTGAGATAATTTTTACTTCCGGCGGTACCGAGGCAGATAACCTAATTATCAATAGTGCCGTGCGTGATTTAGGCGTAAAACATATCATCACCAGTCCTATAGAACATCATGCTGTGCTTCATATTGTAGAACATCTCGAAAGCCTTTATGATGTCAAGGTTTCCCGGGTTCAGATCAAATCTTGCGGTAGCATAGATATGAACCATCTTGAGGAGCTGCTTAAATCTTCAACGGAAAAAACACTCGTTAGCCTGATGCACATCAATAATGAGATCGGGAACCTGCTCGATTTACAGAAAGTTGCAGAACTAACCCGGCACTATGATGCACTTTTTCACAGTGATATGGTTCAGTCAGTAGGGCATTTTGATTTGAATTTAAGCGAAATTAAAGTCGACTTTATTGCTGCGGCTGCGCATAAATTTCATGGACCAAAGGGGGTAGGTTTCGCATTTCTGCGGAAAAATTCTAAAATAAAATCGCTCATTTTTGGAGGAGGGCAGGAACGCGGAAGTCGTGCCGGAACAGAAGCTGTACACAATATCGCCGGTATGGAAACTGCCTTAATCAAGGCTCAGGAAAATCTGGAGGCAGAGCGTAAGCATATTGAAGAAATCAAATGGTATTTTAAAGATCAGTTAGAAAAGCATATTCCGGGTGTGCATTTTAATGGAAATTGTCATGATGGCTCCTTAAGTACCTATACACTTCTCAACGTATGTTTGCCCGTACCGCCTGAAAAATCTTTAATGCTTCTTTTTCAATTGGACTTGAAAGGAATCGCCTGTTCTAAAGGTAGTGCCTGCCAAAGCGGAAGCGATCAGGGAAGCCACGTATTGAATGCATTTCTTGATACAGATAAATTGAACAAACCATCCATCCGTTTTTCGTTTTCACACGAAAACACCAAAGAAGAGGTGGATTATGTGGTTAAAAATCTCAAAGACTTTTTAGACTAAGCCTATTCTAAAATTTTGCGCTTACGCGAAAGTTGAACACCCGCGGTGTAAGGTAATTGGGTACTGCATATTGTCGTTGAGTGGCTGCATCACGAACAAAGGTATTGGTAATGCTGTTTTGACGGTCGAAAACATTGAAAATTTCCAGCCCCGCACTTATCTCCTTAAAAATGCCTGTATTTTGATTCATTTTAGAAGAATTGAGGATCACATACGAAAAGCCAATATCTGATCGAAAATAGAAAGGGAGTCGGGTTTGATAGTTATAGGGGTCTGTGTAACTGGGTGATCCTCCTGGTAGCCCGGTTTGGAAAACGGTATTGAGGTATAATTTCATATCGGGAATGGTAGGCACGTAGTCCTGAAACAGAATTCCCAATTTTAGGCGTTGATCCGTTGGTCTGGCAATATAGCCTCTGTTATTGATAGATTCTTCTGTTTTTAATATTCCCAGGCTTACCCAGCTATCTGTCCCGGGGACAAATTCGCCGCTTAATCTTAAATCCAGACCATAAGCGTAGGCTTTGGTATTATTGTCGGCCCGGTAACGGATGCGTACATTTTCAAGCGTATAGGCATTTACATCATAAAGATCTTTATAATAGAGTTCCGTATTCAATGTGAATGGCCGATTCCATAATCTGAAACTCCAGTCATTTCCTGCTACCAGATGCAGGCTTTTTTGGGCTTTAACATCGGTAATTACCTGCCCTTCATAATTGCGTAATTCCCGGTAAAAGGGAGGTTGATGGTATAAACCTGCCGCAAATCGCAAGAGCATATCATGCTGCCAGTCCGGTTTTAGGCTTAACTGTAGACGCGGACTCACAATAAATTGCGTTTTACTGGAAAGATCGTTTCCGCTTAAGGTCCACATTTGAGATCGTACGCCCAGATTATACCATAATTTTGAATTTTTCAGGTTTAGGCGTTTGCTATATTGTGCAAATCCCGAAACCCTGTTTATGGTTACCTCATTTTGAGATCGCACGGAATTGAAAGCCTCCAAAGGAGCATCAAAGGGCTCGTAAGGCTGTTGATTGATAAACTGATCCAGTGGTGGCCGCACCGAAAAGCCGGCAGAATCTACTATTTCATACTCCTGAAGCCGGTCTCGTATAGACTCGTGACTGTATTTTAAGCCCCATTCGAGCAAATGATTTTGCTTTTTATATTGACCACGATGTTGTAGATTGAAAATTAAGGCATCCAGATTGTTACGGGCGTGTGTTAACTGGGCCCCTATATCTTCAGTAAAATCTACACTTCCGGCAGCGTTGCTTCCTATATCAGTATTGGGTATTCCCAGAGCGTAGGCAGCAAGAATATCATAATATTCCTGTTCCTGAGTGTGATAGGCAGAAGCGATGAGTTTAAGATGCGTGGTTTCATCTGGTTTATAACTTCCTGAAAGGGCACCCAGGTAAGTCTCATAACGATCCTGTTCCTGCCCTTCATAAGCAACTACAAGCGCGATAGGGTCTGCAAGGGTGCCAAAGTTAGTCTGCCGCGTTTGAGGCTCATAATTGTAAACGTTGGCACTCAGATTTCCTAAAAAATCCAGCTGAAATCTAGAGCTAAATGTATAGGTTAAATAAGTTTGGAAATCGGTAAAGCGGGGTTTGTAATTGGTTTCGGTTTGTTTGGCATTCACCAGCAAACTATTATCTCGATACCGTGCCCCTGCTATGGCTGTAAATCGCTTATTTTTAGAAATACCTTCCGCAGCAACTGATATGCCGAGAAGACTTAAATCTGCCGAAGCCCTAAAATCGACTGGTCTGCGGTAGGTGATATCCAAAACAGAAGAAAGCTTATCGCCGTATTTAGCCTGAAAGCCACCCGCACTAAAATCGATATCTCGCACCAGATCTGAATTAATAATACTGAAACCTTCCTGTTGACCCGAACGAATGAGAAAAGGTCTGTACACTTCAATATCATTAATGTAAATTAAATTTTCATCGTAATTACCTCCGCGTACGGCGTATTGTGCGCTCAGCTCATTGTTTGAGCTTACTCCCGGGAGAGTTTGCAGCAGATTTTCAACACCGGGATTTGCACCGGGAATTTTACGCACGGTTTCGGGATCAAGGCTTATAACACCCGTAATTTCTGCATTGGAATCACCTGAGAGGAGAATCTCTGACATTTGCTCTACAGTAACCTTTAATACCGGATTGAATTCATATACAGTTCCCGGTTTAAGCTGAAGATTAATTTTTACCGGTTTAAAACCAACGTGGGTAAAGCTTACCTGAACAACTTTATCTGCGGGAATTTTTAAAGTATAGAATCCACTTTCATCAGTTACCGTACCGCTTCCGTTTATTTGTACATTAGTCTGGGGTAAAATCTTTTGATCTTCACTAAATACAATTCCATTAAGTGTAGCTTCCTGAGCTACCAGGCAGCCTGAAGTAAAAAATAGATAAGCAATAAAAATGAAGAAAAAATGCTTCAATTCGGCTATTTTCGGTAGAAAGTTGCGCTAAAAGTACTGCTATTTCCTACATTATCGGTTACGATTAGTTTAAAATCATTGGCTCCACTCACGCTGATGCCATCTTCAAAATTATAGCGCAGACGATTGCTTTTATACTCATATTCCATCAAAGCAAACCTTCCGTTAATGGTAGCCCGGTAACTTTTAATGCCGGTATCTCGATCAGTTATTTTAAAATCGATGTGCCTGAGATCTGAAATCCACTTTCCGTCATTAAAATCAAGCGAAGTTATATCAGGACCGGTTGTATCGAGACCAATTTTAAAATCACCCAGACTGGTAACGGTCGCAGAGAGTTCGTCCCCATTTAAGGTGGCTCCTTCATAACTCAGCGATCCGCGGCTGTTGACTCTTCCAATATATAATTTTTCCCGGTCCTGGGGTTTAAATGCCGAAGCCTTATAACCTAAACGCAGGTATTCATGCACCGGGATGGTGTCTTTGTTAATGTGCAAGGCATCTGTATTTGCTGAAATATCCAAATAATAGTCCTGATAGAACGCGCCTTTGGGGATAAACACAGACCAGGAGCCTACATCAAAGTTATGAGCAGCATCCTGAGAAACCGCAAACGCGGTTTGCTTAGTTGATTTCGCCGGAAGCGAATTTTTTTTAACCGTTATGGGAACTGTAAGTAGAGTAGTGTTTCCCGGCAAATCCGAAATTTTAATGGTATAAAGGGCTGCAGTCCCCTCCTGAGTGAGGTTGAGAATGCCTTTGTTTTGTTCCTGTTTATAGATGCTAAGGGGGTTATTACGTTCAATAAAGAGTTTTTGAACCCGATCTCGTTCTGTCTCATATAAAGCATAATCAATCATACGGTTGAGGTATCGGGTTTCGGCAAATGAAAATTTATCCATGACCACTTCCAGATTTTTTGTGCCGTTGAATCGGGTTTCAATCTTGTAAATTCCATTGCTGTTAGTGGCCCCATCCTGCCTGTCAATAGTGCCCACAGCAAAACCAATGGGGCCGTAAGCAGTAACCTTTTCACTTAGAAAACTACCGTCTGGTTGTTTTGTAAACTTAAGGCGCTGTCTGGAACTTGAACTATTGACGGAACTCGAGTCTGATAGTGGGTAAACTACAAGATCATGGATTACCGGTGAGCTGTTGTCGGGTACGGCTACGCCAAAAAGCTGCGCGTTCATAGGCCGCTCATTTTTATCGCGAATTTCAAAGTGTACATGTGGACCGCCGCTGCTTCCGGTATTGCCGCTATAGGCAACAAGTTGGCCCTGCGTTACAGGCAACTCGTCAGGATTTGGAAACAATTCAATCTCATAGCTCTCAGCTTCGTATTGTTTCTCTTTAATGTAGTCTTTGATCCCTCCTGCAAAACCATCGAGGTGACCGTAAACCGTGACATAGCCATTGGGATGAGTAATGTATAAGGCTTTACCATATCCATAATGCGAAATCTTGATTCGGCTTACATAACCGGAAGCACTTGCCAAAACATGAAGACCGGTACGACCTTGAGTTTTGATATCGAGACCGCTGTGAAAATGGTTACTGCGCAATTCTCCAAAAGAACCGGCAAGAACGGTTGGGATCTCCAGGGGCTTTATGAAATAATTCTGCGGGATATCATCCTGCGCAAAGAGTACTGAAATGCTCGTGCAAAGGAGTAGCAACATTCCGATTTTTTTTACGAAAACTTTGAAAATGCAGGTGTCTGAATAAAATATCATAGAAAATTGTACAGGATGTAATTTGAAGAACGGAAATCTTCCGGCTTTTGAGCTAATATAAAATTTTAAAACAGGTTTAGGATGAGATACTCTACGTAAAAACGAAGATTTTTATGCTATCGTATCTGGTATTTAATTACGGAAAAGCGTTGGTCAAATCTGAAGTATTATTCATAAAAATACCGACAAATTTTCATTTTCAGTTAATTACAGATCAGAAGGGCTATACCTAAAAATAAAATAGATTGTATTGTGTTATTAGATGTTGAATGTTAACTTTGTGAGACCAAGTATTGTTAAAAAAAGGTTATGAGTGTACTGTTGGAGCGTGTCAAATCACTGCAAAATGTGACCGGTGCTTTATTGAATAGACATCAGCAGCTTCAGCACAAAATAGGTTCCCTTACTCAGGAAAATAGTCAACTTAAACAGGAGAATGAAGAGTTGAAACAACTTGTTGAAAGTTGGGAGACCAGGTACAGTACTCTTAAAGCTGCAAATGCAATGCTGGGCAGTAACGATTATAAGCGGGAAACCAAGCTCAAAATAAATGCGATGATGCGGGAAATAGATGCCTGCATCGCGCAATTAGCAGATTAATAATCAGGGTATGTCTGAACATCTTAAAATAAAATTATCGATTGCAGACCGGGTATATCCACTCACTATTTTGCCGCAGCAGGAAGAAGGTTTGCGCAAAGCGGCCAAAGATATTGAGGCGATGATTAAAAAGTTTGAGCAAAGTTATGCCGTTAGAGATAAGCAAGATGTACTGGCAATGTGCGCCTTACAGTTTGCGTCTAAAACCATTCAACGGGATCTGGAAGGAGAAGGGGAGCAGGCAGAGGCTGTTCAAAAACTTCAAAATCTGGAAGAGCTGATTAAAATGCAGCTTTCCTGACGTTCTTTTAAAAAACATTTACTTACTGCCTACATTGGTTACATTTTTTGGTAAACTCAACACTAATTCTTTATAGAAGGATGAGTCAGGGTTGTAAAAGCGCGCCGTCCCCGATTTTTCGGGATGAACGGATTCTTGATCAGCCCGTTAGTCCTATGATTTATATAAGGAGTTTACTCAAAACACTTCCAATGTAGGCTTTTTTTATATATACTTAATTTATGGAAACAGTTTTTACAATTGTAGGGGTCATCTTAATTGCCGGCGCTCTGGGATTTTTACTGGCTAAGCTGCTGGAAAAAAATAATGCTTCTCAAATCGTGAGCAACGCCCGCAAAGAGGCCGAAAATATCCTCAAAGAGGCCAAAAATGAAGGGGAATCAATCAAAAAAGACAAGATTCTTCAGGCGAAGGAAAAGTTTATAGAACTTAAGTCGGAGCATGAGAAAGTTATTCTTTCAAGAGATAAAAAGATTGGTGAAGTCGAAAAACGGACGCGTGATAAAGAATCTCAGGTAAGCAGCGAGCTGGCTAAAAACAAAAAATTAAACAAGGATTTCGAAACAAAGATTCAGGATTATAACGAGCGTTTAGAGTATCTTGAAAAAAGACAAACAGACATTGACAAGATGCATGCCAGTAAAATTCAACAACTTGAGGTTATCAGCGGGCTTTCCGCAGAAGATGCCAAGGAGCAACTGGTTGAATCACTAAAAGATCAGGCCAAGAGTGATGCCATGGCATTTATTCAAAATGCGATGGAGGAAGCCAAATTGACCGCTGAACAGGATGCCAAAAAAGTAATTATCAATACCATTCAGCGTATAGGTACCGAAGAAGCCATTGAGAATTGTGTTTCGGTATTTAACCTGGAAAGCGATGATGTAAAGGGACGTATTATAGGTCGAGAAGGTCGAAACATCAGAGCTATTGAGGCTGCTACCGGAGTCGAAATAATAGTAGACGATACGCCGGAAGCAATAATTTTGTCCTGTTTCGACAGTGTACGACGCGAGGTTGCCCGTCTCTCTTTACATAAGCTGGTGACTGATGGCCGAATTCACCCTGCGCGTATCGAAGAAGTCGTTAAAAAGACAACTAAACAAATTGAGCAGGAAATTGTTGAGGTAGGGAAACGTACCGTAATCGATCTGGGTATTCACGGGCTGCATCCGGAACTCATTAAAGCAGTGGGTAGAATGAAGTACCGTTCTTCCTATGGTCAAAATTTGTTACAACACAGTAGGGAAGTGGCTAAACTTTGTGCAACCATGGCTGCAGAATTAGGCGTTAATCCAAAACTTGCGAAACGGGCAGGTCTGCTTCACGATATAGGTAAAGTGCCTGAAACGGAAAGTGAAACTCCTCACGCCTTGCTGGGTATGGAATGGGCTGAAAAATATGGTGAAAAACCAGACGTGTGTAATGCTATTGGTGCCCACCACGACGAGATTGAGATGAAAACACTCCTTGCACCTATAGTTCAGGTATGTGATGCTATTAGCGGTGCCCGTCCGGGTGCCCGTCGTCAGGTGCTGGATTCTTACATTCAACGTTTAAAGGATCTGGAAGATATTGCTTTTGGTTTTGCAGGGGTTAAAAAGGCCTATGCTATTCAGGCGGGTCGTGAACTTCGTGTGATTGTAGAAAGTGAGAAAGTAAATGATGAGCGTGCGTCAGCTTTGTCTTTTGAAATTTCGCAGAAAATACAAACCGATATGACCTATCCCGGTCAGGTAAAGATTACCGTCATACGGGAAACCCGGGCGGTGAACATCGCAAAATAAATGAAAAGGCCGCTTTGAAAAAAGCGGCCTTTTAGTTTAGCTCAAAAACGAATTTAAGGCTTCCTGTTTGCCCTGGGATAAAACGCTTTTAATGATTTAAGGTCTTGGTTTATTTACCGTACAGTTCATTCCAAAGCTTCAGGTAACGGTCTGCCAATTGTTGCTCCAGTTCTTTAGGAAAGGGATAGCCATCAGGACCAACGAAAACAAATTTCTCACTACTTGTATTGCTGACACGCAGGCGATGGTATTTTTCAATCCAGGCGTCATAGTGGTTAAGTAGTTTTTTAGTATTTTCTAGAAGCTCCGGGGCTATAAGATATCCCTGAGCAAGGATGAGTTGATTTACCGCTTCATTTGATTTCAAAAGCACTTCTTTCTCGATAAACGAACATTCTTCAGGGGTTTTAGCTTTTATATAGCGTTCAAAAGCCAGACTTGATCGCTGCAGCTGAAAGTAAATATTTCCCATCGCCTCACAGGCTTTCTGCTTCCACGCGAGCCGGGATTGAACGGTGCTTGTAATTTTTTCGCTTTGTTTTAATAGCAGAAATCCCATTAAACCCGTGAGCAGACCGCTGCCCAAAATCAGGGAAATAATTTTAAGAACGTCCATGATCAGACATTTTGAAGTGCATCAATTGTTTTTTGTAGGTAATCTAATGGAAACGAGTCATCTATGGTGACCAAATTGACCTCACGACCCAGTGTGTACCATACACAATCATCGTCTGCTTTGTTATAACATACGACCAGATCGCTCAACACATTATACGCGCCTCTGGTTTTCCCACTAGCCAGATCATCATAGGAAATCGCTGCATAGTCTTTGCAGGAAATCAGTTTACCTCTAGGATCTAAATAACTTCGGCCGGCGATTACCTGGCAGCCTGCTGAGAAGTTTGTGCGGCCATCACCAGACCAGTGTATATTTATGGTAGTATTGGGCTCATCAAGGCCCGCTGCAATGTCGGCATCAGTAAGCGCATTATCTGCCACCTTATCGCGATAAACCAATACACCTCTCGAATAGGGACGCAGGGCTTTATAGATTTTCTGGGCACTGGCAATTTTATGCCAACTTAGACGGTATTTATGCTGGCCTTCTACTAAAAAGGCCTCATCACTGCGGTCTGCCATCGAAGCACTGGGATCGGTACTGCCCCAAAATGTAAATGCTAGACCTTTAATAAGCAAAACAAAAAGATCATCGTTTTCCCGCCTAAGAATACTACGATCAGGATTGCGTCTTATGCCTATCAGATGCGTTTTATGGGGGTCAAATTCCCAGTCTTTAGGGCCGTAGCTGTCTGAAGCTTTAGAATAATTAGAGACATCATCCAGAATTTTGGAGGACGTGGCAGTATAATTCATTTTGGCTTTATTGAGTATATCAAACCACATTTTACATTCATCGGTAGGATGATCGGCGTCATTTCGTGCCCAGTCGTTTATAATTCCGTTAGACTCCCAGCGATCGATGTGGTTCCAGGTTTTGGGACCTACAATTCCATCTGGAGTACCAATGGAAGTATCGCCCTCTATGGAGTAAACATATTCCTGAAACAGGCGTGTAGCGGCCTGAGTACCATAACCAAATATTCCGCTGAGTTGAGCATTGGGAAAGAAACCTTTATTTTTAAGAAAGCGTTGCAGTCTGAAGACCAGATTTCCATTAATCTCCTTAAACTCCTGCCACTGAAAATTAGCTTCGTCTCTAAATTGTTCCCGGTCTCTAAGCCGAGTTGCCATCCAGCGGTGATAGGGGCGCAGAAAATCTCCTTTATCTTTCGGAAGTTTTCCGGCGTCAACAGTGCCAAGTCTTAAGGTGATCATTACTATATAGAAGTGTAGTTATTCATAAATGTATGAATATTCCGCTGTGATAATTCTTAAGCAAAAAAATAGGGGCAAATGCCCCTGTTTAATTACCTGTTTTTCCTGATCAATCAGTCTTCCGAAGAACTTTCATCCATCGAATGATAAACATTCTGAACGTCTTCATCTTCTTCTATTTTTTCCAGAAGCTTTTCTACTTCTTCAGCCTGCTCGGGCGTCAGTTTTTTGGTTACCTGCGGAATTCTTTCAAAACCACTGGATAAAATCTCGTGATTATTTTCTTCCAGATAGGACTGAATGGTTCCAAAGCTTTCAAACGGCCCGTAAATCAGAATTCCGTCTTCATCTTCAAAAACTTCTTCAGCACCAAAGTCTATAAGCTCCAGCTCCAGTTCTTCCGGATCTATCCCGTTTGCAGCTATTCTGAAATTACAGGTGTGGTCAAACATAAATTCAACTGAACCTGATGTGCCCAGGTTACCGTTACACTTGTTGAAATAAGAACGTATGTTCGCCACCGTACGATTGTTATTATCGGTTGCAGTCTCAATTAAAATGGCGATGCCGTGTGGGGCATAACCTTCAAAAAGCACTTCTTTATATTCGCCCAGACTTTTATCACTGGCGCGTTTTATGGCGCGTTCAATGTTGTCTTTAGGCATATTTACGCTTTTGGCGTTTTGAATGACCGCGCGCAGTCTGGAATTTGAGTCGGGGTCAGGACCGCCTTCTTTTACAGCCATGACTATATCTTTGCCTATCCGCGTAAAGGCCTTGGCCATCGCACTCCAGCGTTTCATTTTACGAGCTTTTCTAAACTCAAATGCTCTTCCCATAATGTCTGTTTTTAAAGGCGGTAAATTTAGTAAAATTCAGCAGTTTGAAAAGTGCTTTTTATGCCCCAGGCCTTTTAAGCTTCGATCAGTTTTTCAATCGTATGCGCGAGTTTAAAGTCTTTTTCGGTAACACCATCGGCATCGTGGGTGGAAAGAGATATATTCAGCGTATTGAATACGTTAGTCCATTCCGGGTGATGTTGTTGCAATTCGGCTTCAAAGGCGATGCGTGTCATCATGGAGAAGGCCTCTTTAAAATTTTCAAATTCAAGACTCGTGTGTATTGCGTTGTCTTTATATTCCCAACCTTCGAGTTTTTCCAAACGGCTGTTTATACTTTTTTGGTCTAGTTTATCCATTATTATTGTTTTAATGATTTACTCAAATTTCGCCATTTAAGTTTAAAAGAGGTTGTCATTTAGAAACACATCGGCGATTTTAAGCATATTTTAAGTTTAGGCTTTAGAGCCTCTACAGAACCTGTACCTTTGTAAAAAATAATTTTTATGACAAATGCTGCAATACGTGAACTAGAACCTCAGGCGGTTTGGGAGAACTTTGCTAATCTCAATGCCGTCCCCCGTCCATCTAAACACGAGGAGGAGGTCATTGCTTTTATGATAGCCTTCGGCGAAAACTTAAATTTAGAGACTTCTGTTGACGAGGTGGGAAATGTAATCATTCGTAAGCCGGCAACCAAAGGGCTTGAGGATCGTAAAATGGTTGTTTTGCAATCGCATCTGGATATGGTGCATCAAAAAAATAAAGAAACTCAGTTTGACTTTGCTTCCGAAGGAATTCGAATGAAAATTGAAGGAGACTGGGTAAAGGCTGAAGGTACAACCCTGGGAGCCGATAATGGTCTTGGTGTTGCGACCATTATGGCCTTGCTTGAAAGTACAAACATTCCGCACCCGCCACTTGAGGCTCTTTTTACCATAGATGAAGAAACCGGAATGACCGGAGCAATGGGTTTAAAACCCGGCCTATTGAATGGATCTATCCTGCTTAACCTGGATACCGAAGAAGATGATGAGATAGGTGTGGGTTGTGCCGGGGGAGTGGATATTACAGCAACCCGAAATTATAAAGAAGAAGCTATTGAACCCGGTAAAACAGGCTACCGACTTACTTTAAACGGTTTACAGGGAGGTCATTCCGGGATGGATATTATAAAAGGTCTCGGAAATGCCAATAAATTATTGAATCGTTTTTTGCTGGATGGATTTGAAAATTACGGCTTGCGCATCAGTGAGATTGACGGCGGCGGTCTTAGAAATGCTATTCCGCGTGAAAGCACTTCCTTGTTTTGTATTGATGCTGTTCATTCCAAAGCCTTTGAGGCCGATGTCGCTGAGCTTGCCGATGCGATAAAAGCCGAATATCTTAATCTGGAGCCGAATCTTAAAGTTACTTTAGAGCCAACCGATTTACCACAACTGGTTATGGAACTGGGGGTGCAGGAAGGAATGCTCAAGGCGATACAGGCAACCTGGAACGGGGTGTATCGCATGAGTCCAGATATTGAAGGTCTTGTGGAGACTTCAAATAATGTTGCGCGGGTACGCATAGCCCAGGGCGAGCTGGAAGTATTGTGTCTTACCCGATCTTCGGTAGAATCTTCAAGAACAGATCTTGCCAATACCGTACGCAGTGCTTTTGAGTTGATAGGTTGTGACGTGAGGTTTTCGGGGGAATATCCCGGTTGGAAACCCAATATGGATAGCCCTATTCTCAAGGTTCTGACCCAGCACTACGAAAGGTTAAACAACGAAAAACCACACGTGGCCGCCTGCCACGCCGGGCTTGAATGTGGAATTCTCGGGCAAAATTATCCTGAAATGGATATGGTTTCTTTTGGTCCTACTATTAGAGGAGCACACTCCCCGGATGAGCGGGTGAGTATATCTTCGGTTCAAAAATTCTGGAAGTTTGTACAGGAAATCTTAAAAGATATTCCAAAGGTCTAGAATTAAAAAAGGAGCTGTAAAACAGCTCCTTTTTTAATTTTATTTAATCTTTATTATCCTTCTCCCTGCGTTTGTTTCTGGCTCATAATGCCCTGAAAACGCTTTTGCAAATCTTTGCTTTGTTGCAAAGCCATTGCTACTTCACGATAGCGGTCAAAAGAAAGATCATGAGTTTCGATGACCTCTTTCATCTGTTCTACGAGTTGCGGTTGCATTTTTTGTAATTTGGCTACAATCTTTGAATGCATCTGCAATTCCTTTTCAGTAGCCTCAACCTCCGTATCCGGATTCATTTTAGCCTTTTGGATGGCATTAAACCGCTCTACTGCAAGGCCTTCATCGGTAATTACGGTCATCATTTTTTTCTTGACCGTTTGGTTTACGCTTTGTACTTCTACAAAGGCATCAGCAAATTTATTTAACTCTGCCGAAGATACTTTAACCTGTGCCTGAGTTGCCGCCATGGCATCTGCCTGTTGGGCTTTCGCCGTTAGGCTAAATCCACCTAATAATGCACCTGTAAGTGCCAGACTTATTATGTTTTTCTTGAATGTAATCATGTATAGTTTTTAATTATTAACCCGAAGGATAATGAATTATAAATCCAATACCATAGAAAGGATACGCTTTCTTGATTAATTAATAAAAGCTTAACAGAGTAGGTCGTTTACATTAACATTTGAAGCGGAATACTCCCGGAAACGTTTCATTTACTCCTGAGCTTCTTCCAGCAGTTCTACTTCAAAAACCAAATTGGTGCGCGGAGGTATAATGCGGTAACCTCGCTCACCATATCCCAAATAGTACGGGATGAAGAGTGTGGCTTTATCTCCATAATTTAGCTGTTGTATGCCTTCTTTAAATCCTGCAATCATTTCAGCTTCCGGTCCATATGGGATTTCCAGTGGCCTGTACATATCGGGATTAGGCCTGGTTTGCTTATCCCAATTATCTGCGATATCTTTTTGATTAGTATCAAAAAGTTCCCCGTTTGCAAAATAACCGGCGTATTGCACTTTGACAGTAGTTGAACGTCTGGGTTTTGTGGTACTGCCTTTCTGAGTAATCACATAAGACAGACCGCTTTCCAGGCTATCTGCTCGCTTTTGCAATTCGTCAAACTGTTCTTGTTTTGCTTCTTTCCGTTTTTGCAACGCGTCTTCCGCCTGTTTACGTTCCCGTTCCTTTTTCTCAATTTCCCGAATAAAAACTTTTGGAGCATCAAAAAAACGCGCTTTCTTTCCTTTGCGAATAATTTCGACTTCTTCAATCTCCACTGGTATTTTCGGTTTTCCGGCTCGTGGGTTTAGCATTTCCACATCAGCTATTTTATTTAAAACATCATAGCCTTCAACTACCTTCCCAAAAATGGAATGGCAGCTTACCTGTGGATCTTCACAATTGCGCAATTCGCCAGCATCGTTATAAGCATCTAAATGTGGAGAGGGCGCGAGGGTAATAAAAAACTGGCTTCCGTTTGTGCCGTAACCTGAATTGGCCATTGAAATTAAACCCAAAGTGTCGTGTTTAAGTTCAGGATTGAACTCATCGTGAAATTTATAACCGGGACCACCGCTACCGTTTCCGTTGGGATCACCACCCTGAATCATAAAATCTTTTAGAATACGGTGAAAAGTAAGGCCGTCGTAATAAGGTTTGTCCTGGTATGTGGTGTCTGCCAGCGGATTCTTTCCTTCTGCCAGTGATACAAAATTAGCAACGGTAGCGGGCGTTTTGTCGTAGAAAAGCTGCACGATCATCGTTCCTTTATTTGTTTTGATGCGCGCGTATAGCCCGTCTTTTAAGTCCGGATACGATTCACCGGAGCAGCCTGTAAATGCCAAAAGAAGTAGGAATGCATAAAGTGTTGCTTTTTTCATCAGAATTATATTAATGGGACTAAGTTTATCTATTTCTGGAAAGCTATTTACTATAAGCTTAAACCAAATAGTTACGGGGAATTGGCATCTCCCGGTTTAATTTCGTTCAGGGTAACCCGGGTCTGAATGGGGAGGTTAGACCCAATCTTATCCAGATAGCCATAATAACCAAACGCTTTATGTGAAGGCAACAGGAAGGTTACAGTTTCCCCTTCCTTCATCAGTTTGAGCCCGTCTTTAAGTCCCGAAATTAAATCCTGATTGCTTTGCTCAATCTGATAGGTTTGAGTGCCTAATTCTTCTTCACTTACAATAACGTCTCCCTTAAGCGTCTGAATTTCATAATTAAAAGTAACGAGGTCACCGGTTTCTGCTGTGGCAAGCGCGGTCGTATCTTTTACATTATAATAATACCAGAAACCTTTGTCTGAAGTAAAATACTCATACTGCGGATTGGCTTCCATCAGTTTTTTAATGGCCTTTTCTTCGGCTTTATTGAGTTCTTTATTTCGAGCGATGGAAGCATCGATATAGGAACCCGAAGCGTGGCTCACAGGGCGTCTGGCATCCGGCGTTTTACAACCTGCGAGGGACAGCACAAGAAGTAAGGTGTTTAGCTTATTCATTTAGGGCTTCTTTGTATAGGGGTAATATACTAATAAAATAGTCAACTGTTTCCTGCAAAGAGCGATCACTTTTACCACCCGCAGCGTTGGTGTGGCCGCCTCCTTCAAAATGTTCCCGGGCCATCAGGTTTACCGAAAAATCACCTTTAGAACGCAGCGAAATCTTAACAATGCCTTCTTGTTTATTTTCAATAAAAATCAAGGCTAAAACCACTCCATCCAGCGAAAGGCCGTAATTTACAAAACCTTCGGTATCGCCTTTTTGATAATTGTGCCTGTCGAGTTCTTCCTGAGATAAGGTGATGTATGCGGTTTTATATTCATCGAGTTTGACGAGGTTAGTAAGCGCAGTGCCCAGTAATTGCATGCGTTCAAAACTGTTTGCATCAAATATTTGTTGATGAATGTAGGCGTTATCAGCACCTTTTTCGATAAGCTCTGCGATGACCCGATGTGTGGTTGCGCTGGTTGATCTAAACCGAAACGAACCCGTATCGGTCATAATACCTGTATAAAGGCAGGTAGCCATATCGGCATCTACCAGGTGAGCCGCATTCAGCATTTCTAAAGTGTGATAAACCATCTGGCAGGTTGCGCAGACTGTAACATCGCTGTAAGTAACCACGGCATACTCATCAGGTTGCTGGTGATGGTCTATCATAATAAACCGGGCTTTTGCCATCTCCAGATCCTGCTGCATATCTCCCACACGCGATAGGGAATTAAAATCCAGGGTGAAAATAAGCTCTGCTTCTTTAATTAAACGTTTAGCCTTTTTAGATTGCAGGTCGTATTTAACCACATCTTTTTCAAACGGCAGCCATTTTAAGAATTTGGGGTAGTCATTTGGGCTTATTACCGTAGCATCATGCCCGGTTTTAATAAGGTATTGATATAAGGCGAGGGTTGAACCCATCGCATCGCCATCCGGGTTTTTATGCGGGATCACAGCTATTTTTTTAGGTGTCGCTAAAAGCTCCTGGAGCAGTTCTAATTCGGTTTGTGTCATAAGGGACAAAGATAATATTTCTTGATGTAGCCTTAATATGAGATGTTCTAATTTTGAACTCAACATAGATTTTCAATGATGATAAAAACCTTAAACCACCCGTTAACATTACTTGTATTTTGCTTTCTTGGATTTTCAAATCTTATTGCTCAAGAGCCCAATGTGTCACAGTTTCAAATTCTTTTTGGCTCCTGTAATCGAGTTGAACTACGCAATCCTTTTTGGGAGCAAATGGAAAGAACCGAGGCTGATGTTTTTATTTGGGGAGGAGATGCGATATATGCTGATACGCACAATATGCGTAAGATGAAGAACATGTACGATGCACAGAAAAGCCTTGCAGCTTATAAAGCTTTCGCCGAAAGTATTCCGGTGATGGGTACCTGGGATGATCACGATTACGGTCTTAACGATGCCGGTGCAGAATATGGGAAAAAGCAAAAAAGCCAACAGTTATTTCTTGATTTTATAGGAATGCCTAAAAATGCTGAAACACGCACGACTGATGGGGTTTATACCTCTAAAGATTTTAGCATTACTGGAAAAACAATAAAAATAATTGTGTTAGATACGCGCTACTTTCGAAGTAAACTGAAACGAGCAACAAATCCTGAAAAGCGTTATGAACCTGTAACTGATACTACTAAAACCATACTTGGTGAAGCCCAATGGATCTGGTTGAATCAAGAACTTCAGGAAGAAACTGAATTTACAGTTATTATGAGCAGTATTCAGTTTTTGAGTAACGAACATGGTTTTGAAAGTTGGGGAAACTTTCCTCACGAAGTGAAACGTTTGGAAAATCTGATTCAGAATTCAAATACAAAAGGATTAATCATTTTAAGCGGGGATAGGCATATAGCCGAAATTTCCAAAAAGCAGCTTTCGGGCCTTGATTATCCACTTATAGATTTTACCAGCAGTGGTCTTACTCATACCTACGAAGCTTTTGATGGAGAACCCAATAGCTATAGAGTTGGAGAAGTCGTCACCCGTAAAAATTATGGTTTAGTTTCTATTGACCTTAGGACTAACGAAGTGGAGTTTAAAATAATGGGTGAAAACAATGAAGTCTTACAGGCGATCACACAAGGTTATTAATTCTTTACTGGGCCTTCAGCAATTGCAACTAAAAACATTACTTTTGCAGCGATTTTTAAAAACCAGAGTAGCGCCTTAAAAACCATTACGGCGCACTTAAAACAAGAAGAAATGGCAACAAACAGAACGTTTACCATGATTAAGCCCGATGCTGTAGAAAACGGACACATCGGCGCAATACTAGAAAAAATTACTGCTGCAGGTTTTCGCATTGTAGCGCTTAAACTTACCCAAATGACTGTTGCTGATGCACAGGAATTTTACGCGGTGCATAGCGAGCGTCCATTTTACGGAGAGCTGGTTGAGTTTATGAGCAGAGGGCCTATTGTTGCGGCAATTCTTGAAAAAGAAAATGCTGTTGAAGACTTTAGAACGCTTATTGGGGCTACCAATCCTGCTGACGCGGCTGAGGGTACCATCCGTAAATTATATGCAACTTCTGTAGGGGAAAACGCGGTTCACGGCAGTGACAGCGATGAGAATGCAGCTATTGAAGGTGCCTTCCATTTCTCAGGAAGAGAGATGTTCTAAACTCCTCAACTTTAAAGAAGAACGGGATCTGAAGCCTTGCCTCAAAATCCCTTTTCGTCATAAAATAAAAAAAGCAGCTTTAGGGCTGCTTTTTTTATACGCGGTTTTCAAAACTGCTATTTAGCGTAAAACTACTTTTTTTATAATCTCTCTTCCCAATTGCTCGTTGAGATTGGTGCGTATTTTTTCTTTGCCGTAACTCAGCTCTTCACGCAACACCGAGGAGCTGAGCTGTATCATAAGGCGGTCCCCATCCAGCTTGATCTGTGTGGTGTACTTGGCAATAGCCGGTCCCATTACATCGCGCCAGGCTTCAGCTACGTCAACTTTATCCATGCCTTTTTGCAATTTGTTTTTTTCAACAAATGCGCCTAAAACATCTTTTATAGATTTAGGATCTGCGTCGCGTTGTGCCATTATTCAGTAATATTTATGGGTTCAAATTTTTTGTAGGTGTAGGTTATACCTCGTGCATTGCGTACCTGCAATTCTTCTGCATTAGCTTTTAAGACCACTTCTTGCCAGGTATCATAATCAGTGCGGTAATGCAGGTACAGTGAGTCATTTTTGATTCGTGCTGTAACAGATTCCTGTGAATCTGTTACAGCAAAAGTACCATCTATGCGCGGAAGTACTTTGGTTCTAAAACCGGTAGAATCCTGAATTTCGATATAATCTACCTGTTCGCTAAAGCTGTATTCGCGTTCTTTACCGCCAACAGTTTCAACCTGCTTAATTTCCCAATAGCCGTTAAGGTACTGCAATTGCTCCTGCGGATTGTTTCGGGCGCAGCCCAAAACCAGAAAACTAAGTGCAAGTGCTATATAATAGATGTTTTTCAAAGCTTAAAGAGTTTATAGGATTGGTGAATTTCTTTTACGATGGCTTCAGTCCGGTCTGGGTGCGTGTCGCTTATAAACAACTGCCCGAAGTTTTCATCGTTTACCAGATCGATGATTTGGGTAACCCGGTTTTCGTCAAGCTTATCAAAAATATCATCAAGCAGGAGCAGGGGAGTGGTATTGCTTTGCACTTTTATGAAGTCGAACTGCGCCAGCTTTAAGGCAATGAGATAGGATTTTTGCTGTCCCTGACTTCCAAATTTCTTTACCGGATGCCCTTCAATCTTAAAGCCCAGATCATCGCGGTGTACTCCCACACTGGTGTACTGCAAGGCGCGATCTTTTTTTAGATTTTCGATAAAAAGCTGACGTAAAGGTGCGTCGTGTAACTGACTTTTGTATTTAAGCTTGACACTTTCCTTTCCTCCACTTATCGCTTTGTAACGCTTTTTAAAAATAGGTGTAAAAACTTCCAGGAAAGCTGCGCGTTTTTGAAATAAAACGCTACCCAACTCGTGCATCTGCGCGTTGTAAATCTCAAGCGTATCGGGATTAAAGGTATGATTGGCATTAAAATACTTAAGCAGGGCATTGCGCTGGGAGAGGGTTTTGTTGTATTTGATAAGGGTGTCCAGATACGCTTTGTCGCTTTGGGAGATGACGCCGTCCATAAATTTACGGCGGGTCTCGCTGCCTTCAATAATCAAATCCCGGTCTGCAGGAGAGATGATGACCAGCGGTAAAAACCCAATATGGTCTGAAAAGCGTTCATAAATCTTTCCGTTGCGTTTTATTACTTTTTTCTGACCGCGTTTGGCACTGACGATTACTTTTTCTTCGCGTTCGTTTTTATCATAAACCCCGTCTATTACAAAAAAGTCTGCATCGTGATTGATGTTTTGAGTAGTAATGGGATTGAAGTAACTTTTGCCAAATGAAAGATGGTAAATTGCGTCAAGCACATTGGTTTTCCCCACGCCGTTATTGCCCACAAAACAATTGATCTTGGCATCCAGGTCAAAGGATGCCGATTCAAAATTTTTGTAATTAATTAGCGAAAGGGCTTTGAGAATCATAGGTTTTTTTTCGGCTTAAAAAATGCTAATTGCTTGAAAAATAAGGAGCTGTAATGTGGCAGTGCTGACCGCAAATTATTGAAAAATAACAAAACAATCCGCTATCAATATTGAATAAAAATTTTATTTTTGCGCCCAACAAAAGTTAAAATATGGCTACATATCAAAAAAGAGGATATAAACCGAAGAAACAGGAAGAAGTAGAGGAGCAACTGCACGAGGAAAGCACCACAGCAGAGGTATTTGATTCTCTTGATGAAGGAGCAAACCGCACCGAGGCCTGGGTTGAGCAGAACCAAAAACCCATATTAATAGGTATCGCGGTGGTAGTGATTGCGGTATTGGGTTATTTAGGCTATGAGAAATTTATTCAGCAGCCTAAAGAGCTTGAAGCTTCAAATGAAATGTATCGCGCACAGAATTACTTCAATGAAGCCATTGAAAGTAGTGTAGCCAAGGACTCGTTGTTTAATTTGGCCTTGAATGGGGGCGAAGGGAAATTTGGGTTTCTTGAAATTATAGATAATTACGGAAGCACTAAAGCTGGTAATCTGGCGCATTATTACGCTGGGATGGCTTATTTAAATCTGAATAAGTATCAGGAAGCTATTGATGAACTTGAAGACTTTGAGAGTGACGATATGATGCTTGCCCCGCTTGCAAAAGGTGCTATAGGAGATGCGTTTATGCAACTCGATCAGCCGGAAGAGGCCTTGTCTTATTATGAAGAAGCAGCTCAATTGCGTACCAATGATTTTACTACTCCGCGATTTCTAATGAAAGCAGCACAAACTGCGATAAGCTTGGGAGAAAATGATAAAGCTATTGGATATTTAAGACAAATAGAAGAGAAGTATTCAAAATCGCCACTTGCCAGTGAGGTTCCTCTCTATTTAGGAATGGCGAAGGCTGAATAAGTACTTCGGAGAAGCTAAAATTTTAAAATATGGCAACAACAGACTTGTCTGTTTACGATAAAGCTACAATCCCAAACGCGAAAGACTTTCGGTTTGGGATTGTTGTTTCAGAATGGAATGACAACATAACCGAAGGTCTTTTTCAGGGTGCTTTTGACACCTTTAGAGACTGTGGTGTGCTTAAAGAAAATATTGTGCGCTGGAATGTTCCTGGAAGTTTTGAACTCATCTATGGTTGTAAAAAAATGCAACAGAGTTACGATATGCTCGATGCCGTTATCGCTGTAGGTAGCGTGATTCAGGGGGAGACCAAGCACTTTGATTTTGTATGCGAAGGCGTGGCTCAGGGCATCAAGGATTTGAATGTACAGAGCGATATCCCGGTTATTTTTTGCGTACTTACTGATAATACGATGCAGCAGGCTGTAGATCGCAGTGGCGGTAAACACGGCAATAAAGGCGTGGAAGCTGCAATCGCCGCAATTAAAATGGCTCAACTGCGCAAGGATGCCCGGTTTTAGGAGTTAATTGGTAAGAGTTATTGGGTTATTGAGTTATTTCAAATTGAGAGCAACGTGCAACATATTTAATTTTGTATTTCTGATTTTGTATTTCTTATTCATTATTATTTTACCGCAACTGCAACCTGCAACTTGCAACTGCCCATTAATTCAGAATGCAGAATTATGAGTTAATGTCATTGAGATATCTGAATTTTGTATTTCTGATTTCTAATTTCTAATTTATTATTTCCTTCATATTACCTGTAACTGCCCACTGCAACTGCTTACGGTTTTTTTTGGAATGCTTTTTGAAACTACTCGTCCAAAGCTTTACCGCTTTTTTATGTAACTTTAGATTTTAAGGAATTATGGGAGTTTTAAAAACACGAAAGAACAAAAAATACAGCTACAGCCCCCGCTATTATGAAGGGGATAGCAGTCCGTATAAACTGGAATCCAAGTTTGATAAATATCGAAAATCAACTTTGGAAGTTAAGGGACTTAAGGCAAAGTTTACCACGGCCTGGGAAGATTATAAATACAATAAAGACGAGCGAGCTAATAAAATTACGTTGCTTATCATTGCCGTACTGGTCTTTCTTTTTCTTTATATAATCGATTTTGATCTGAGTATTTTCTTTCAGAGCTAGCCGTTTGTATTTTTTAAGTTTAGCCTAAAAAATCTACCTTCAGATTTTTAACTTGCACTACATTTAATTTTTTAGCTAAACCAAATTCATGTCTGATATTATCAAGCTTTTACCCGATCATGTAGCTAACCAAATCGCTGCAGGAGAAGTGGTACAACGCCCGGCTTCTGTGGTTAAAGAACTCTTGGAGAATGCCATAGATGCCGAAGCTGCTCAAATAAAGCTTTTAATTAAAGACGCGGGTCGTACCTTAATTCAGGTTATAGATGACGGTAAGGGAATGACCACAACAGATGCCCGGCTTTCCTTTGAGCGGCATGCAACATCAAAAATTTCCAGTGCCGAAGATCTTTTTGCTTTGCATACCAAGGGTTTCCGCGGCGAGGCTTTGGCTTCTATCGCAGCAGTTGCACACGTAGATTTAAAAACCAGGCCCGAGGGTGAAGATGTAGGTACTCAAATTGAGATTGAGGGCAGTGTGGTCAAGTCTCAGGAAGTGTGTGCCTGTTTAAAGGGAACTTCCATTGCGGTTAAAAACCTGTTTTTTAATATTCCCGCAAGGCGAAATTTTCTAAAGTCCGATTCTGTAGAGCTGAGACATATTATTGACGAGTTCCAGCGGGTGGCTTTAGCTCATGAAGGGATCACATTTATGATGTATCATAATGAAAGTGAACTTTTCAATCTTCCGAAAACCAATAAAAGACAACGTATTGTTGGTATTTTTGGCTCCAAAACCAATGAGAAATTAGTTCCAGTTGCTGAAGATACCGAGATTGTCAAGATTGAAGGCTTTATCGTCAAGCCCGAGTTTGCTAAAAAAACCAAAGGAGAACAGTTCTTTTTCGTTAACGATCGCTTCATCAAGCATCCCTATCTCAATCATTCGGTGAGTGCTGCTTTTGACGGCCTCTTGCCAGACCGGGCGCGGGCCAGTTATTTTCTGTTCCTGAAAGTAGATCCTAAAACCATTGATATTAATATTCACCCTACCAAGACCGAGGTGAAATTTGAAGACGAGCATGCGATTTACACACTGCTCCGGGCAGCGGTTAAACACAGTCTGGGCCAGTTCAATATTGCCCCGGTCTTAGATTTTAACCGGGAGTCTAGCATGGACACGCCTTATTCCTATAAAAACAAACCTGTTGAAGCCCCGCGCATTGAAGTAGATCGCGATTTCAATCCCTTTGAGACTGTGTCACCCAAAAGTGGCTACACCGGTGCGTCCAGTTATAAAAAGGAAAGTTCTGCAGGATGGGAGAATTTGTATGAAGGTCTTGAAAGCCGAAACCAATCTAACACGTTTAGCAGTGTACAGATTGAAACAGAACCAGAGGCCGAATCTCTTTTTATAGAGCAGGAAAGTAAGGGTTTTGGTGATAAGCCTGCCACCGAAACCGAGACGGCAAATACGTATCAGCTTCATAATAAATACATTGTGAGCGCCATCAAAAGCGGAATGCTGGTAATCGATCAGCAGCGTGCGCATCAACGGGTGCTTTATGAAGAATTTCTGCGGAATATAAGTGTCAGAGAATCGGTGAGTCAGCAATTGCTGTTTCCTTTAAGACTCGATTTTTCGGTAAATGAGTTGCAGCTTTTAGATGAACTTAAAGATTCTCTGGAAAATACCGGTTTTGTAATGAACCGGCCTGAAGATGGCATTTTGGAAATAAGCGGTATTCCGGCAGGGATTCCGGAAAGTGAAGTGTCTATTGTGCTGGAGCAGCTCTTGAGCGATATGGAACACGAGGTACCCGATTCCGGCTTTAGTCAGATTGATTTGCTGGCTAAGAGTATGGCCAAAAGTATGGCGGTCAAGACCGGTGAGAAACTCGATGAACTTTCGCGGGAGCATCTAGTCAACAAATTGTTTGCCTGTACAGAGCCTTCGTTGTCACCATTTCATAAAAAAACCTTTATTACGCTTAGTGTTGACGAGCTCGATCGTAAATTTAACGCGTAATTATAAGGCTTCACTGCTTTTTTAATATTGTAAACAAAAAATATGGGTAGAATAACCGAAACTGTAAAAGTGCTTCTGATTATTAACGTAATCTGTTTTCTTGGGGTGAAATTTGCCTTAAATGGGAATATGGATTTGTTTGCACTTTATTTTCCTGATAATCCAAATTTTCGGTTTTGGCAGCCTATCACGCATATGTTTATGCACGACCAGAGCAGTATATTTCACATACTGTTTAATATGTATGCACTTTGGGCTTTTGGGAGTCCTGTTGAGCAAATGTTAGGTAGAAACCGGTTTATCTTCTTTTACTTTTCTGCGGGTTTTGGTGCTGCATTGATACACTTATTAGTGGGGTATTATAATTACAATATTGGCTATGAGTTACTTGCAGATAATGGTTACTCAGTTAATGAAATAAATAGTTTCTTGGTTGAACAGGGAAATAAAATTTCAAGCTTAGGTGGTAGAATACCAAAATATCAGGTACCAGAAATTGGGGGTATGGTCCAATCATACTATACTTCTGCTGTAGGAGCCTCCGGTGCAATTTATGGAGTTCTGGTGGCCTTTGGGATGTTGTTCCCCAATGCCGAATTATTTTTAATCTTTTTGCCAATACCCATCAAGGCTAAATTCTTTATTCCGGCGTTAATACTCCTGGATTTATTTTCCGGAGTGACCGGCTTTAGCATTTTTGGGCAGAATATTGCCAATTTTGCTCATATTGGCGGGGCTCTATTTGGTTTCATTATGATGTGGTACTGGAAGAAAAACAGTTTTAACGATAAACGCTGGTATTAAGAATGTCAACAGGTGATCTAAGCTATAAGTTTAAAACGGCTAATATAGTCATAAAGCTCATTGTGATTAATGTCGCGATATGGTTGGGGTTGATGCTTTTGGAATGGGCTTTGAATATGGGCCCTGTCTTTACACAATGGCTAAGCCTGCCTACAGACTTAAGCCGCTTGTTAATTCAACCCTGGTCGCTGCTAACGTATGCATTCTTACACGGCGGTTTCTGGCATATTTTCTGGAATATGCTCATTCTGTACTGGTTTGGGCAGATTGTACTCAATTTGTTTACCGAAAGACGTTTTCTAACGGTTTACCTGCTGGGAGCCCTGGCGGGAGGTGTCCTGTATGTTTTGGCTTATAACCTGTTTCCGGTTTTGATTACTTCTACGGCATATCTGGTGGGAGCCAGTGCGGCCGTACGCGCGATTATGATTTTTATAGCAACCTATACGCCTAATACTGAAGTGCGAATTATTTTCTTTAATGTAAAGCTTTGGCATATTGGTGTTTTTGTAGTGCTGATGGACCTGATTCAATTGCCTACTTCGGGCAATGCAGGGGGTTTACTGGCGCATCTGGGTGGGGCGTTGTTTGGATATGTGTATGCCTCCCAGCTGGCAAAAGGAAATGACATAGGTACCTGGTGGGAACGTCTTGGAGATAAGATCGCTGATTTGTTTAAATCAAAGCCTAAACAACCCAAAAAAGCCAAAATGAAAACCGTCTATAAAAACCAGTCACGTAACACGGGTAGACCTTCCGGGTCTGGAATATCGAAGACTGAACAGCAAAAACGGATAGATAGTATTCTCGATAAAATAAGTAAAAGCGGCTATGAAAGCCTATCTAAAGAGGATAAAGATTTTTTGTTTAAAGCAGGCAAGGAAAACTGATGAAAAACCTGAGTCTGTTTAATAAGCTGGTTTTTATTATCAACAGCCTTTTTGCGTTCTTTCTGCTAGTAGGCTATGTCCTGCCTTATTTTCCACCACGTATTTTTCCGCCGGCTTCTGTTCTTACCTTAGTTATACCGGTTTTACTGGCCGTAAACCTTGCTTTTGTGATTTACTGGCTTCTTCAGCTAAAACGACAGTTTTTACTTTCAGCCCTGCTTATAAGCATCAGTTTTTTTAATGGAAAAACCATATATCGTTTTGCAGACGATACGCTTCCAAAAGCACTGCTTAATACTGAAGGAAAACTTAATATTTTAAGCTATAACGTTCATGTGTTTCGCAGTGATGAGTTTACGCCGGAAGAAGTAAAACAGGGCATAGAAACTCTAATTGGTGAAGCAGCTCCCGAGGTTATTTGCTTCCAGGAATTTTCTTCTCACAATGCGCCCGATTTATCTGCTTTTCCTTTTTCATATTTGGGAAGTAAGGCTAAATCGGTTAGTTACGGTCCGGCTATTTTTTCGAAATATAAAATCTTAAATAGTGGTTCATTAGATTTTCAAAGCACATTTAACAACGGTATTTTCGCAGATATCCTAAAGGGGACAGACACGCTGCGGGTCTATAATTTACATATGCAATCGCTGGCCTTATCACCCCGCCTGGGGGCTTTAGAAGAAGAGAATACCAAGTCTTTAATAGGAAGACTGGGTAGTGCTTTTAAAAAACAACAGGAGCAAACGGGATTATTCCTGAAGCATCAGGCGGCTTGTCCTTATAAAAAAGTCGTGGTGGGTGATTTTAACAATACGGTTTACTCCTACACCTATACTAAAATACGGGGGGCGAAAAAGGATGCATTCGAAGAACGCGGCACCGGATTTGGCCGCACGTTTATTTTTGATATCATTCCTTTACGTATCGATTTTATTTTGCCAGATCCCGATTTTCAGATTGAAGCTTTTCAAAATTTTGATGCAGCCTATTCAGACCATTACCCTATTCAGGCTGTTTTGAGTTTATAATTGCTCAAACAAACTCAAATCTAAACTCTGTAAATAGGTCAGACTTTCCGGTCCCAGGTTAAAAATCAAATCCAGCATCGTCAGATTAGGAACAAATCCATTCTTTTCTTCAAAAACCTGCCGGTAGCGGGGTAATTGAATCTTTGGGCTTTTTTTCGCATCAGCTAAAAAGCGAAGATCCGTAAATTCAGAACCGGAGTAGTCCAGGTTGAATTTTTCAGTTATTCCCAGATCAATTTTAGCTTCAAGCATTTCAAAAATAGTGGTAATAGTATCTTTATTGAGCTCCAGAAGGGAATCATAAGTAGTATGAAAAATAGGGTAGAGCTCATCTTCATAGAATTCAAAAAACGGTGATGTACGGTATGCAATTACCAAAGATCTCCAGTGCTGGCGTTGCCAGAGGAAGTTATTTTCGATCTGCGCATCAGCTGTTTTTTTATGCCCTCCCGTTCCCATATGCTTAACGGGAATGTTTAATAGCAATTTACCATTAGCCGTACCTATGTACATCCGGTTTCTGTAGCTCTGTTTTTGATAATTGTCGCATACTTCCAGCAGGGTTTTTTCGCTTTGCACCAAAGCAGCTGTAGTTAGGATATCCGGAAAATAGGTGGGGTGTAAAACAGATTTCATAAGCTTTTAAAAGTTGGCAAAGATAAATTATTTAGCAGAGAGCGCATTGTCCAGGTTTGAGTTGACCCTGATTTAATAGCTAACCTCCATAAGCTGTCATATGTTTAATTTTCATTACATCCCAAAGTTTGTAATTAAAACATTTTCAGTTTGATATATTGATTACGTCGATTAAATGTATATTTACAGCAGTTTTTTTAAAACAGTAAATTGAGAAAAATCATAGGTCCGTTTTTCATCATTCTACTAACAGCTTTTTTTAGTTGTCAAATAACTCTATTTGCCAATTTTAAAAATGTTATACAGAAGCCCGGGATTTCCCTCAAAAGCCAGTTGGACAGTATTGAACAGGTTACCGAAGATCAAAACTATGAGCTGGCCATTAAATTGTTAAGTAAGCTCATTTCAGATTCGGAACGTGTAAAGAACTATGAGTATCTCTTTCACGGTTATAACTATCTGAGTATTAATTATGCTCAGCTTAGAGATACTGTCCCGGCATTTAATTATTCTCAGAAAGCCCTGCATTATGCACAGTTGTCTAAAAATGATACGCTTATAGCATGGGCATACAATAATGTCGCAGCCGATTTATCTTCCCGTAAAGAGAACTATCCCCAGGCTCTGGAGTATTATAAACGCTCATTAAACATTCAGCGCGGGCTGGATGATGGGGAATTTTATGATGCTGCCCTTAATCTTGCCGAGTTGTATCATAAGATGGGTAAATACAATCTTATGCTTGAGTATCTTGAAGAAGCTCAGAGCAGCTATGATCCGGCATATTGGTATTACGATGATCCCCTGATTCATCTCGATATTTTATGGGGAGATTACTATGTCGCAATTGGTAAAACACCGCGTGCGCTTGGATATTATGCTCAGGCTTATGAACTCATTGAAAAGCAGGAACTCGACTTTATCGCTCTTGATTTTTATGAACGGTATGCCCGGTTTTTAGCCAAACAAAATTTACTGGAAAAGGCTTTTACGGTTCAGGAACGCTTTCTAACCTATTATAAAAATCAGGAAAAATTTAAAGCTAACGAGACTTTTCAACTGGTTCAGGCTAAACTGGAAGCTGCGGAAGCCAAAAGAGAGCGCAACCAGGCAGAGCTTCAGCAAGAAATATTAGATCACGATTTGCAGCGCAAGAAAACCCAGTCTGTATTACTGGGATCTATCATCGTATTAATGATTTTATTTTTGGGATATCTGTTTTACAGCGAGCGTTTAAGGCTTGGGTTAATTGGTAATCTAAAAATTAAAAACAAGTATTTACAACAGGCAAAAACTCGTGCCGAAAAGAGCGAGCGTGCAAAAACCCGTTTTTTTTCGACTTTGAGTCACGAGATGCGTACCCCGCTTTACGGAGTTACGGGAATCATCAATATTCTGGAAACCAATCCTGATTTAAAGAAATTTGAGGAAGAGATTAAGTCGTTACGTTTCAGCGCAGATCATCTCTTGGAAATCATCAATGATTTGCTTGATCTTTCTAAACTTGAAGACGAATCGTTTAAACTGGTCAAGAGGTCGTTCAACATCAAATTATTGATCGAGGATGTCATAAATAGTTTTGATCGTAATCGCTTGAAGAACGCTCATTGCCGTCTGACTTTTGAGATTGATCCTAAAATTCCAAATTATGTGATTGGGGATGCCCGCCGAATAAAGCAGGTGTTATTGAACATCATTGGAAATGCCATAAAGTTCACTCCCCGCGGGACCGTTCATTTATCTTTAAAGCATAATGCGGTGAAGGGTAAAAAACATAGCATCAGTTTTGAAGTGAACGATACCGGAATTGGGATTCCCAAGGAAAAGCAGGAATTGATTTTTGATGAATTTAGCCAGCTTGAAGATTTACAGTTTAAAGAAGGCAGAGGTACCGGCCTGGGGCTGCCTATCGTGCGTAAATTACTGGAGAAAATGGGTTCTGGCATTCAGGTTGAAAGTGAACCCGGGAAAGGAAGTTGCTTCCGGTTTGATTTACGTCTCGAAGAGGCCCATTTACAGCAGGTCACTGTAGCGAAAAGCCCCGAAAGAAAGGAACCCGTCCGCGACGTAGGTGTTGATTTTAAAGGAAAACGCTTTTTGATAGTGGATGATAATAAGATCAACAGAATGGTTACCAATCGTATTTTGAGTAGTTTTCAGGCTGAAACAGACGAAGCTTCTAATGGAAAAGAGGCCATAGAACGGGTGAAAGCCCAGCACTATGACCTCATTTTTATGGATATCAATATGCCCGGGCTTAATGGTTATCAGACCACGCAAATCATTCGTCAATTTGAACCTAACGTGCCTGTGATAGCACTTACAGCTTCCGTTGAGACCTATGTCACCCAACAAGCTTTGGAAAGTGGGATGAATGATATTATTACAAAACCCTTTAAGACCGATAAGTTTTTTCAAACTATTTCAGATCAAATTACCCAACACAGTTCTTTACCGGGTTAAATTTTTTCTAATGCTGTTTCGGAAATTTGAAGTGGAAAAGCGTCAAGCACTACTTTTGCTTCGGCTTGCGTAAGCTCATTATAAATTTTTGAAAAGCGTGCTCTGCTGAAATCACTGCGCATGCCCGCATAAGCTTTTTTTACCTGATCAAATACTTCAACATAGGTCTTGTAATTAAGTTCTCTTGAAATATCCAGATTAACCACTGCATTTGCAGGACTCTCAGGGCGATTAACCGCATTCTCCGTATTCATTACAAAACGGGTTACCTGTTGTGCAATCTCTGTTATTGCAGTGAGCTCCCCATTCACTAAATAGGCTCCGTTGCGGTTAGCTTTAATGATTAAAAGATTGCGCTCTGCAAGTTCGGTGGCACAATCTTCTGTTTTACATGGATCTGGCAAAGTCTGGCTCAGGCCTTTATCGGTTTCAATCGTGGTGGTTGTCAGAAAAAAGATGAGCATTAAAAAAGCAATGTCTGCCATCGAACCGGCATTTACAGAAGTAGAAGTTTTCATAATGTGTGTTTTTTAAGTTAAACCTAAAAAACACACATCAACTAATATGCCTTAAACTTCTGATATTGAAAATCCTGGCTTCAAATACAGGTTTTATTCTCCCCGTTCTATTTGACGTTGAATTTTTTCAATGGCCTGTTCTATTGATTTTTCAGGTTCTATAAGGTTGTACGAACCCCAAAATTGAGGATCTGCAAAACCTGAAACTTCATCTGCCAGGATTGTTGTGGTTTTAAATTTAGATTTTCGGGAAATATCGGCCACATTAATGTTTTTCTCCCAGTCAGTTACCAGCATTTCACTGCTTATACGGTATTTGTTATTAAACAGTCTGCGTTTCCAGTTTACGACAAATTCGAGTTTGACATTGCTGTAACCGTAGTACCATTTGCCGTCTTTATTTCGGTAATCAATGCGATAGCTAATTTCTGTGGGCCATACCTTTACCTGATTGGGCTTCTTACGTACAAATAAGTCGGCGGCCAGTTTCCGATTTTCTACATTCATATTATAGATGGCATTAGTAAGGGCGTAGGTTTTGGCATCAATAAACAATTTACCATAGTACAAAGGGTCTATGATATTATCTTTCTGTTTAAAGTTAACCGTATAAACCAGTCGACCATCATCGGTAATGGCGTCGCCAAAGCTAAAGTCATAATTGGAAAGGGTTTCGCGGGTCATAAAAAATTCCGGATACTTCATTAAATCGGCATATAATGCATTTAAAGGGCCTCCCTGCAATTTTAAAGCTACCGTATCCAGGCGATCGTAATTGGTGCTTTTACGGGCTTTATAAATAGCCACAAGATCTTTTCCGCCAGAGGTATAGGGCTTTTTCTCGATGGCAACAACTGCCTCAGCAAGAGAGGCACTGCGGTTACGTCGGTTTATGGATTCCCGGTAAAAAGCCGTCATATAAGTTTCATCTTCCAGATAATTTTGATCGCGATTGTCAAAAATCATGCGTACCAGAGTTTCAGCATCTTTAGGCCGACTGATGTTAACAGTTTCGAGTTGTGTGGTTTGTGGATTGAGGCTAATTGTATTTTGAGTGGTGCTTAAATCACTTAAAATAATGATTAGTTTTTCATAACCCGGGTAACCAAAAGAGACTTTTGCCTGAGGCATAGCTTCCGGTATTTTGAGAATAAAATCGCCTTCAGAATTAGTTACCGTCGCAATATTACTTCCTTCAATGAGCACATTAACAAAAGGAAGCGGGTCCTGAGTTTCCCGGTCAATAACAGTGCCTTTATATTCCATAAAGGATTCCGTTTCCTGAGCACGCGTTACCGTAAACGACAGTATCATCAACATAGACCAAAGCCCGAAAGAGATGGCATGGAGATAGATTTTTTCAAATCTGGAATTGTGTATTGTTTTCATTAAGATTTTTTATTTTGAATATACGAATTTTTCAGAATATGCTAATTCTAAAGTTGTTAAGGGAATAGCTTTGGCACGATTAATGAAAATTATAATTGTGTACATTTACCGGCTCCTAACTGCAACACCGTTTGGAAAACACGGTATTTAAAAATAAAAACGTGATTCAACTACAGGCATATCTATCCAAAAATTCCCTCTATAAAGCGGGACTGTTTGTGTTGTTTACAACTCTGGTTTCTGTAGATAGTTTTGGCCAAATTGATAATCGATCTGGTTCTTTTAAGATACCAGCTGCTGAAGACAGCACCGCTTTGCCTGCTTTACAGCCAGATAAAGCAAAACCAGATCTCGAGATTCCAAAGTCCCAGGGAGGTTTAAAACTGGATGCTAACGGAAAACTGGTGGAGCGACCAGTTCTAAGGGCACCAGAATCTGAAAATTTCTTTATGCTCGAACGTGAAGATTTTGCCGATTCCGGTAAACGCTATACCGACCAAATGAATGACTATCAAGCTAAACTGGACAAGGAGCGTAGGGGTAATGTGCCGCGGGAGAATATTGATTTTGGGGTTTTTAAAGGAAATTCTAAACAACTGATTATTAAATGTCGTGATTTTGGGGCAATTGACAACGACCGGGTTAGTATTCTCAATAACGATCGCACTATTGTGCCGAGTGTTTTTTTAGGATCTAATTTTACACAAATCACGTTACAACTTCAGGAGGGCTTTAATAAAATTGCGATTAAAGCTTTAAATCAGGGTTCTTTGGGCGCCAATACAGCCGAATTTTATATTTATGATGAGCTCGGTAATCTGGTATATTCCAATCAGTGGTTTCTGGCTACCGGTTTTGAAGCTCAGTTTGTGTATGTAAAAGAAGGTTCTAATTAAGAACCCATTCAACAAAAAAAGCCCTGCAAAAGCAAGGCTTTTAGTTTAAGGCAGCTTATTAAAGTTTGCCTTTTTGTTCTTCCAGATTATTATTCCTACTGCCGCCCTGACTGTAAAGCTTGTTTTCTTCATCCTTAAGGCCGGTAGTTTGTTCCGTGGTTTTTTCACCGCTAGGCACATCGAGATTTTCCCCCGTAAAGTCGACATCCTTGTTGCGATGGCGCAATTGCTCATCAGCACCTCCATCATTATGAATATTTTTCTGGTTAAGGATATCCTTATCGTGTTTGGTCAATTCCGGGTTATACGTGTTGTCTTTTGTTTTTTCAGTTTTCATAATACTAGTTTTGTTTGAATATACACGAAGCATAGGTTTTTATAAGTGTTTTTAACTGGCTTTAAAGAAAACTATAACAAGGTTTTAATACTAGCTGCTGCTTTCACCATTGCTTATTATAGTACTTTTAGCAGCTTATAAGCAGTACAGTGTAACATTGCTGAGTACGGGTATTTATGACGAAGAAGGGCAGGAAAATTCTATTTAAAATCTTAAGGATTATAGGAAAGGTAATCGGGATCATTTTGCTTTTACTTTTAATACTTATCCTTTTTGTGCGCAGCCCCTGGGGCCAGGGGATCCTGGTAGATAAAGCACTGAATTACATCCGTTCTAAAACGGATACTGAAGTCCAGATCGAAAAGCTTTTTATCACCTTTGATGGGAATGTATCTCTTGACGGGCTATATCTGGAAGATAAGCAGGGAGATACACTGGTTTACAGTAAACATCTGGAGGCAGATATCCCGTTATGGTCTTTAATAACCGGTGGCCCACTTGCTATTGATGATGTAAGCTGGGAAGGTCTTAAGGCTAATATTATAAGAAAGGATTCTGTATCCGGGTTTAATTATGAATTTCTGGTTGAGGCCTTCGCCACAGATACCACGACTACCACGCAAACTTCTCAGGACACCAGCGCCGTTGAACTCAATCTGGGTACTTTTGATTTTAGGGATTTTGACTTGAAATTTCAGGATGGCGTAATGGGTATTGATGCTAAACTGGTTTTGGAGGAATTAGAGCTTGATGTGAATCAAACTAATTTAGAAGAAATGGTATTTGAAATAGGAGACGTGAGGCTTGCAAATACCAATCTTACCTACAAACAGACCAAGCCCTTTCCGGAATCTGAAGATACAACCGCAGCCCCTTTACCGATTATACGGGTAGACCGGGTAACTTTAAAAAACGTAGGTGCCAGTTATGATTCAGAACCAGATGGATTAGCTCTTTTAGCTACAATCGGAAATCTGGAATCTTCAATTCCTGCACTCAATCTAAAAGATCAATTGTATGAGATAGATGGCTTGTTGCTTCAGAATAGCCTTGTTAATCTCGAGCTTACCACCCGGCCCGATACAGAAAGTGACCAGCCTACACCAGAGGAGCCATTTACCTGGCCAGAACTTACAGCTGATGTTACAGGTTTAAAGCTTGAAAGTACTACCCTGCGGTACACACTAGATGGCGCAGCGGTTAATCCTTCACAATTCAATCCCAACGCGATTGCCCTTTCCAATCTCAATCTCGATATACCTACATTTAAGTTTAAAGACCAAAACATAGCAGCTAATTTAAAAGAAGCGCGTTTTGAGGAGGCTTCAGGTATAAACTTAAACACCCTATCTTTTACTGCAGAAGCTACAGATCGAGAATTCAATCTGAATGATCTCAATCTTCAACTTAACGGAAACAGACTTTCGGGTTCTACCACGTTACAATACAGTTCGCTTTCGGCTTTTATTCAAAATCCGGGAATTGCCCAAATCAATCTCGATATCGATCGACTGGTAGCTGATCTGAACACCCTGTTTAAATTTCAGCCTGCTTTAAGAGCCAATGAATACATGGTCGCTCTAAGTAAAAGACCACTAACCGGAACCCTTTCTGCCAATGGAAAATTGAATGAGATTAATGTAAACAATGCCCGTGTAAACTGGGGTAATGCCACGCGTATTAATCTTAGAGGAACGGTTTACAATCTTACAGATCCCAAGGAGTTGGCTTATAATTTTCCTACCTATCAGTTAAGCAGTACCCGGGCTGATCTCAATCAGTTTTTAAAGGAAGAAGAACTGGGAGTACAGCTTCCACAGGAAATACGTCTTGCCGGCTCGCTGAAAGGAACCGATTCACGTATTGCCACCAAAAGTACGTTAGAAACCAGCGAGGGTAAATTAGGTCTTGACGGCCAGCTCGCATTTGGTGAAACACTTAATTTTGAAGGGAAGCTTACCGGTTCGCAGATCAGACTTGACCAACTCCTGCAAAACGAAAGTTTAGGGCAGGTAAGCTTTAATCTCGATGCAGAAGCTTCCGGTTCTACCCTGAATACGCTTGATGCTACACTAAATGCGCGTATTGATAGCCTGGATTTTAATAACTATACATTTAAGGATCTCCGTCTTGATGGCAGGTTTAAAAACGGTCAGGGAGCCCTTTCTACCGCCTACAAAGACAGCAATTTAAATATGACCCTTGATGCTGATGTAAATCTTGATTCTGTGGCTTCAAGTGCGCAGGTAAATCTGGATTTAATCGGGGCTGATTTGCAGGAATTGGGTCTGGTCTCTCAAAATGTGAAAGCGGCATTCAACCTGCAAGCCACACTTAAAGGCACACCCGAAGACTACAGCGTAGATTCAAAAATTACGCGAGGAGTTGCGGTGTATGATGACGAAGCTTTTCAGTTGGGCGATTTAGCGATAAATGCGTTTGTAAAGCCCGATACCACTTCCGTAGATATTCAAAACCGCATCCTGCAACTCGATCTGGAGTCTAACACCAGCCCTGGTCACTTTCTCAGTGCGGTGCAAAACCACCTGAGGCGCTATCTCGACACCAGCCCTAATATGGATACGATTGCAAATCCTGTGACCATAAAACTTCGGGGGACGGTGCATCAGGCACCCATACTCAACGAAGTGTTTCTGCCGGATTTAAGAGAGCTAGATACCATAAACATAGCCGTAGATTTTAATGAGTTAAAGCGCAGGCTTACGGCAGATGTAAATCTTCCTTATATAAACTATAATGGCTATACTATAGATAGTTTGGCCTTCACCATGAATTCGGATGCGGAAAACATGAGTTTTGATTTTGGGCTGAAAGAATTACTTGCAGGTCCCATTGATTTACAAAATACCCGTTTACAGGGTTCGCTGCAAAATAGCAAGCTGGCTTTAGATTTTAGTTCCAAACATAAAGACGAAACCCTGATGCACATTGCTTCAGAGGTTGAACTACAGCAGGATGTGGTTACCCTGCATTTGTTGCCGGATGCCCTAATACTGAACAAAAATCAGTGGCAGGTAAACCCAAATAACCGCATCGCTTTTGAAGAAAATAATACCGTTTTTACAGATTTTGTACTCTCTTACAACAACCAAAGAGTGGAAGCCGGTAATAATCTGCCTAATGTTACCAAAGAGCATTTGGGAGTTCAATTTGAAAACTTCAGGCTTTCAACCCTCACCAATCTGCTCAATCCTGACGAAACGCTGGCCAAAGGTAAGCTGAGCGGAACTTTTGTGGTTGAAGAACCTACTACTTCGCCGGGGATGGTTACCGATTTGCAAATCACCGATTTTGAGTTGATGGGTAGCGATATGGGAGTACTTACTGCAAACGGTAAGTCTATTGACGCTTCATCCTATGATTTTGAACTGCGCATTAAAGAAGGGCTTGCAGATCTTGATCTTACAGGCACGTACCGAACTAATGCCACAGCTGCCAATCTGGATTTAAACCTGGATATTAATGCCCTTAAAATGCAGGCTCTTGAGAATTTTTCTTTGGGCGAGATCAGCAATGCTTCCGGTACAATGAGTGGGCAATTACAAGTTACGGGTACAACCACCAGTCCTGAATATGAAGGGAAACTTAATTTTAATCAGGCGAAGTTTGAAGTGACTAAGCTGAATGTTCCATTTTTATTGGCTAACGAAAGTTTAAATCTCAATAATACGGCAATCACTTTTTCAGATTTCAAAATTCAGGATGCCAATTCCAATACGCTGGTTTTAAACGGTGAGGTAGGGACTGAAAGTTTTATCAATCCCACATTTGACCTCAATATTGAGGCAACAGGTTTTCAGGTACTCAATTCAACGGAAGAAGATTTTGATCTGGTTTATGGAAAAGCAGTTTTTGATGCCGATGCACAGATCACCGGAGATCTTAACCTGCCAAAAATAGACCTGGACCTCACGGTAAAACCCGAAACCGATGTGACCTACGTATTGCCGCCATCTGAAGTGCAGATCGAATCTAAAGAAGGAGTGGTGCTTTTCGTGAATAAAGAAAACCCCGATGCGATTCTCACCAATTCAGAAGAAGAATCCTATACCGTTTCCGGTTTTGAAATAGATGCCAATTTCAGTATTGCCAAAGGCGCAACTTTTAATTTGGTTATTGATGAACAAACCGGAGACAATTTTCAGGTAACCGGTACGGGCGATTTTCAATTTGACATGTATCCTAACGGAAGAATGACTCTTAGCGGGCGTTATGATGTTACAGACGGGCATTATGAGATGAGTTTATACAATCTGGTGAAACGCCGGTTTGATCTGGCTCCGGACAGTCGCATAACCTGGTCTGGTGATCCTTTTGATGCCGATTTAGATATCAAAGCTTTTTACAGTGTTGAAGCTTCTGCCAGTGGTCTTATGGCCTCGCAAACCAGCGGAGCCGATATCAGCACACAGGGACAGTACCGCCAGGAAGTACCTTTCCGGGTTTATATCAATATCAATGGCGAATTGATGCAACCCGTAATTTCATTTAACCTGGATATTCCTGAAGAAAGCCGCGGTGCAGTGGGCGGGCAGGTCTATAGCCGCGTTCAACAGCTCAATCAGCAGGAAAATGAACTCAATAAACAGGTGTTTTCACTTCTGGTTCTTAACCGGTTTTTTCCATCTTCATCTAACGATGGCAGTGGTGGAGGTACGGCAACCATTGCCCGTGATAACCTTAACGATGCGATATCAGACCAGCTCAACCTGTTTTCAGACAAATTATTGGGCGATACCGGTTTCAATTTAAATTTTGGTCTGGACAGTTATACCGATTATCAGGGCAGTTCACCTACCGAGCGCACCACACTGGATATTGCTGCACAGAAAAAGCTTTTTGATGATCGGGTAGTGGTGAGTGTAGGCAGTAATGTAGATCTGCAGGGAAACAGCAATACCAATGGGGGTACTGCGCCAGTGGTAGGTAATGTAAGCATCGAGTATTTATTAACAGAAGATGGCCGTTACCGCTTACGGGGCTATCGCCGCAGCCAGTTTGAAAATGTAGTGGACGGGCAAATTATTGTTAACGGGATTTCCCTATTGTTTACTCAGGAATTCAACAAGTTTACGGAACTCTGGGAGTCGATGTTTCCGGCCAAAAAAGAGGAAGAGGATGATACTAAATAACCGGCAGGATATGACTAAGAATGGGCTTTGGCTTTTACTGGCTGTAATCAGTGTTTTGTGTTACAGCTGTTCGGTAGAACGTTTTATTCCGGAAGATGAATTTCTATATACCAAAGAAACGGTAGAACTCACGCCAGACTCGGTTGTGAATGACATCGACAATATCAAACTCGACCTTCAAAATGCCTTGAGACCCGAGCCGGTGAGCTCGTTCTTAGGGGGCTATCCGGGTCTGTATTTTCATTATAAAGCAAATCGCGAAAAACCCGGTTTTATCAACCGGTTTTTAAATAAAAAATTTGGGCAGGAGCCGGTTTACGATACCGACATACAGACCTATGAGATGGAGCAAATTCTGTTAAACCGTCTCGAAAATAAAGGTTTTTTCTACAGCGTCGCTACTTCAGAAATTGTGCGCGACACTACAAATAAAGAGGCGGAAGCCATTTACCGCCTTCGACTTTCAAAACCTTACCGACTCAAAACATACCAGTTAGATACCGATTCGCTGGGGGTCTATAAACAGATTCAAAATTCGCTTTCAGAAAGTTTATTGAAAAAAGATATGCGTTTTGACCTAAGCGCCATGAAGGCGGAGCGGCAGCGCATTGACGGCTATTTAAAGGAACGGGGGTATTACAATTTTAATTCAGCATTTCTGATTTTTGAAACCGATACCAATCAGTACCGAAACAACCGCAGATTCGATCTGTATTTAAGACTGAAAAAGGATGTGCCTGCCAAATCGGTGATCCCGTATAAGCTCGCTAAAGTTAACGTGTATCCCTACAATACGGTAGAACTGGATAGTTCGGCTCTGGATACCGTACGATTTGCAGAAAAGAATTTTATACAGGGGGAAACGTTTTTTAAGCCCAAACGGCTGGATCCATTTATTTTGCTGGAGGAAGGGGACCTGTACGATCCTTCAGCCTCCAAGGCAACGGGTCGCAGATTGGGTTCTATTGGGGCTTATAAATATGTAAACATTAGGTATAACGAACTGGATACGGAGGCTGAAGGAGACAGTCTGGGCTTGCTGGAAGCCAATATTTTCCTTTCACCTTTAAACAAACGCGCCGTGCGGGCAGAAGTAAAAGGAGTTACCAAGTCTAATGGTTTTTCAGGACCCGGCCTGGGACTCACGTTTGTAAACCGAAACCTTTTTAAAGGTGGGGAAACACTTAATATTTCTCTGGATGGCAGTTATGAAGTGCAGGCCGGTGGCAGTGGGGCCAATGCCGGCTCGTCAAGCATTCAACTGGGGGTCAACGGGACACTTATTTTCCCGCGAATGCTTTTTCCCATTGAAATCTCCAAGAACTATTTTAAATACGATATCCCAAAAACGAAGATCGAGATGGGAGTAGCCTATTTAAACCGAACCAAATTATTTACGTTGGGTTCTGTGGAGGCCAAGTTTGGTTACGTATGGCAGGCGAATAAATACATCACGCACGAGATCAATCCCGTAGCTATAAATTATGTATCACTGGCGAATACCACCCCAGAGTTTGATGAAATTTTAGAGGCCAATCCTTTTTTGAGAACCAGTTTTGAGCAGCAGTTTATTTCAGGCCTGACCTATTCTTTTATTTATAATGGAATGGTTGATACCGGTAAAAAGCATCAGATTTATTTTAACGCCAATTTTGATACTGCGGGTAACAGTTTGAGCCTTATCGCCGGTGGCGAAAGACCTCAAAGTATTTTTGGCCTGGAATATGCCCAGTATGCCCGTCTGGATGCCGATGTACGCTATCATTTTAATTTCAGTAATCAGACCTTTGCTACGCGTTTGTTTGCAGGAATAGGTTTACCTTATGGAAATTCGGACGTGGTGCCCTATACCAAACAATATTTTTCAGGAGGACCTTATAGTGTACGGGCTTTCCGAACCCGATCTCTGGGGCCCGGAAGCTATGAGCCTGATGACAACAACAGTTATTACGATCAAACCGGGAATCTACGTCTTGAGGCCAATGCAGAGTACCGTTTTCCCATTGTTAATGTGTTGAAGGGGGCATTATTTGTAGATGCCGGGAATGTCTGGAATACCACTGACAATGAAGCTCTGGAAGGGGATACCTTTGGAGGAGATTTTATGAGTGAGTTGGGAATTGGCGGAGGCTTCGGGTTGCGGGTTGATATCCAAAGTTTTGTGATTCGTCTGGATTTGGCAGCCCCATTTCACGATCCCAGTCTGCCGGAAGGTGAGCGTTGGTCCTGGGATGTGAGCAACCCCATTCTCAATTTTGCGATTGGTTATCCGTTTTAAGCTTTCGCGAAGGCAAAAATTAGTATTAGCCTTACCATTGTTTATCAAGCATTCTCTAGGTTATTTACAGACCTAGGTTTTGGGATCCCTGCGGAATAATTCAATCACATTAAACAGGAGAATACAGAAAATCACCCAGATAAATCCGGCTATAAAGCCGCCCGCAATGTCTGAGGGAAAGTGTACACCCAGGTAAATGCGGCTAATACCTATGCTGAGAATGAAAACTGCAAGAGCGGTAATACACAAAGCTTTGAGCCAGGTATTCATTTTAAAACGGGTAAATAAATAAATGAGAAATCCATAAAAAGCCATAGCACTCATAGCATGGCCGCTGGGATAACTTAAGGTTTCTACAGTTACCAGATGTTCTATGCTGGGGCGAGCACGGTCTATAAACCGCTTTAAAATTACATTAGAAACAGAAGCCAGCGCGAGTACCAAAACAATTTGCAGCACATACTTCCAGCGTTTAAATACGAAATAGGAAAGTATGGTTGCCAGGCCTAAAATGCATAAATAGCCGTATAAATCGCCTATGTCGGTGACAAAGATAAAATACCTGGTAAGTGCGGGATTTCGGTAAGACAAAACATAATCTGTAATGCGTGCGTCCCAGGTATTTAGCATTTCAGACTCCAGCGTATCTGTAAGTTCAATAAATAAATTGATCCCCAGTACGACCACTACCAGAGCAACAAGTGCCGTAATGAGATAGGGCAGACCGGGATTGTATTGATGAAATTTTTCGCGCAGTAGTCTGCCAAGCTTATAAATAAACTGAAGTAGAGATTGTCTCATAAAAGGAATTTGAAACTGTACAAGTATATACGACAGCCTTTAAAAGCTTGAAAATTACTATTTTTAAAAGCCTTAGGCTTTTAATTTTATCTTAAGTTTTCGGCTAACTATTTAATTCTCATCAGTATTTTGATTTAAAGCAGCCGGTTCACTGGTACTAAGTCCGCTAATGTCAACGGTAATTTTTCCATTTTTATGAGACATGAGGTAGGTAAATTTTTCGCCCCAGTTAATCTCATAGTGTTTATAGGAAGAGCGTGAATACACCGTTTGCGAAAAACTTTCATCAAAAGCTTTGATGACCACAATGATTTCAACATCCCGCATAGCGAAATCTTTGCGGCTAAATTGTGTAAAAGGACTATCGGGCGTGATGGGATGTACAAGGGTCCATACCGCAGGCAGAAATACCACACTGGAGCGTTCCAGTTCCAGTTCGTAAAAGTCACGCAGGGTTGAATTCTCCCGAAGTATAGACATAGAAACTTTGGCTTCGATTTCCAGCAATTGGTTGCCGTGGGGATTTGCAACCCGAAACATAAAGCCGTTGATATCCCGATAGGGAGCGACCACGGCGTGATTGCTGTATTTAAGTTTAGCAGCCGGTTTGGAAAAACGGCCGTAAACCAGACCGGTAGCGAGGGCAAAGCCCAAAAGTCCCAGCATCGACTCGGTAGCTGCAACTATGTTAGCCAAAAGTCCCAGCGGGGCTACCTGGCCGTAACCCAGTGTGGTGATGGTTTGTGCGCTAAAGAAAAAAGCTTCGGTAAAACGTTCAAAAGGAGTGATGCCATTGATCCCGGTTAGATATTCGGTGCCTATGCTGAAATACAGTGTGGCGAAAATGAGGTTAATGCTGAAATAAGTGGCTGCGACCAATACTAAAAAGCGCGGCCATGACATCGTAACCAAAGCGTGGAAAAAATTGATTTTCTCCAAAAAAGGTACATTGTCTTTCTGAATGTTGAAGCTTCCGTCTTTTCGAAGCACGCGATAATGACCGGAGGTTGCTTTTTCGCCCAGGCCAAAATCGTTGTATTCCTGTTTT
>CAYNMH010000014.1:0-48480 GCA_964398145.1 uncultured Flavimarina sp. | reverse complement strand
ACCGGATACCAGTAGTGACGGGTATCAAACACACGCTGCTCAGTTTCTAAGTCGATGTACTGAAAATTAAAGTCCAGAGTGCTTTTATCAGCAACTTGTCTGTGACCAGCCGGTGGAATTGCCCGGACTCCTCGTATAGGTTGAGAAAAAACTTCTTCTGCAGTCATCCAGCGACGCAGATCAAACCATCTGTGATTTTCCCAGAATAATTCAACAGCCCGTTCATTGCGTATATGCTCTCTTAGTATTTCTTTAGAAGCGGTTTGCTCGCTTCGCAGGCTTGGCATCCCTACACGATTTCTGATTCTATTAACCGCTGCTACAGCTGTAAGACCATAGCCTCGTGGGTCTGAATTAGGACCATAAGCCTCATTCATAGCCTCTGCATAGTCCAAATAAACCTGTGAAACACGAATATAAACCGTATTCAAATTATACAGGCCATATTGCTCAGCGAAACGATTACACTCTGGCCAGATAAACTTTTTACACATATAGCCAGATAGTTGCCTGTCACGGGTGTGTACGCTGGTTGTAGTAGCATTATAATCTCTACCGTCTACATAAAGCTCTATATATAATGGTCTCTGTGAACCATCAACACCCCATTCCTCACCGGGTACCAGGACATTATTATAGAAACGAGGATCACGGTTAACATAGGGCTCCTGAGGATCGTATCCGGATCGTGGGTCATCAATAGCGTAGGCCTGACCATTATTTAACACCTCAAACATATCTACAATATTCTGAGTTGGACCCGAAAAAGCAGTAGCGTCATTACCTGTACCTCCACTCATAAATTGTGGGATAAAATGACATCTCAACCCACGCCGGGTTCCTCCCCTACCTTGATCTCCCAGCTTATACCATAATGATTCAGGTGTGACCTGTATGCCTTCCGAATAAAAGATATTTTCATATTCGTCACCATCCATAAACCGAACACGAGAACCACCGGCACCGCTGTTTACATATTGTAAAACGTCATTAGCATACTCGGCAGCACGCTCTGACCATTCCTGTCCATAAGGTAATTCTTGAATAGTTTCTAGACCGTTTTGCATAAGAGGGCTTGCTGCATAAAGTGCTGCCATTTCTTTAACAGCCATTGCAGCTCCTTTATTTGCCCTACCAAAATTAGCATCATCCCAGGTACCCGGTAAAAGGTCAATGGCTCTGTCTAAGTCTTCAATAACAAATTCTGTGCTTTCAGAATAAGTCATACGGGGAAGATCCAGATCACTATCTGATGTAAATGATCTATCCAGACGAGGCATACCGCCGTAACGTCTTATGACCTCAAAAAAGTACCATCCTCTTAAAAAATAGGCTTGCCCTAAAAGCTGATTGCGATCTGTATCATTCACATTTGGTATTTCATCAATACGCTCTATGATCTTATTCACAATACGAAGCGAAAACAAAGCATTGGTGACTACATTACCAAACTGAGAATTTACAGGACCACTCCACCCCAATTCACCGGCATTAGGTTGATTAATCCAGGATCCTGTATTTATAACACCATTAAGTGGACTACCATACAGGGTTGAACCTTCGTCAGATAATCCGCTGATATAAGTACGTTGCAGGTTTTGCGCTCTCCAACTAAAAATATCCAGCAGAACCTCATAGCAGTTATCCAGATATCCTCTCGTTGCCTCATAGTCGGAAAAAATTTCATCCTCAGAAACCCCAAAATCAGGATTTACTTCAAGGTATTCTTCACACCCCGCAAAAGCAAGAAGAATGGCGATTAGACTATATTTTAAAAACTTAGTATTCATAGTATTTTCAACTTAGATTTATTTATTTTTTAGGAAATATTCACTAAAAGCCCATTCTAAGGCCCAAATTATAACGTTTAACAATAGGATAAGTATTTGTCCCTGGAGTTTCCGGATCAATACGATCATCTAATTTAGACCAGGTAGCTACATTATTACCATTCGCATAAAACTGAAGACTACGTATTCCAAAACTCTGAAGAAAATCATTTTCAAATCGATAATTCAATTCAATATTTTTCAATCGTAAATAAGAACCGTCAACATACAACAACGTGCTCGGACTGGTATTCTGATTATTTGATAAGTGCAGCGCAGGTTTAGTTGCTGTTTCAGCTGTTTCGGGAGTCCAACGTTGCAACACATCAGCCTGGGCTTGAATATTACCAGCAGGGAAATCAAAGTAAATGTTATTAGGGATTGTGTACGCGACATCGGTAACACCATACAATAACGCATTAAAGCCAAAGCCTTTCCAGTTAAAACCAAAATTTAAGTTGTAGGTGCGCGCCGGATAAAATAAATCCTGCATAGCCACCCTGTCATTCGAATCGGTAATCCCATCCCCATTAAAGTCAACAAACATAAGGTCACCCGGTACGAGCGCACTCTGAGCCGCACCCACACTCTGAGTAGGCCCGTTAAAAATATCATCTAAAGAACCATAGAAGCCACCGTTGATCAATCTGGACTGCCAACCTATAGGTTTACCAGCATTCTTTTGATAATTAGGGGTAAGTCTTGGATCATCTCTAAACAGCACCCGGTTTTCATTAAATGCGGTTCCTAAATTGACGTAGTAATCAAATTCCGCTCCCAATGTAGAATTCCATCCTAAAGTCAATTCATAGCCCCTGCTTTTAGTAACTCCAATATTAGCCAGGGGATTATTTTGAAAACCAACATAAGAGGGCACTGTGATTCTTTCCGTAAGGATATCAACACGGTCCTGCTTATACAGGTCAAGTTCTGCACTAAACCCTTTAAAAGCTTCTAGGCTAAATTTCAGGTTTTGTTGGGTACTTGTTTCCCAGGTTGCATTAGGATTAGCAATGGTGCCTTCCAGATATTGCGGTCCATATGGAGTAAGGTTTTCGTAACCAAATTGTATGTTACCAGCCGTATCAAAAGCTTGAAGATATAAGAAACGGTTGTTGCCAACGTTGTCATTTCCCACAACCCCGTATGAATAGTTTACCTTAAAGAAATCAAGCCAGTCTTTAGTTATTTTTTTAATAACAGGTTCTTCCGAAATCACCCAACCCGCACCAGCTGCAGGAAAAAATCCAAAACGGAGTCCCGGAGCGAATTGCTCAGAACCGGAATAGTTACCTGAGGCTTCCAGTAAGTAGCGTTTTTTATAATTATAGGTAACACGACCTATCCATTCTTCACGCTTAGCAGGATAGCCCCCTCTTCCCTGATCTTTTTGTCTTAAAAATATTGCAGATGCACTCACATTATGATCCCCAAATCTTCGCTTATAATCAGTCTGAAACCTGTAATTTAAACGGCGATTATACCCATACAAAGAAGGTAAACCAGCAGTTATAGGACCTCCCTGAGATTGCTCGGTAGGCCATCTTCGTTCAGTCAGTAACGGGTAAGTAACTGTACCATCGGCTGCAGTTATCGGGTTGGTATAATCATACGTCCGGTAATAACGTATTATGTTAAGATTTGCAAAATTACCAAGCAAGTCTGGACCGAATATAAATTTTTCATAGTTACTAAAGGAAGTATAACTCAAGGTACCTTTAAACTCAAGACCTTTAGTGATAAAGTCCAATTTCTGATCCAGTTCTGCATCGTAAATCCCCTGATAGTATTGATAGGTACGTTTACCCCCACCATTGATGAATAATTTTAAATTACCTTCCCCATCAGACCCCTCTCCCGGAAAACCGTCGGGATAAGCAAGTGGAAATTCATTTTGAGGCGCATTAAATATGCGTTGAAAGAATTGATTTTGACCAAAACCATCTTCACCGCCACCATCAATACGATAACCCGGTTGAGTACGTACACGATAATTTCCGGAATAATTTACTCGTAGCGTTGTAGTAGGAGTGATATTAAAGTCAAAATTAGACCTCCAGTTGTAGCGTTCCTGGCCAAAAGCAGGATCATATTCCGGTTGTTTTTCAGTCTGGAAAATATCCCCGTCATTTCTATATCCCAGGGATACAAAATATTTAATGAGTTTGCTTCCCCCACTGGTATTTAGGTTATAGGTTTGTTCATAACCCGTTCCTAATAACTCATCCAACCATTTTATTTCAGGAAAATAAGGGTTGTTTGGACCGCGCTGATCGTAATTTTGCTCCCAGGCAGTAAGAGTTGATTGTGGAATCAATACATCGTAATTTCTATCATTAAAAGCAGCCTCATTATAAGCTCGTTGAGCAGTGAGATAATCGGTTCTGCTGGGCTTTGCCGTAGGCTGTTTGAGACCTAGATTGGCTGTTAGATTAAATTGAGGTGCGCTTAATTTACCACGCTTGGTAGTTACCAGGATAACACCATTTGCTCCTCTCACCCCATATACGGCGGTTGCTGCTGCATCTTTTAAGACACTAATACTCTCTATTTCATTGGGATCCAGGTTGTCAAAACCCCGCTCCACCCCATCTACGAGTGTTAAAGGATTTGAATTGCCGAAAGTTGACCTTCCACGTATAAATAAATTAGCAGCATCTGAACCTGGCTTACCACCCGTATTTATTGCTGTTAAACCCGGTAACTGACCTTGTAAGGCCTCTGAAACGGTATTAACCGAGCCTACCTTTAATAATTCTTCTCCTTTTACAGTACCTACAGATCCAACTACCGTTTGCTTGGTTTGCTCACCATACCCAATGATGACCACCTCTTCAAGGCTTGCTGTATCAGGTTCCATCGTGATGGATAGATTTGTGGCTGTAGTAATATTTTCAATTGTTTGTGTTTTGTAACCCACATAGGTAAAAATCAGGTTACTTCCCGGAGTAATGTTAATTGTAAAATTACCGTCAAAATCAGTAGAAACACCATTGGAAGTATTTTCCTGTAAAACAGTAACTCCTATCATAGGGATCCCATTCTCATCCAGAATGGTTCCCGAAATCGATATAGTTTCCTGGAGAATAAAAGATTCTGCGACATGTTCTGAGGCACGCAGGGAATGACTCATTACAACTAAATAAAGCATTACAAGACACGATGTCCAATACTTAAAGTTTACTGAGTCTTTCTTACTAAAAAAATTGATGTAGTTATTTCTCATTATTAATTATTAGTAGAAGTTCATAAACAACAACGGTTGTAGAAATTGTTGTGGAACAAACTTAAATATTAATGTTTACTTAAAATTCTCAAAAACACCCTCTAAATGTTGCAACAAATGAAGTCTGATGTTAAAGAAACTAAAATGCAACAAATAAAACCCTAATTTGCTACCACCTTATATTTAGTACGATGAAACACTTTTTTGTAAAGTATCCCATACTCTTTTTAGCTCTAATCTTCATAAATGCCGCGTCATCACTCTTATCTCAGGAAAAACTTAATAGTTTTCAGGAAATAGGATTGAATAATTACACTTTTAATCGTAACGCAACAGTTATCTATGCTGATAAAGAAGATTATTTATGGATAGGTACACCTAACGGTCTTTTTAAGTATGACGGATATGATTTTAAAAATTTCCAATATGATGTTTTTGATAAATCTTCTATTCCAAATAATACCATAAACTCAATTGTAGAAGATTGCAACAACAATATTTGGATAGGTACAGAGAGTTATTTAGTTCAATATAATAGAGTAGATAATTCTTTTAAAAGATATCTTAAAGACAATTATGCGGAATTACTCACCGTCACTTCCGGAGGAAAAGTTTGGGCCAATTTAAGTAAAATGGGCCTTGTGCAAATAGATGCAAGTCTTCCTCAGCAGGATACACTTCAGTTTAAAAAAATATCACTGTATAAAGATGCAACACCTATTAAAAAGGATGCGGTACGCGCATTGATTGAGGACAGTTTTCAAAATATATGGATTATTGCTGATGATGATATTTATCAGGTTGGAAAGCAGAACAAACTTATCCCACAAAATCTCAATGAGCATTTTTTAGGAATTCAAAACTTGAGCAATAATCGTTTTTTGGCATATACGGCAGACGCCCTGATCATTTTTGGTTACGACAGTCAAAGTAAAAAGTTGGAAAAACTGAGCGAGTACAAACCACCTCTGTCAAAAAATCAAACAATAAATACCCTAAAAATTGATCAGAATACCAATTTATGGCTAGGTACTTCTAACGGCCTTTTCAAAGGAGTTTTAAAAAATACCTCAATTAAGTTCACTCATTTTAAAGAAAACAAACTTTTAAGAGGAGGATTAAAAAATAAGCGGGTCAAGGCGCTCGAAGTGGACGCCTACAATAATATTTGGGCAGGTGGAGAATATGGTATTGATAAATATGTAGATCGGAATTCAATATTTGAATATCATGCACTAACCAATGGCGAAATTGAAAACACAGACTTTGAAGTTGAAAATTTTTACATTGATAAAAATGATAAACTCTATGTTTCTGTAAGTAATCACGGGATTTTTAAGGTTAACAAAGACAATGACCTAGAATTACTTCTTCCAGGTTCAAACTGGCACAGTACCATAAGCCCCACATTTGATGATCAGGAAGTTCTAGTTTCCCTGGGCAATAAGTTGTATCAGTCAAGCCACTTAAATGATAATACTAAAATCTCTTTTAATCTAATTAAAACTTATGATCAAGACATAACCGACGTTATAACTCTAAACGCAAACGAAATGTGGGTAGGTTTATGGGCCAGACGTGGAGTAGATATTATTAATACAAGTGCACCCATTTCACAATTCAAAAAAGAAATTATACGTGTACTGGAAAAAGAAAACGTTTTCGTTCTTTTTAAAGATAGCAAGCAAAATATCTGGATTGGTACACGAGGTTCCGGGCTCTTCAAAGTTAATCTCAATACCGAGCAATTATACCATTATAAGCCAGATCTGGAAAAGAATATTACTTCAAATGCCATCCTTTCTATCGCTGAAGATCAAAACGGTAAAATATGGATTGGTACTCGTGGAGGAGGCCTTATGCGATACGACCCTTCTTCAGATCAATTTAAAGCTTACAATAACCTCCTAGGACTTCTTTCGAAAACGATATCTGGAATTTGTGTAGATCAATCCCAGAATTTGTGGTTGAGTACCCCCAGAGGAATCGTGCATTTTGATCCTGAAAACGAATATTTCGTGAATTTTGGTTCTGAAGATAATATAAAACAGACCCAGTTTGCCTTTAATAGTAAGTTTTATAACAAAAAAAATAAGGTGGCATATTTTGGCACTACTGCAGGTTATTACAGCATTGACACTAAAGATTTTAAAAAAACAAATCGCCTTGCCAAAACAGTAGTTACTGAGTTTAATACACTTTCAGGGCTCATGGAAGGAGACAAAAATCTGAGTTATAAAACATTTAAATCCTTAAACTTTGAACCAGGCAAAACTGTAGAAATTCCCTATCAAAATAACAGCATTGAATTTCGCTTTACATCCTTAGATTTTACAGCCCCTAATAAAAATAAGTATGCTTATAAATTAAATGGAATTAACAAATACTGGATCTATACTGATGCATCAAATAGAAATGTAATCTATAATGACCTTGAACCCGGTAGCTATACCTTTTTAGTAAAAAGTTCAAATAGTGATGGCATATGGAATGAGATGCCCGCTACTGTAAGCTTTCAGGTAAATCCGCCATTCTATTTAGGTAAACTCGCATTGCTGAGTTACCTTATTCTTGCATTGGCTTTAATTTATCTGGCCTTCAAGCTGATGAAAAGATGGTACATACTCAAAAAATCACTTGTTGCAGAAACTGTAAGCCGTCAAAAAGATAATGAACATCACCGAATGAAAATGGCTTTCTTTACAGATATATCGCATGAATTACGTACGCCTTTAACGTTAATTCTCACTACGATTGAACAACTTAAAGTGAAGAATAAGCAAGAAATAGCATCTCCTAAATTACAGCTCTTACGCAGTAATGTATTGCGTATGAGCAGACTCGTAAATCAAATAATGGATATTCGAAAGTATGATGTGGGTGCTTTTAAACTATCTGTTGCACAAGGCGATTTGAAAAATGATATTTTAAAAATAAAAAAAGCATTTGATGATTATGCAAAGCTCAACAATATAACCTTAAAGTTAGACTGCAAATATGAGCAACTAAATGTGTGGTACGACATTGAAATTGTCGAAAAAATCCTTTTTAATTTACTCTCAAACGCCTTCAAATTCACTCCTCAGGGTGGAAGAATCAGCATATATCTAGATTTAATCAAAACAAATGGCTCTGGTGGTTTTTCTGAAGAAATAAAATGTTATGTAGAAGATAATGGTGTAGGTATAGCGCGTGAAGAATTGAAATATATTTTTGATCGTTACTATCAGGCAACAAATATTCCTAAAAATCAAATTCCCGGTACCGGTATTGGTATGGAGTTAGTTGAAAAACTGGTAACCTGCCATCATGGTAAAATAGAAGTAGATAGTAAAGAAAATAGTTTCACGCGATTTACATTTCATTTACCCGTTGATAAACACGCTTTTAAAGAGTTTGAACTACGTAAACATACTGAACAAAAAACATCAGTTATTGAAAACTCTGAATACGAATTTTTTACAGAATTTAAGGAAGAAACTCAAAAAACGCATAGCCAAAATAAGGAAAATAAAACCGCTATTTTATTGGTAGAAGACAACCAGGAATTGCGCACAGCCATTAGGGAAACATTACATGATGATTTTAATGTATTGGAAGCAAGTAATGGTAAAGAAGGATTTCAAATGGCTGTAGAACACAATCCCCATCTCATTATTAGCGATATTCTCATGCCTGTACAGGATGGTATAAGTATGCTCAAAGATTTGAAAAAGAATAAGGACACAGCAACTATACCCTTGTTTTTTCTGACGGCACGGAATGATTCAGATACCAGATTAAATAGTATGAGTATTGGAGCAGATGACTTTATTGAAAAACCTTTTAGTCCGGAGTTTCTGAAATGGAAGGTTATTAATACAGTAGCACGTAATAATGATATAAAAAACAAATTTACCCGGGTGATCAAACCCGAACCTTCTGAAGTTGTAGGGGCTTCCTCTGACGAGAAATTTGTTCGTAAGTTAATTAATGTCATTGAAAAACATATAGATGAGAGCAAACTCAGCGTCGAGTTCTTAGCATCAGAAGTGGGTATGAGCCGTGCAAACCTATATCGTAAGCTTCAAATCATTCTTAATGAAACACCTGTAAATTTCATTAAACAGATAAGACTGAAGCGTGCTGCCCAGCTGCTTGAAGAGGATAATCTTTACATATCAGAGGTGGGACAAATGACCGGTTTTAAGAGTCAGAAATATTTCAGTAAATGCTTCAAGAAGCATTTTGATATGAGTCCCTCAGAATACATTCAAAAATTCAGAAAGACTAAAAATCCGGTCAGGAATGTTAATTCATATATTGACACCTATTAAATCTCAAGATGTTTCAAATTAAACGAGCATAATATTAAATGCACAGCGGTAAAAATGATCTACTTTGGGGTAATATTACACATATCTAACCCCTATTTGAGATTTTTTGCTGAACTGGCGTTTGTACATTCACCGGTCGAAAAATAATACTACAGCTTATGTCTATCTCAAAACTAATCTACCTATTGCTTGTGCTAAGCATTGCTAAAGGATATTCTTTTCAGGAGATAAAACCCTATGAAGACCCTCAGGTAAATGGAATAAACAGATTACCTTCTAAAGCGCATTCCCAATCGTATGTAAATTTAGAAGAAGCACTTAGTACCAACATTAAAAAAGCAAATCGATATAAATCGTTGAATGGCGACTGGAAATTTAGCTGGGCCTCATCGCCTTTAGGCGCACCTGATGACTTTTTTAAGGTAAATTTTGATGATGATAATTGGAAAATGATACCTGTGCCTTCTAATTGGGAATTACAGGGCTACGGTACCGCTATTTATACGAATACGAAATATCCATTCACTCCTGTTGACCCTCCCTATACCCCGGCCAATGAAAACCCAGTAGGTAGCTACCGTACTCAATTTACAGTGCCTGATAATTGGAAGGATTTACAAATAACCCTCACATTTAATGGCGTAAGTTCTGCCTATTTTGTTTGGCTAAATGGAAAAAAGGTAGGTTATAGTGAAGATAGTATGTTACCCACTCATTTTGACATAACACCCTACCTCAAAGCTGGAAAAAATACATTAGCAGTTCAAGTTTTTAGATGGAGTGATGGAGTGTATCTTGAAGATCAGGATGCATGGAGAATGAGCGGTATTCATCGGGATGTTTTTATACAGGCTGCTCCAAAGGTTCAATTATACGATTTTGCAGTACGTACAAATTTGGACGAGGATTATGAGAATGCACACGTTGAGATACGGCCTAAACTAAAAGCCTTTGATAATCAATCAATCGAAGGTATTTATCTGGAGGCACAAATTTATGATGATTCTGATAGGCCCGTACTGGAAACTCCATTATCGCTTAAAGCCGAGGAAATTTACAACGAACATTATGGCCAGCGGGGAACAAATCCTTTTGCTTTAATGGAGACTACGCTTAAAAATCCTAAGAAATGGAGCGCAGAGCAACCCAACCGCTATACGCTTGTTTTTGATCTAAAAAACAAAGCAGGTGATCTTTTAGAATCAAGAAGTGCTAAAATCGGGATTCGCGAAGTTTCAATAAAAGATGGGGAATTCTATATCAACGGTAAACCTGTATTACTATATGGAGTTAATCGTCACGATCACAGCCCGGTTAATGGGAAAGTCGTTTCAGAAGAACTAATGATTCAGGATATCACATTGATGAAAAGATTTAATATTAATGCTGTGCGTACTTCCCATTACCCAAATGATAGCCGCTGGTACGAACTGTGCGATCAATATGGTTTGTATCTTATGGATGAGGCTAACCTGGAAACGCACGGGCTGGGTGGAAAATTGAGTAATGACACAGACTGGACAATCGCATTTCTTGAACGCGCAGTACGAATGGTTGAACGCGATAAAAATCATCCTTCAATTGTTATGTGGTCTTTAGGTAATGAATCAGGATCAGGATTTAATCACGCTACAATGGCCCGTTGGATTCAGGAATATGATCCTACTAGACCGGTGCATTATGAAGGTGCTCAAGTTACCGGAGGAAAAAAGCGGGTAGATGATGAATTATTTAAAGACCCTGAGTATGTCGATGTCGTAAGCAGAATGTATGCCCCTATAGATTATATGGTAAAAATGGCAAATTGGGACCAGGAAAATCGTCCGGTTATGTGGTGTGAATATGCTCATTCTATGGGTAATTCTACCGGAAATTTGTTTGAGTTTCGTGATGCAATGCGCGCGAATAAAAGATTGATTGGCGGTTTTATATGGGACTGGGTAGATCAGGGATTATTACAGCAAAAAAATGGGGAGGCATATTATGCTTTTGGTGGCGATATGGGTGATACGGAAATTAATTCAAGTAATTTCTGTCTTAACGGGATAGTAGACCCGGCCAGAGTACCTAAACCTGCCCTTTGGGAAGTTAAAAAAGTATTTCAACCTGTTGAGATTGTACCAGTTGATCTGAAGACTGGGAAGTTAGAAATTATGAATCATTTCCATTTTAATAATCTGGAAAATTATAATATAACCTGGGAACTTCAACAAGACGGGATAACACTTGAATCCGGGCGTTTAAATACTATTCACACTACAGCGGGTCAAAAAGAAATGATTTCCATTCCTTACACCATACCTAACCCTGAGCCGGGAGCAGAATACTTTATTAAGGTTTCTGTAGAGCTCAAACACCAAAGGCTTTGGGCAAATATAGGTCATGTTGTGGCCTGGGAACAGATAAAACTACCGTTTGGAACAAAGGCGGAAGAATTTAATCCCGACGCAACCTCAGAATTAAAGTTGAACGGAAGTATGATTCAAGGTGAAAATTTCAGTATTCGTTTTGATGAAAAAACGGGTATTCTTCTTCAATATACTGTAAATGATTTTCCTCTTTTAATTAATGGTCCGGTTCCTAATTTTTGGCGACCAGTAACAGATAATGATCGCGGAGGGGGTAAAACGCCTCGAAAACTAGCTATCTGGAAACAAGCCAGTGAAAACCGAACTCTAAAACATATGGTACTTAAACAAAAATCGGAAAATGTGGTAGTTGCTCAAGTTGATTATGATTTAGCTGACAACGATGCACAAATGAGTATCACCTACACGATTTATGGGAATGGCTTAATACAAGTAGATAATGCATTAAAGGCAGACAAAGACTTGCCTATGCTTCCTCGCATTGGAACTCAAATGCGTATAAACCCTTCGCTGGACGTCTTTAAATTTTTAGGCAAAGGCCCTCAGGAAAATTATATCGACAGGCAACTAGGCGCAGATGTTGGTTTATATACTCAATCTGTAAAAAAAGATTTTTACAACTACATACGTCCACAGGAAAGCAGTAACAAAACAGGGGTACGCTGGTTTTCACTAACTAATGAAGATGGTAAAGGACTACGAGTTGATGCGATGGAAACCAATTTAAGCGTTAGCGTCTGGCCCTACTCTCCACAAAATATCGAAAATGCCCTGCATACCTATGATTTAGAACCCGAAGACTACTATACTTTAAACGTAGATCTTAAGCAAATGGGTGTAGGAGGTGACGACAGTTGGTCTGATAATGCATTACCCCATAAACAGTTTCGAATCCCGGCCGGTGATTACAATTATAGTTATACCATACGTCCTGTAATTTCTGGGACTGAAACCAAACGACTTCCTCAGCCAATAAACAACTAATCTGTAACTATGAAAAAAATATATTTCTTGGTCTTAATGACCATAATTCATTTATCGTGCAGTTCAGCGAAAGCTCCTATAGTTCCTGAAAGACCTAATATTATTCTTATTAATGTTGATGACCTTGGGTGGAAAGACTTAGCTTTTATGGGGAGTTCTTATTACGAAACTCCTAATATTGACCAACTTGCATCAGAAGGTTTATATTTTACTCAGGCCTACGCAGGGGCTGCTAATTGTGCTCCCAGTCGAGCATGCTTGATTTCTGGGCTCAACACGCCCAGACATGGCATATATACAGTCGGCAATTCAGACCGCGGAAATGCAAAGACACGGAAACTTATTCCTATTGAGAATACAGAGCATTTAAATGATACCGTTTATACCTTGCCCAAAATGCTCAAAAAAGCTGGATATGTAACCGGTAACTTTGGAAAATGGCACGTGAATGAAACCCCCGAAACCTTAGGTATCGATTACAATAGAGCCGGCAGTGGTATGGGAAATCCAGGAAAGAAAGGTTATTTTGCGCCTTATAATGTCAAAAACATGACTGATGGTCCTGAAGGAGAATATCTAACCGATAGACTTGGCGATGAAGCCGTTAAATTTGTGAATATTTACAAGGATACTACCTTTTTTCTCTATTTACCCTTTTACTCTGTACATACGCCCATAATGGGCAAACCAGATCTTGTCGATTTTTATAAAAATAAAAAAGGCTCAGATGGCCAAGACAGGCCAGATTATGCTGCTATGGTTACATCAGTAGATCAAAATGTGGGCAAATTATTACGAGAAATAGAAAAACTAAATCTAGAAGAAAATACATTGATCCTGCTTACTTCAGATAATGGGGGTATAAGGGCTATTTCGCACCAGGATCCCTTAAAAGCAGGTAAAGGTTCTTATTATGAAGGAGGCATACGTGTGCCTATGATTGCCAAATGGTCTGGCCATATTAAACCTGAGGCAAATAGTGATGTAAGGATAACAAACTTGGATATATACCCAACATTGCAAGCAATAGTATCTCCTTCGAAAATGGCTAAGCAACTTGACGGTAATGATTTGTCTCCTATCCTGTTTGAAAATAAGACTATTGCTCCCCGGGATTTATTCTTTCATTTCCCAATTTATCTTCAGGAATACTCTGGTGTAGAAGATGGCAGCAGAGATCCTCTATTTAGAACCAGACCGGGTTCAGTTATAATCTCTGGCGATTGGAAACTCCATGAATATTTTGAAGATGGATCCTTAGAATTATACAACTTACTTGATGATCCCGGTGAGGAAAAAAATCTGGCAAAAACTAATCCTGCAAAAACGAAAGAGCTGCTTCAAAAATTAAAAGACTGGAGAAAACATACTAATGCTCCCGTACCCACTAAGATTAATGAAGAATATGATGCAGCTTTTGAAGCTGATTTAATTTCAAAAAAGAAAAAAAAATGAAGGTACTTTTTATAAGTATATTGGCACTTACTATTTTAAGTTGTAGAAGCAAAGATACTACTGTTTCACAGGTTGATGTTCCTAAACCAATTTTCCAGGATCCTAATTATCACGGCTCCTGTGATCCAGAGATTGTTTTTAATGATCAAGATTCTACCTATTACATTTATTACACCGCACGAAGATCTGCAAAGCAAAATACTTTCTTACAAACCCCTATAGGCGTTGCTTCTTCTAAAGATTTGGCAAACTGGGAATTTAAAGGGTATTGTGCTTTTGATGGAAAAGATGATTACAAGGATGCATCTGCAACATACTGGGCACCGGCCATAATCTCAGATGGTAGTGATTTACACATGTTTGTAACCTATAAACCAGATACACTTACTACATCGGGTATATGGGGAGGTCCCGGCAATATTGTACATTATAAAGCTCCTTTGAAAAAACCAGTAAAAAACTGGAAAAAAGTTGCGACAATGAATTCTGATTCTGTTTCTACTTTAGATGCTTCAGTTTATAAAATTAATGATACTTATCACTTAAGCTTTATGTCTAAAAGCAAACAACATAAAAGCGAAAATTACAAACTGGTTCATAAAACAACAACTGATTTTGAAAATTGGGATACTATTGATCAAGATACCGGTGATGCCTACAATAAAAAAGCGACAGGAATTGGTTATGAAGAAGCCCCCTATATTTTTAATTGGAAAGGCTCTTACTGGTTATTAACTGATCCTCATCAAGGTTTTGCATTATATAAAAGTGATGATGCTTCTTCCTGGGTTTTTCAGGATTACATTTTAAAAAATCCAGGTACGGGACAAATGGATAATGCCAGAGCAAGACACGGCAGTGTTTTAGTTAAAGAGGGTAAGGCTTTTCTTGTTTATCACGTAGAATACAATAGAAACTACGATAAAACTCCCATTTTTAAGCAAGCCTTAGAGAACCGAAAAAGTGCAATTCAAATGGTAGAATTAAAACTTGAGAATGGTAAAATCAAAACGGACAGAAATGAAAAAATAACAATTTGAGTTTATTCTTCCGATTTTAGTCGCATTCCAGTTTCCCGATCAATAACATCTGTTTTTAGATTTTCGATTCCAGGAAATAAATCCTGAGTGTTTAATTGCCACTTGGCCAATTGCTGTCTTAAATCTGATAAGACATTCAATTGGGCAGCAGAACGACTTAAGTTAGTCGTGCATTGAATATCATTTTTTAAATTAAATAACTCTTCAACAGGTCTTGGATGAATAAAACTATCGCTGTGAATAGCGGCTAAATTTCCCTGATCAAATAAGTCTCTCGCAGCCTGATACGAGGGTTCTCTGACTATGTCGCCCGGGGGTGTTGCAGGAAGGTGAGGAAGCCAATTTTTGATATATAGATAGTCTTTGCTTATAACTGCTCGTTCAAATGCCATAACGCTATGCCAGTTATGTTCGGCAAAAGCATAGCTGCGTATTTGATGATCCAAATTTTTAATAATGGGCAGAATACTATGGCCCTGGGTATTGGGTAAAGGTTTTGCTCCTGCTAAATCTAAAATGGTAGGTGTAATATCTACCGCACTTATGAGCCCATCACTTACCTTTCCTTTATTTGGCATAAAGGAATAAGAGATAATTAGTGGTGATTTCAATCCTGGTGCATTAACTCGGGTTTTTGATTGGGCAAAAGCTCTTCCGTTATCACTTAAAACAAAAATTATAGTATTTTCAAGTTCGCCCTGTACCTTGAGCTCGCTCAGTGCCATACCTATGTGCTGATCAAATCGAGATATCTCATCGTAATATTGTGCCAATTCTGTTCTTACTTCAGGTATATCGGGTAAATATGGTGGAATAGATACCGAATCAGGATCGTGTTTAAAGGGATATTCTCCTTGATTGAAAGGCCGATGTGGATCTATTGAAGCAGCCCACAGAAAAAACGGCTTATTTTTGGGTCGATTTTTTAGAGCTTCGACCCAATCATTGCCCACCTCCCAGGGTTTTGACCAATTTACGAGTTTCAAAACATCAAATTTTTCCTGTACTTTTTTATTATTAGTCCCGTGGGATTTGCCCACTAGCATATTATAATAACCTCTCTCGCGAAGATTATCTACTACAAGAGGGATATCTGCCGTAATATTTTCATGTAAATTCATTGCACCCGTCTGATGAGGATAAAGGGATGTCAATATGCTTAGCCTACTTGGGCTACAGGAACTCGCTGTTAAGTAAAAATTATTGAACTTCATTCCCTTTTTTGCAAGACTTTCTAGATTGGGTGTATGTATATATTTATTTCCATAGGGTATAGATTCTTCCCAACCCATATCATCAGCAATAAAAACAATAATATTAGGTGAATCAGTGTTTTGAGCCGTAACCGAAAACTTTGAGATCAGTGAAATGCAGATAATTAGAAAAAGTGTATAGGTATTGTTTGGTCGTTTCATAATTTATCCTAGCCTTGAGTATTTACTTTGGTTTTTAAAGAAGTTGTCTGATCGTATAATTCATTTGGATCTTCAATTAATAGGGTGGTCATTTTAGAAATTCCTCGATTTTGCCAAAGATGATAGGGTATAGCTTTAAAAATAACCCTCTTCCCTCCTACTTTCCCCACTCCTTCAAGAATTACGGTACCTCCTAAAAGACTTTTATCAATAGCTGGAGTAATTTTTTCATCCGGAGGTAGTATAAATTTCGAAACGTCAAAATTATTATCAACACCTTCCAAAGCATAAAGCAATGGTCCACGCATTAGGGCAACACGCCCATTGTTGTATTTATTCTTAGAATCGGTATAAACGCGTCTTACGGGCATTTCCAGTAGCAGTTCTATCTTATCTCCCTTTTTCCAATGGCGATTTAAAGTTATATAACCTTTATCGAGAGTAACTGGTTCGATTTTTTGATCATTGATCCGGATGGTAAATGTATTGTCCAGGCTGTCTTTATAGTAGTATAGTGATCCCTCAAAAATCTCCCTACCTCTTACCCAAGATGGTATTCTCAGGTTTACATTAAAATCGTTCTCTGGTACTTCATCCATTCTAATTTTTATTGAACCTTCGTAAGGATAATTTGTTTCAACACTTAACTTTACATCTTGCTCATCAAATTTTGTTTGTACCTCACTCTGAACATATTGATTTATATAAATTCCATTTTTATCGGCTGCATATAGCCATCTCGATATCCCAGAGACAAAGCCCGGTAATTTTGAGGGGCAACAGAAGAAATAAGTCTCTCGTACACCCCCATGCTTACCTTTTCGATCTTCCAAGTCTACATTGAGTTTATTAGAATAAAAAAACTTTGTACCATCGATACTGATTCCCGAAAGCGCGGCGTTGTACATTTCTAACTCGACAATGTCTGCATATTTAGCGTTTCCAGTCAACAGGTTTAGACTTTGATTCCATTGTCCCATTGCTACGTTTGCACAACCTTCACTATATGTGGGATAAATGGGTAATTCATAGTCAGAGCCGTGTTGTTCTGCCTCAGTACCATTACCTGTACCCCCGTGAATATACATTTTACGTTCTGCAACGCTTGTCCATAGAGCGTGTAACGAAGCATTAAGATCATCATACCCCAATGCCCGAACAACATCTGTGGCGCCCGTATAAACATAAGCAGTACGAACAGCGTGACCAAATGCATGCTGCTGTTCGTGAAGTGGTAACAGGCTTTCCTCTAAATGAATATCTGGAGGACGTCCAAATTTCACATATCTCGAAATTAAATTTGCTGTATTTACATATTTCATATCTCCCGTTACTTCATACATTTTCATCAAACCTATTTCCACTTCGGGATGATCTGCGTATTTTCTGGCAAAAGATGTATCCTGAAACTTTTTTACAATAAGATTGGCAAACTTTTTTGAAATATCTAATAACTCTCTTTTTCCGGTGGCTCTATAATAGGCTACAGCAGCTTCAAACATATGACCGGCAGTAAACAATTGACTATAGCCCGTAGGCCAATTACTGTAAGTAGACTGCCATTGCTGATCTTTTCCAAACCCAAAAGTTTTTATAGCTTTCTTCTGTTTGGGCGCTAACTCGTCAGAATCGTTTAACATAAACTGGGTGTGAAGATATCCATCTTCCTGCTGAATACTACCGGCCAGATCTATAAACTGATCAATAGCTTTCTCGAGCTTATCGTTGCTTTTTTCTGACAGAGTATATGCGGCTGCTTCAATGATTTTATATAGGGGAGCATCTGGAGAATTTCGCAGAGCATATGTAGAATCAGACTTTCCCGCAACAATCTTAAAATTTTCAAACCGGCCTTGATCTTCCGCCATCTTCCATACTAAATTGAGAGTAGTATCTGCAATAGTTTTTATTTTGGGTGACCAAAATGAATCTCTAATTTGTACTTGTTGAAAAGGAATTTCCTGTAATTGACTGTATTCATAATTCACCGGATCTTTTGAATAAACAAATTGCTCAATTTTTTCTTCAGATTTTGAATGTTGATCGGCGCATCCTGAAACTAACAAACCGAAACACAATCCCAATATCTTAAATTTGCTCATCATCAAATCGTATTATTTTACTTTCACTATAATAGACCCGAAGATTGAACTATTTTAATAAATTCCAAAACAGTTAAACAATCTTGCAACATACGTTCTATAATTTTGCAACGTTTTAACCAATTAAATCCTCACGGTACTTGTAACAAGTATATAGATGCCATAAAGTTTAATAGAAATATAAATTTCGGATAGCCTTGGAATCTATCTAAGTTTTTATAACGAAAAAAGCCTATCAAAAAATTTAATTTGATAGGCTTCTCAAATGAATAATTTTGATGTTATAACATATCTATTGTTGCCACAGTCCTGAAACCTGTGTGATCTGATGATGAATCAAGGGTCTGTCCCATTCTTGCAGAAATACGATAGCTGGCGCAGTAAGATTTATCACATAGAAAAGAACCTCCCTTAATCACTTTTTCCTGTTGGTATGGGTTCTCAGGATTATATGATTGCTCCGGTCCCTTTGGATTTCGAACTTCATTACCTGCAAGACCCTCGTAATAGTTTATAGAAAACCAATCCTGGGTTAATTCCCACACGTTACCAGACATATCGTAAATTTCTAATGAATTAGGATCAAAAGATTTTACGGGTGCGATGTATGAAAACCCATCTTCAGCAAGATTTTTATTGGGGAAATTGCCTTGCCAGGTGTTTGCTCGTTCAGTGAGTTGTGCTTCATCATCACCCCACGTATAAATGCCTCCGTGCATTTTACCGTGTGCTGCTGCTTCCCATTGTGCTTCAGTAGGTAATTTTCGATTTGCCCATTTACAATAGGCTTGTGCGTCTTCATAAGCTATATGCACTACCGGGTAATTATCCATTCCGTCTATAGATGTTTCAGGACCCTGAGGATGTCTCCAGTTTGCACCGGTCTTCCATTCCCACCATTGTGCGTAATTTCTCAGGTCTGTAACATTTTCAGCCTTTCGATTAAAAATAAGAGATCCCGGCTGCAAAACACTATCTGCAGGCTTTGGAGTACCTGGTGGCAGATCTTTTTTCATCTCTTCCCAGTCTATGGGACGTTCTGCCACAGTTACATAGCCTGTTTCCTCCACAAAGGCTTTAAACTCGGCATTAGTGACTTCCGTTCTGTCAATGAAAAATCCATCTACAGCTACTGGATGAGCAGGTTTCTCACGAGGTAAAGCTAAATCATCTCCAGAGACTGCCCCTTGAGTAAAATGAATACCGGAAACCCAGACCATACCATCCGGTATGGAAACGGAGTCTGGCTTTTCTACTAAAAAAGCCTTTTCTTCAACCGGCTTATTCATAGCTGTATCGAATGCTTTATTTGCAGATTTATCATTTTTACAGGCCAAAAACTGAAAAGCGGTAAGTATCAAAAATACTTTTAATAAAGTGCTCGTATTTTGAAGCATATTATAGTTCTTTAAATTCTTAAACGGAATACCTTACAGAATATTGAAAATATAGCTGTATAAGATGTTCTTAAAAATTACAATTTGTAAATCTAGGTAAAATTAAAGGCTTAAAAGATATTCTATCTAAATTTATCTGAGGTTTCAGGACAGAGTATTACTGTAGACCACGTGTGAATATTTTAGCCAACTTAGATAGTACATGTTCCTTTATGAAATAGATTATTGCTATCAGCAGTTTTCCGTTAAAATTAATTACTAGATTTATTCTGTACATAATTTAATTAAAAAGCAATCTTGATGAGTACTAATACGAAGCACGATGAACGCATCGCTACTATGAGTTTTACTTCGGTCTATCCACATTACGTAGCTAAAATTGAAAAAAAAGGAAGAAGTGTAGAAGAGCTTCATCAGGTCATTTCGTGGCTTACGGGCTATGATCATTCTCAATTGATGCAACGCATTTCGAATAAAGTTAGTTTTAAAGATTTTTTTGATCAAGCTACTTTAAATCCGAATTGTCATTTGATTACAGGTACTATTTGTGGTTACCGGGTAGAGTCTATTGAGAATAAATTAACTCAAAATGTGCGTTATCTTGACAAATTAGTCGACGAATTAGCCAAAGGAAAAAAACTAGATAAAATTCTAAGAAAACCGATTTCTTAAAAGATCAAAAAAGGAAATCTTCCAGCATTGACTATCGCAGTATTAACCTGCGTTTGTAGATTAAATTATGATGAACCTATTAAATCTTAATAAAATAAATTTCCTTCTTAAAATAGATTAACAGTTTTCCGTAGTCGTGTTTCAATAAATGAAATAGGTTTGCACGGAATACTTATTCAGAATTTATGGATGGCATTCAGGAAAAATCAGCGATTAAGGCGACCTATTTCAGTATGATCGGAAATATATTTCTTGCGGCTATTAAGTTAACCGCAGGTTTTCTTGGAAATTCTTACGCACTCATTGCCGATGGCATAGAATCCACAGCAGATATTTTTTCGTCCTTTTTTGTACTGGTAGGATTTAAATACGCACAGCGTCCGCCAGACGAAAATCATCCCTATGGTCACTCAAGAATAGAACCGCTTATTACCTTCCTCGTAGTTTCATTTCTAGTTACTTCTGCAACAGTTATTGCTTATGAAAGCATAGAAAATATACGAACTCCTCATAAAATTCCTGAACCTTGGACGCTTATCGTTCTTTTAGTTATCATTATCTGGAAAGAAACATCTTACCGCTACGTTCTAAGAAAAAGTAAAGAAACAAACAGTACTTCATTGCAGGCCGACGCCTGGCATCATCGCAGTGATGCAATAACTTCAATTACGGCATTTATAGGTATTTCTATCGCTCTTATATTTGGAAAAGGCTACGAAACGGCAGACGACTGGGCTGCACTTTTTGCGTCTGCATTTATACTGTATAATGCCTATCTTATTTTCCGACCAGCTCTGGGTGAAATTATGGACGAGCACCGTTATGATGATCTCGTTGAAGGTATTCGGGAAATAGCTCTAACTGTTAATGGTATTTGCGGAACAGAGAAATGTTTTGTACGCAAGGCCGGGATGAAATATCTGGTAGAACTTCATGCTATCGTAAATGGGCAAATTACTGTTGACGAAGGTCATTACCTCGCCCATCAATTACAGAATAAACTTCAGGATGAATTGCCTGAAATCTCCCATATTACCATACATATAGAACCAAATAAAAGTAGAATGAATTAACACTATTTAGAATTTATCTAAATAATTTTGGTTAGATTTTAGGAAGACTTTACATTTGCAGAAAATTATTTATAAAAAGTCTAAATAAATTCAAAGAATCTACTAGATGTCCTTTCATATCGTGCTTTCTTCTCATTTATACTTTTTAGACACATCATTTGTTCTAATAAGTGTTCAATGAGATATAGAAAAATTATTTTTCAGCTTCATAAAATTGTTGGCCTTGCCACCGGAATCGTGGTTTTTTTAGTGGCTATTACAGGTTGCTTATGGGTTTTCAATGAGGAAATCGAAAACGTGTCACTTGCTTATAAACCCATTACACCAGAGAATAAACCGGTTTTACCACCAAGTAAAGTTAAAGAGATTGCGCAGGCCATTTTTCCAGATCATTTGATTCACGGAGCAGCATATAGCAAACCGGACGAAGCAATTGAAGTAATCTTCTATCAGGCTGAACCTGAGTTCTATCAAAGTGTCTTTCTCGATCCATATTCTGGAGAATTACTTCATATTAAAAATCATTTATCCGGTTTTTTTCCATTTGTGCTTCGCGGCCATATGTATCTGTGGCTTCCTAAAGAAATTGGAGAACATGTGGTACGCATTTCGGTTTTACTTTTTATTCTCATTATCCTTTCTGGATTCTTTCTCTGGATTCCCAAAAGAAAAAAAAATCTCAAACAGCGTTTGCGTTTTCAATGGAAGAAAAATACGGGTTGGAAGCGTAAAAATTTTGATCTTCATACTATCATCGGATTTTATAGTTGCTTTCTTGCCTTAATCCTTGCATTTACTGGATCTGTAATTGCATATACCTGGTTAAGTTCGGCGGTATATAAAACTATGGGAGGCGACAAAATTGCGAGTTTTTATATTCCTGAGAATATAAGTAAAGAGAAACTGCCAGTACAACAAGAAAATACTATCGATCTCCTGTTTGAAGAGCTCATTTCTCAATTTTCTGAATTTGAAGAACTTGAATTACACTACCCGCATAGTGAAACAGAAAGTATTTATGTTGAAGTATCAAATTCGTACGGTACATTTTACGACAACGATTTTAGATTTTTTGATCATAACACTTTAAAAGAAATTGAAACCTCAGGTATTTTTGGAAAATATGAAAATGCGGACTTTGCCGATCATATAATCCGTATGAATTACGATATTCACATTGGTGCAATTGGTGGGATTGCCGGAAAACTAATTGCATTTCTGGCCAGTTTAATGACCGCCAGTTTACCTGTAACAGGTGTTTTATTATGGTATGGGCGCACCTACAAGAAAAAACGTAAATAGTAATTAGATAGTAAACTTATCATTCCAGGTTACTACTTTTTTTTCTAGCATGGCATCAATAGCCATTTGAACACAAATAGCGGTATTTGCTCCGGTTTTAAAATTAGAAACCGGCTCTGTTTGGTTCTTAATTGCGTCTCTAAAGTCTATTAAAGCTTGTTTACTGGGATTTGCATGAGATGACGGAAGAGGTATACCCTTACCTGCTTCCCAAGGAATTGTTGCTCCTGCGACACCATCTACATCAGCGTGTGATTTTTTATACTGTCCTTCAGGATAGAACCAGCCTTCTGTATGATCTAGTATTAAAGTGCCTTTTTCACCTTGTATGCTTATCTGATAACCTTCTCTAGCGTTGGTTGTAAGACACGTAAAGGTAGCTTCGACGCCACTTGGATAGGTAAATAAATGATGAACATTATCATAAGTTTCTCTACCGTCCTTCCAGTAATCAACACCACCACTTCCATAAATATGACTGGGTGTTTCTCCCAATACCCAGTTAGCAAAATCAATTTGATGTGAACACAGCTCTGCAGTGAGTCCTCCACTATATTCGCGGTACATTCGCCAGTTAATTAGTCGTTCAAACTTAGGGTCTGGAACCGGCCTGCGCCAATCACCGTGACGATTCCATTGACACTCAAAAGCTGTAATTTTACCTATTTTACCATCTCTTATCATCTCTACAACTTGCGTATAAAACCTAGAGCTGTGATACTGATGTCCTGTCTGGAAAATGAGATTTTTCTGTTGGGCTTGATTCAATTTCAGGATATCGTCATAACCCTTTGCCAAGGTTTTTTCGCCATAAATGTGCTTTCCGGCTGCAAGTGCATCAAGCTCAATATCCGCGTGCGTACTTAATGGAGTGGCTACGAGAACAGCGTCAATTTCCTTATCTTCTAAAAGCTTTCTATAGTCAGTATAAGACTTTGCTCCAGATCCCGCCCTTTTAAGACCATCTTTAAGCCTGAAAGCTAAAATATCACAACACGCAGTCACATCAATACCCTCTATTCCATTAAGGATAGATATTAGACCTGCTCCTCTATTACCTGTGCCTATTACTCCCAATCTGATGGGAGCAGTATTTCCAAAATGTTTATTAATATAAGAAAAACCAGGTGCTGATGCTGTTACTCCAACAGTAGCGAGGCTACTTTTAATTAAAAAGTTTCTGCGTTTCATGATTAAATTTTAGGTTCCCAACCGGGTTCATAACTTCGGTTCCATAGCTCCATAGCTTTTTGATCTTCTACACCTCCAGTTTGATTATCAATTCTAAAACCGTGTCCTACACGATAAGCCATATTAGCATAATGCACCATTGCCATACTGACGGCAGCGTCCTCTATGGGTGCTTTTAAATTCTCTTTACCCCGTATACTCTCGAAAAAATTGATTATATGAGCTGTAGAAGAATTGCCACCACCGCCAAGGGCTATCCCAGATTCAGAAGTTTCATCACTTTTTGTTATAAGTTTACCCTCTCTATCCATTAAAAGGTAATTGCTTCGATCTACAAGTACTGAACCCTCGGTGCCAAAAATGAGGGTCCCACGCCCCCTGCCATAAGTGTTATAACCATTCCGACTCTTTCCATCCCAATGAATTATTTTATCATCCTTAAATTTAAAAGTCGCATACATAGTATCATACATTTCCCAACCATCATCTTTAAAATGGCGTTTTTCTGCAAGTACTTCGGTATAGGACGGAAACTCCACTCCCAATGCCCAGCGTGCTATGTCAAGCTCATGAGTGCCGTTATTTCCTGCTTCTGCTGTGCCATAATTCCACCCATACCAATGCCAGTTGTAATCCCAGGTTTCACTGGTATATGCTCTGTGAGGGGCAGGCCCCTGCCATAAATCCCAGTCTAAACCTTTAGGAATTTCGGCCTTTTGTTGTAAGGGAGTCTCACCACGTGAGTTTGAATAAAATGCAATTGCTTTGTATGGTTTCCCAATCACGCCTTTGTGAATTTGATCAATAATATCTATAGTATGAACTGATGATCGCTGCTGGTTACCCATTTGTACATATTTACCATATTTCTTGGAAGCTGCAACCAGTAATTCATTCTCATTCATGTTATGACTACAAGGTTTCTCTACGTAAACGTGTTTATCAGCTTTCAAAGCCATTATGGAGCCTGGTGTGTGCCAGTGATCTGGTGTTGCATTTAAAAGTACATCAACGTTTTTGTCTTCTAAGACCTTACGAATATCATTTTCGAGATTAGGTTTATAATCAATATGTTTCTGTACGTTTTTTAAAGCATTTAATCTGCTTTTTTCCATAACATCACAGAGGTGAGTCAAACGAACATTGGATTCCTTTCTCGCAACGGGCTCATAATATGCTCCCACCCTTCGCCCCAAACCTGAAATAGCTACATGAAGCCTTTCATTTGCACCAATAATATTACGATAGCTACTGGCAGCCATTCCCATTGTAGTATTGCTTAAAACCAAACCCGCACCTCCCAAAAGAGATTTATTGATAAATGATCTTCGTGTTGTCATGAATATGGTTTAAAGTTCTTTGATTTTTATATTTCGAAAGGCTACGCGATTACCGTGATCCTGCAACAGTATATGACCTTTTTCATACGTCCCAAAGCCAGGCCAATTTTTATATTTACTTTCCTGTACTAATTGGTTAAAGGCATCCGTATTACGGTCATATTCTAAAACTTTGACACCATTTAACCAATGCTCAACATGGTTATTTTTACTCAGGATACGTGCGGTATTCCATTCCCCAATAGGATTTACTGGTTTTGCGGGATCTGCCTGCATAAGATCGTAGAGTGATGCTAATGTACGACTACCTTCATGATTACCTTTTTTAGCATCTGGATGACGGGCGTCATCAAGTAGTTGATACTCTAGACCAATAGAGGAACCTTCCCCTTTATTCAGTTCTGTATCTACATAATATTTTATCCCACTATTGGCTCCTTTGGTTATTTTAAAGTCTACCAATAAATCGAAGTCGGCATACTGTTTAAGAGTTACAATATCTCCTCCTGCTGCAGATTCTCCTCCTCCCGTGGCTTTTACAATAAGACTACCTTTTTCAATAAACCATCCTTTTTCTGGAAAATGATCGAGTTTGCTACCGCGCCATCCATCAGTTGTTTTACCATCCCAAAGTAACTGCCAGCCGGCTTCACGCTCTGAATCGGTTAAATTGTTTTTGGTATTAAAAGGTTTTATCCTCATCGCTTTTTGGTAAGCTTGGGGATTATCAGTAATGATTCTAATATTTTTCCAGCGAATTTTTTTTCCTGAATCGGTTGAGTCTTTTATTGCGTGTACCTGCAATGCGATAAAACCTTTTTTCGTTTTATCGTCGACCAAATGTGCAGCTTCTACCCCATTAATCCAGGTTTTAATAGTATCTCCCAGTGCTTCAATACGATAATGATTCCATTCACCCTGTTTAAAAGCATTTTGCGCTTTTGAATTTTCAGTAAGGTTGTAAAGCCATCCTCTACGCGCTTCATCATATACCCCCCCGCTCCAGGCTCTATCAGACGGATCAATTTCTATTTGATATCCGTGCACACGACCGTCTCGATATGAAGACTTGCTCTCGCTACGAATTTGTATACCAGAATTCATCGTAGAATCTACCTTAAAGTCCAATTCTAAAATAAAATCTTCATAACTTTTAGCTGTGGTTAAAAAAGAATTAGGAGTGTTAGCTACTGTAGTTCCTACAATTTCATCACCTTCTACACTATAGTTTGCTTTTCCATTGAGCTGGGTCCAGCCATCTAAACTTTTTTCATTAAACAAACTTTTCCAAGAAAGCGTTTCTCTTTGAGAAGAGTTTTTAGGCTTACAAGAAATTAAAATTAAAACAGTAGAAAAGAAAAAAATAGTTACGGTTTTGAAATCGTTTGCGTTCATCTGAGAAATCTTAGGTTGCGATCCAGTTCAAATATAATGTAATCGATAACGCAACACAAAAATAATAGCAAACGTCAGTTGAGTGTCGTAGCGATTAGAATTCGTTGGTCTTATTTTGAATCTTGTAATTAACTTTTAAAAGAAAAGTGTTTTTTCAGAATGCTGTTTTCTAAATTCAAACTTATAATTTGGATACCCAATAACCATATGAACCGATGACTGCAAAACAGATTAGAGGCAAAATAAACGAAATATTCACTTCAGGCACTCCCATAATCCTTAGATCATTTACGGCTACACCACCCATATCAATAACCATTCCCTGAAGTTTCGGCATCAAAGCACCTCCCACAATAGCCATTACTAGACCAGCTGCACCAATTTTTGACTCTTCCTCATTTAAGCCCTGTAGTGCAATCCCATAAATTGTAGGGAACATTATAGAGAGAAAAAGCGAAATACCCACTAAACTGTAAAGCCCTAAAATACCGCTTATAAAAATAGCTCCTAAAACTGATAAACCTCCTAAAACTGCAAAAACGTAAAGTAGAGTCCCAGAATTTATGGATCGCAAGAGATAAGTCCCTATTGCTCTACCTACAGTAAATAAAATAAAAGACACTAATTGATAATTTGCCGCTATATCACTGGAAATGCCGATTGATTCAGCATATTGGTATATGTAAGTCCAGCACATAATCTGAGCCCCTACATACAATACCTGAGAAATAACACCAAATACATATTTTTTATTTTCACCCAATCCTGAAAATGTTTGGGAAAGACCAGTAATGGTTCCATCTCCCTTCGCCTGAGGCATTTTACTTAAAGCAATTAATATTAATACTGCAAGTACAACCAGTCCAAGAATCACATATGGATCCCTGATAACCAATAAATCAGTGGTGCGAATCAGTACCTTTTTTGCTGCAGAAAGATTTGAAAAATCAGTGATATCATCAGATTGTAACAAGTCTAAAACAAAGAATTTAGCTACTAACAAACCTGCAATAAGGCCTACAGGGTTGAAAGCCTGTGCCAAATTAAGTCTTTGTGTAGCAGTTTTTTCTGAACCCATTGCCAGGATATAGGGATTTGCGGTAGTTTCTAAAAAGGCAAGACCGAAAGTCAAAATATATAAGCCGAGACAAAAAAACCAGAATTTTTCTGAAGTCGCTGCCGGGTAAAAAAGTAGAGCTCCACCCGCATATAATAAAAGCCCAATGATAACTCCTGTTTTATACGAGAATTTTCTTACAAATAAAGCTGCCGGCAAGGCCATACAAAAATAGCCACCGTAAAAAGCCATTTGAACCCAGGCAGCCTGAGAGTTGCTTAATTCGAGTACTTTTTTAAATGCCTGAACCATCGGGTCAGTTACTGCGTTGGCAAAACCCCATAAAGCAAACAGAGAAGTAATTAGGATAAAAGGAAAGACCAAATTTTTAGGAACTACCGGAGTATTAACTTGACTCATTTTAAAGTTTTAAAATTAGTTTTGGATTAATGTATTGTTATGAATATTCTAGATTTGGTGAATTAAAGAAGTGATCTGGAAACCGAAAGATTAACGTGATCAATATTTGCCAAAGCATACGCATAAGCTCCAAGACATACAGCCCTGTTTGTCCCTAGCTTGGAAAGACCAATAATCAACTTCTTTTCAGAATTGTAGGTTACCGTTTTTTTACTAAAGGGTATATTTATTTTTTTTATAGATGTTTTCAAAAATTCAGTTCTAGAGTCAGAATCATTAAGATTATAAACTTTAGATAAAAGTCGCGGTATTTTATTCCCTTCGTGATTCTGAATAAATCCGTTTAAATGCTTAATAATTTTGGGTAATAATAACTGTGAAGCTCCAGAAATACCACCTCCTATAACCACCGGGGCATCTAGCAAGGTCATAGCATTTGCCAAAGACTCACCTATTGCTACAGCCATCTCTTCGTATGCTCTTTGAGCAGCCTGCACATTTCCGGGTTTTTCTCCTATTGCGATACTATAGATATCTTTTGGGCTAAGTTCTTCACAGCATGTTGCTAATTCCGCATAAATTTTTTGAACTGCCCTTATGCTTACTCCCTCTTCTGCCGTTAGATGCGTATTTTTAAAATTACGCATAAGCCATATTTCTCCAGCAGCTGCATTTTCACCACGATATAGTTTTCCATCTATCACAATACCACCTCCAAAACCAGTACCTAAAGTAACCCCTATTAGATTGTGGTATTCGCGATCAACATCACATTTTCTTAAAGAGTTATTTAAATCTGGTAAAAGCCCAGCCATAGACTCTCCATAAGTAAAAAGATCTCCATCGTTATTAATATATGTTGGCAATCCAAAGGTTTCTTCAAGCATGGGACCCAGAGCAATACCTCCTCTAAAGGCCGGCAAATTAAGCAAGTCTCCTATCACCCCATTTTTATAATCTGCTGGTCCGGGAAATGCAAAACTTATCGCTACGGGATCTTCTTCTAAAAGTGTAATGACTTTACGAAAACCCCTTATAATTGTTTGCAAGCAAAGCTCCAGATTATTAGAATCAGGATTTAGGGTAATGGGTTCTACAATTTCATTTCCCCCACAAATAGCTGAAAAAACAAAATTTGTTCCTCCGGCATCCAGCGTCAAAACCGTCCTTTTATCAGTGAATAAGTTCATATCAATCTTTAAAATTTGCTAAATCCTAATAATTTTTAATCCAATGAATATCCAGTTGCCCTAATAGAGGATAGATTCATTTTGTTCAGATTCCAGGTTCATTAGTAAATTAGCTTTCTAGTTCAATTAATTTCTTTTTTTGATACTACGACACCCACTCTCGAATCTGCGCATCCGTAGTATAAGTACCAGGTGTCTTTAAAATGGACAAGACCTTCTGTAAAAACGGTTCCTGCAGGGTATTGACCACTTTTCTCAAAATCGGCAGTAGGTACCAAAAATGGTTCATCCAAACGACCCACCAGTTTAAGCGGATCGTCTTTATCAAACAGGGCCTGGCCAGCACAATAGGTATTTGGTGTATAATTCTCATCACCTCCTTCTTGAAGGTTTTTTCCGTTATAGATCATTACAATTCCCTTGCTGGTAAGTACGGCTGGTGGTCCACATTCAGTCAACTGACTGTCAAAAAAGCCCGGTCTCGGTGACATCAGTTTCTTAAGCTCACCATTTTCGCCCTCAACAGGCTTCCAGTTTTTAAGATCGGCCGAGGTAGCACCGTACACGTTTTTTTCGCCCCAGTACATAAAATAGCTTCCGTCGAGCTTAGTTATTTTGAGTTCACCATCCTTTAGTTGGGTGACGATTGAAGCACTTTTCGTAAATCGATTGGCGTATTTACCTTCGTAGGCTTTCGCGAAAGCCGGACCGTGCTTTTCCCAGTTACTCAAATCTGTAGAAGTAGCTACGGCAAGTCTTGCTACTTTTTTGTTCCATTGGGTATAGAACATCACATACAGACCGTCTTCGGTTCTAGCTACTCTGGGGTCTTCGCAACCTCCCGTCCACTCAAATTCCTTTTGGCCATCATTTTTGGGATACAGTATCGGCGTCGAAAGCCGGTTCATATCAAATCCATCAGAGCTAGATGCCAGGCCTATTCGGGAGGTTCTTTCGCCTATGCCTTCGCCCGATTTATCCTCGGCGCGATACAAAACGTAAATGCTATCGCCCATAACCGTTGCGGCCGGGTTGAAGACATCGTTGGATTCCCAGGCGATCTCGGTTGCATTCATTTCCGAATAAAAGACCGATTCTTCAACAGGCGATAGCACAGGGTTCACACCATCAGGTCGTTCAAATCCCATCAGTGCCCAATCCTTCTCGACAGGCTCCATTTCAGTATCCGAAGCTTCAGTAGTAGCCTCCTCTTTTTTGGCATCCTTACAGGAAGTCAACAAGGCGATTATTAGGATAGGTACTGTGGCAATTCGTTTTGAAAAAATCATAGGGATAAATTTATATCGTAGGATGGCGGATTGGTGGCCGTGCCCCATTCCAAGTTCGGTTCTTCTGAAAGCCCAAATTGCATCGTACCGCCAGACCTAATTTCGCTTAGCGGTAGCCAAGTGCTCTCCCAGTCTTCCCCATTTAATTTTAGGGATTCAATGTATTTTTTATCCATTGATCCCCCTTTTAGGGTCAGAATCTCATCGTTTTTTAAATGGATTTTAATCTCAGGAAATGTGGGGCTATTGATGGCAAAACCGCCCACGCCGGGAATCATAGGGTACAATCCCATATTGGCAAAAACGTACCAGGCACCCATGGATCCCAGGTCTTCATTTCCGGGAAGTCCGCTGGCGGCATTTTGATATTTTTCTTCAATAATCCTGCGGACGATGGCCTGTGTTTTATCCGGACTGCCCGTCCAGTTATAGACCCAGGGCACCTGAAAATCCGGTTCGTTACCCGAAGCAAACCAATCCTGATAATAGGTCGCATCAATCCTCACAAAAAGAGAATCCAGACGTTGTTCTGCTAATTTTTTTCCGCCCATGGTGTCGATCAAGGCTCCCAGATTATGTGGTACCATCCAGTGGTAATTGGCGTAGGTCGCCTCCCGCCAGTCGTCGTTCTTGCCCTTCCAGGAACCGTCCTCGTTTCTGGAATTCAGCCATCGGGTTTTGGGGTTATAGATGTTTTTCCAGTACTGGGCGCGTTCCTGATATTTTTCATAAACGGCTTGATCTCCCATTGCCTCAAGCGCAAACTGACCGATGGCAAAATCTGCCGTCATAAACTCCAGCGCGATGGAAGCTCCCATATGATCCCATATATAGCCTTTGTCGAGATACTGATCCAGAAAGGTACGGGTCGTCACTTCCTGTGTTTTAAGACCGGGTTCCTCCGCGCCCCGGCGCATAATTTGCAATGCCTTTTCGTGATCAAAATCCTGGGCACCAAAAGCATACGCGTTTGCAATCAATGCCGAACTGGGATCGCCCTGCATAATACCAGTGGCAAAATTGGCCAACACCCATCTGGGGAGCCCACCACCGGATCTTTCTGCAAACAAAAGGTGGGATTTTACCACATCTGAAGTCACTTCTGGCGCAAGCAACGCGATCAACTGGGTCTGCGTTCTGTAGGTATCCCAATTGCTGAACGCCGTGTAGTACTCAAAACCTTCGGCCGTGTAAACCTCATTATCTGAACCGATGTATTGCCCGTTGACATCACTAAAAATACTGGGGTGCTTGAGCGAATTGTAGAGATGGGTGTAAAACTGAACCGTTTGATCCTCATCCCCGCCAGAAACTTCAATTTTAGAAAGGTATTCATTCCAAGCCTCTTCGGTTTTGGCTTTGGTTTTGTCAAAATTGAAATCGGGATTTTCGGTCTTTAAATTTTCACGGGCATTCTCAAGCGAAACGTAGGAAATACCAAATTTATACTGAATTGTTTTTTCTTCGGAGACATCAAAACTGAGGTAAGCACCGGAATTCTCCCCACTGGCCGATTTAATTTCGGAATATTTTTCTCCGATCCAGGTCCCTGATTTAACTGAAGGCTGATCAAATTCGGCCACGAAATATACAGTGTAAGGTGTGGCCGAACCGCAAAAAGATCCGCCGTCTGCGTGGCCTTCGACCGTGGTTGGGTCGACGATGGTTATTTCAGCATCCGTAATTTTAGTGGCGTTAATTCCTGAACCTATTACTATGGTTCCCATTTCTTCGGAATCAGGAAACGTGAATCGTGCCATCCCCGTTCGTTGTGTTGCGGTGAGTTCGGCAATTATGTCCATGCTCAATCGTGTTTTATAGTAGCCCGCCGAAGCTGTTAGATTTTCATTTGAAGGGTTGATGTTTTCCATCGCGTTGGGTGATTCCTGCAGGTCACCGGGCAATGCCATCGTTGGGAAATTGCCCATATTGGGGCATCCTGCACCACTGAGCTGGTTGACCACAAAGCCTTTTTCGGGTTCAAAAAAGGTCTGAGTAAACTGTACCATCCCAAAGGGATAGGTCGCGCCGGGAAAGGTAAAGCCGGCCTCAAACTGCAATTCGGTCTCGCTTACGCCCTTGCCTATGTTGCCTATTTCGGCATTTACAAGTTGAGCGTAGTTTTGATCATTTTCCTCTGCATTTGAGTTTTTTCTTTCCGTACTGGCAGAATTGCAGGCATAGAAAAGCAGGAAAACCAGTAGTGCGCCAGCTAAGGTTTTAATGGAATATGGGAAAGGGGATTTATGCATTGACTTGGTAAATTTTAATTATTCCGAGGTGGAGACCGAAAATGGTTTGTCGCCTTCCTGCACACCTCTTTCTTTGGCTGGCGTACTGCCCATTTTAAAAGAAAGCGTTCCACCGTTTATGATATCTGAATAGTTGATGTAGTTTTGAGTATGGGGTTTTCCGTTGAGGGTTGCTGACTGGATGTAAACATTGTCCTTGCTGTTTCCTTCGGCCTCGATGACAAAGGTTTTTCCCTCTTCTGTCGTAAGCGTTACTTTTTCAAACAAGGGACTGCCAATATTGTACTCCACCGTTCCCGGTGTTACGCTGTACAGTCCCAGCGCGTTCAGAACGTACCAGGAGGACATTCCGCCCTGATCTTCATCGCCGGGATACCCTTTTTCAGTATAGCTGTAGAGCTGGTCCATTATCTTTCTTACCCGGTCTTGGGTTTTCCATGGCTGGCCCACATAGTTGTAGAGGTAGGCCACGTGAAGTACGGGCTGATTTCCATGCGCATATTGGCCCATATTGGCGAGCTCCATTTCACGCATTTCGTGAATGACGTGGCCGTAACTCCCTACGTCATAATCTGAATCCATATTGAAAAACGTGTCCAGCTTCTCAATAAATTTTTCATTTCCGCCCATAAGCTCGACCATTCCCGCCACGTCGTGAAAAACAGACCAGGAATACTGCCAGGCGTTGGCTTCAGTAAAAGGATCACCCCAGGCCTTTGGGTTAAAATCTGGTTTCCATTTGCCGTTGGGCAATTTTCCGCGCATAAAACCTTCCGAAGCATCGTACACATTTTTATAGTTATACATCTGTCGTCCGAAAACCGATTTGTAATGTTCGTTGCCCGTGACTTTGGCCAACTGGTACCCACAGAAATCATCGTAAGCATATTCAAGGGTTTTGGCAGTGCTTTCGCCAACGGCCTTATAAGGAATATACCCCTTCTGAAACCAAGGTAAATGTGCCTCCCTACCATTGGAACCACCCCACGGGCCTTTGTTTGCTATTTCGTGAAAATAGGCCTCTAATGCCTCTTCCGCATCAAAACCTTTTATGCCCTTCACCCAGGCATCGGTAAGCAGGCTGATGGCGTGATTGCCAATCATAATCCCAGACATTCCCGGGCATGACCATGTGGGTAAAAAACCACTCTGATCCTGTGCATCCAGCAAAGATTGCATATAACGTCCCTGCATCGTGGGATGTAAAATGTTAGTTAGTGGAAACTGCGACCTGAAGGTATCCCAAAACCCATTATCCGTGTACATATAGCCTTGGTGAATCTCACCGTCATACGGACTGTAGTAATAAGGCTCTCCGTTTTTATCAATCTCATAAAACTTGTGCGAAAATAGGTTTGACCTAAATAGACAGGAATAGAAGGTTTTGATGTCCTTTTCTGATCCGCCCTCAACACGTACCCGATTGAATAATTCGTTCCACGCCTTTTTAGCAGATTCCTTAGTATGTTCAAATTTTCTATGCGAGGAAAGCTCCTGCTCCATAGTGAGCGTTGCCTGCTCCGGGCTGATGTATGAGGTGGTCATCTTTACCTGTACCGTGGTGCCCGGTCTGAATTCCAGATAGGCCCCCTTGCCGTCACCTTCTGCGGTTGTACTATCTTCTTGAATACTGTTTTCCTTGTTTTCCCAGGTTCCATAGGATTTGAAGGATTTGTCAAAAGTTATTTCAAAATAAGCTTTAAAATTATCAGGCACAAGAAGTCCGTTGTTGACCCAACCCGTAATCTTGCGCTCTTTGGGATGGATTTGAATACTGCTCTGCTTGGTGTAACCATCGAGCACAAGAAATGCCTTTTGACCTTTTGGAAAGGTAAATTTCATTTGCCCACCGCGTTCCGTGGGTGCCATTTCGGTTTTTATACCATTCTCGAAAGTGACTTTGTAATAATACGGTTTAGCTGTTTCATTATCGTGACTAAAGGCGGAAGCCCTTTCATCCTCATTTACCTTCAGCTCTCCCAAAACGGGCATCAGGGAAAACACGGCATAATCATTTACCCAGGGACTGCACTGGTGTACCTGCTGAAATCCACGAATTGTATTCGCTTGATATTGATATTTCCAGCCAGATCCATTTTTTCCCGTTTGGGGCGAAAAGGAATGCATAGGATAAGGCATTGCCACCGTGGGATACGTGTTGCCGTAACTCAGTTCAGGTGTAGAAAATGTTCCCTGGAGAGTGTTAACATAGTCCACCAGGTTTTTGTCCTGCGCCAGCAGGCTTGCGGTGCAGAAAATAAAGAATAAAACGTTAAAATAAAATTTCATAGTATTTTTAAAACTTATTTGATTTACCTCCAATTGTACAACCTTACGAAATAAGGCCTGTAATTATCAGCGGTACCCGGTTCATTGAAATTGTTTTCAAAGCCAATAGGATTAATATTATACGAGATAACCAGCTCACCTTCCTGGGAAAGTGAATGGTGCACTACTGCATTATATGTGATGTAACCTGGTCCTTCTGCGGAATCTTGTGTATATCGATCTGGAATTTTGTAAAGTGTCCTTCTGTTTGTGAAAGGGCCTGCGGGGCTATCAGATTCCCAGATATTGATATCAAGGCCAAAACAGGTTGCCTGAGAAACCATATAGTATTTGCCATTATCCTCAAAGACATTGGCCTGCGTTGCGTTTGAATCTAAAGCAACAACATAGTCCTCATTGTTTTCGGGACGGCTGGTCGTCCAGCCGTCCTGCGTCAAATATTCCCACGTGTTGCGGAGGTCGTTATCGGGTGCACGAGCCACGTAAATCTTCGATCCGCATATACCGTGATTTTCGCTGGTGTACATATAGGTGAAACCGTCATTTGCCTTGAAAATACTGGAATCCCAAGGTAGTTCGCCCATATATTTGTCTTGTATGATTTCCTTAAGACTCATGTCAGCCAAGTTGAAGATTGCGACATCTGTAGAGAGGTGCACTCCCGAAAAACCACCATTTGTAATCTGCCCTACCAGCATCTGCACCTCATCGCCTACAACCTGCGCAGGGCCTCCCCAATACCAAAAGTCATCGTTCTGCTCATTGGCACCTGGATATTTGATCCAAGTGTCCGTTTCAGAGCCACTTCCGGGATTCAACTGTATATAACTGTTCAAAACATCAGATTCCTGAAGGAAACCGGCATTTCGCACAAAGGTGTTGTCCTGCCGTATTCGATTCTTGGTTACATCTCCGAAAAAACTATCCTGAAACGACCACAGCGTATAGCCATTGGGCAATCCCAAGGAAACCGCTCCGTCGCCACCATTCCATCCTGAATTACGTGTTAAAAATGTGTTATAGGTAAGATCTGAATACACCGTAAATTCTTGATTCCAATTACCTGAATTAGGAATGAGCTGTAAATTAATCCCATTAGGATTTTCGGCAACTGTTACCGAAACTATCCACTCATAAGTATCTCCGGAAGGTGCTGTTACGGTATAAATCACTTCTCCATTTTGGGAGAAATCTACTGCTGTACCAGAAGCCGGATCTATGGTTGCACCGGGCGAAATTTCAATAGTTGGAGTAATTGCACTAATATTTGTACCAAACTCTACTATGATTTCGACGCGCTTCTCCTCATACGCATTAATAATAGTTGCGCTTCCTACCTGAACATCACCTACATCAAAAGAATAGATATTTCCATTATAAGGCTCAGGTACATTTTCCCTATAATCTTCTGCACAGCTACACAGGAAAAGAACGGTTAGAGAAATAAAAACTACTAACTTATATTTAATTCTGTTTTGCATTTTACTTGTCTTTAAAAACCTATTTGTAAGCCTACATTTACTACACGTTGATTAAAATAGCTATCTCCCGCAGTGTTGCTACTTATCTCAGGATCCTGTTGATATTTGTCATAGCTTGTTAAGGTTAACAGGTTGTAAGCATTTATATACATCCTGGCGTTATTGACATTAAGAGGCAGCCAGTTATCTGGAAATTGATAGCTTAAATCAACTGTTTTTAATCTCACATACCACGCATCGATTAACCAAAAATCAGACATGTATGCTGCACTACTATTAACTGTTGATGGATTACTGGTTAACCTCGGAAACTCTGCTATATCTGCTGTTTGAGGAGTCCAGCGTTGTAGATGTAAAGGTTGGAACTGACTTTTAAAAGGTTCAATACCTGTACCCACAACACTAAAACTGTAGTCAAATGATCCCTGCAAAAGAATTCTTGCACTGAACCCTTTATAATTCAACCCAAAATTCCATCCCAATGTGGTAGTAGGTAAATTAGGTTTACCTATAGGTGACTGGTCAAAGTTATTGATGACCCCATCTCCATTAAGATCCCGGTACTTAAGATCACCGGCTTGTACCGGAACATCGCTTAAAGGCACTGCCACATCATTATCGGGGTTTGCATCGTTGAGAGTTACAATATCTTCTTCAGTATAAAAGCCGATGTATTTATAGCCAAACGGCTGCCCGATAGCCTGACCTGTTTCTGCCAGCCAGGGAAATGCCTGTTGAGCTTCAGCTTTATAGAGCACCTTATTCTTTGCGTAAGAGAACACCAGATTAGTATTGAACTGAAGCTCCCCAAAACTATCCTGATAACCTACCTGGCCGTCAAAACCTTGATTTTCTGTTTCTGCAATATTATTGGGAGAAATACCTATTCCCAAAACTAGTGGAATATTTTCCCTGACTACTAATTGATCAAATCGATAGTCATAGAAATAGTTTATTTCAAAAGAAAATTTGCTTTTAAACATATTACCTTCCAGACCTACATTGAACTTGCGAGCCTTTTCCCAGGTTACGCTGGGGTTTCCCAGGTCGCCTTCAAAAATTGTAGGATAAGAAATGGGCGATTCACCAAATACATATCCGCCACCGTTCTGGTAAACCTGTCGATAGAGATATCGGTTTCCCGGAGTGATATCAGACCCCACTACTCCATAAGAACTTTTAAATTTGAAAAGATCTACACTAGGAAAGGTTTTTTGAAAAAAGGGCTCCATTGATAAGTTGTAACCTATCCCTATTGCTGGAAAAAAACCAAATCGATTATCTCTTCCAAAACGGTCTGTACCATTATACGCTACATTGAAATCGAGCAGATACTTTTCCTTATAATTGTAATTGACCTTAGCTGTGTAGCCTTGAAAGTTTGCCGGAACATCTGCCTGGGCACCGGTGCTCTGCCTGTTGTATAAAAATAAAAAGTCCAGATTATGATCATCTTCAATTACTGTGTTATAATTTAAAAAGCCCTGAAGGTTGATATTTTTAGTTGATACATTGAGATTTCCAAGAACAGAATAGGTTCCATAAGCGTAGTTACCTCGTGGATCTATGGTGTAAGAGTCATTTAATGGGTTGTATCTGTAGGTAGGGAAACTACTTCTAAAAACCTGCCTGCTATTTTCTTCAATACTGCTATAAGCAAGCCTCCCGGTAATAGATAATCCCTTAACCCACTGGTCAAGATCCTGTGTTACCCCAAAAAGTATATTAGAATCGGTTCTGCGTATGCGGTCATAGCCTCCATTAGCTATTCGCGCATTAATCGTGGGAAGATTTTCCTGCGTATCAAAAGCATAAGAATAGGTGCCATTAGGATTTAGGAATGGAGCAGAAAACGGACGTATTTTTGAAAAATCGTATATCTCTGAAACAACATTCTGACCCCGTGGCTGATTGATATTACCAAATCTGGAGGTTACATCAAGCCTCAATGACAACGAGTTTGTCACGTCAAAGTCAAGGTTGACGCGATAATTAAATCTTCTGTAGAAATAATTGTTATTTACCTCATTAAAAGGGTCTGAAAAATCTTCAATCAGACCATCCTGTAAAAAGGCACCTCCTGAAACAAAATACTTTAGCCTCTCTGTACCCCCAGAAATGTCTATGTTTGCATTTTGCTGAAAAGCAAAATCTTTAAAAATTGCTTCATACCAGTTAACATCGGGGTGCCCATACGGGTCTTCTCCGGTTCTAAAAAGCTCAAGATCCCGCTCGTTAAAACGGGGCTGTAAACCATCGTTTTCAAGAGCCTCATTAACTAATAAGGCAGTATTGTAGGAATTAAGAAAATCTGGCTGTCTTACAGGCGTTTGCATTCCACCTTCTACGCGTACATTAATCTTGGGTCTGCCCAGTTTACCACGTCTGGTTTTGATTACCAGAACACCATTAGCTCCCTTTATACCATAAACTGCGGTTGTAGAGGCATCTTTCAATATAGAAATACTTTCTATCTCATTAACATTTATCTGCTGAAGTTGATCATACGTGTACTGCACATCATCTACAATTATCAAAGGTCTGTTACCCTCCGCGTTCAAAGAACTTACACCTCGTATAAAAAAATCTGACGCATCTCTACCTGGTTGACCTGATCGCTGTTGAGAGAAGAATCCCGGTAATCTACCGGATAAAGTATTTTGAACTGAAGAAACCGGTACATACTTAATTTCTTCCGCTTTTATAGAATTTACTGCTCCAGTGTTTGTAATTCGTTTGGTTTCTCCATAACCCACAACAATAACCTCGTCCAGCGATGCCTGGTCCAGCAGCAGTGTAACTTCCATAAAGCTTTCATCTTCTACAGTTCTGGTAGCAGTAACAAAACCAACGAATGAAAATGTCAGAACTTCGCCGGGCCTAACAGTTAATTGAAACTTTCCATCCTCATCTGTAATAGTGCCACGGGATGTGCCTTCAACGAGAACATTTACTCCAAAAAGAGCTTCCCCGCTATCTGATGACACTTTGCCCTCCAGACTGAAGGATTGTGCGAATACTGCCTGAAGACTTGTAAATAAAAAAAGGAATATAATTTTTTTCATAATTAGAAATCTAAAATTTGGAAAACTTGGTTACCAACCCGGGTTTTGGACCATATTGTCATTATTTATCACTTCGTCAAAAGGAATGGGATAGAGATATCTCCTTTCTTGAAACGTAGGGCTAATAACATCAACTACATTAAAATTGAAAACCGGGCCGCTTCTGGTTATTACTAGGCCTTGAAATGGTTGATTGTAAATATCCTCAGCAATTTTCCACCTTCTAATATCCCAATACCGCTGTTCCTCAAAAGCCATTTCTATTCTTCGCTCAAGACGTATGGCCTCACGCATTTCCTCCTGATCCATGTTTTCGGAAAGACCATACATCATATTGTCGCCTGGCTCAATTCCAGCTCTTGAACGAAGATTTTTGAGTACCTCATAAACTTCTTCTGACGGACCTGAAAATTCATTTGCCGCTTCGGCAAAATTCAAGAGAATTTCTGCGTAGCGAAACATGATCCAGTCGTGTGATACATTCGAATAGCTGGATGTAGTTTCAAAATTTCCCATAAACTTTCTGAGATAGTAACTGGTTTTCGTTTTCTGAATAGCAGAATTGGGATTGTTGTTTCCACCTTGGTAGGTTTGAAGTTCCGTATTTAACCAGGTTGAATTATTATGCAAAATGGTATACTCGAGCCTGGGGTCTCTGTTCTCATATTGATTTGAAGTATTGTAAGTATAGGCAGAAGTTGGATCCCCTATCCTTTTGCCATCGAGCATTGGGAAGGCTTCAACGAGATTTTGAGTGGGACTGGTTCTACCATCTCCATCATTTGGCGCTGTAAACCCAACCGGGCCATTATCTAGCTCTACACTGGTATCTTCTCCCTCCTGCCTAAAGAATATGACTTCAGGGTTTCCTTCTGTAGTGAAAATTCCAGGAAAGCTGGAGTTCAAAGAATAATAGCTTAGATCATTCATAAATTCTCTGGCTGCATTTGCAGCGATTTGCCACCGTACCAGATCGTAATTTGTGTAACCTGTAAGCTCATTGTCCGGATCTATGTTACCTCCATTATATAATGGACTGGCTGCATAAAGCAATATGCGCGTTTTTAATGCGAGGGCTGCACCTTTAGTTACCACATGAGCGTCTGTTGCAGGATTAGCCACCGGTCTAATCCTTAAGCTATCTTTAATTGCATCAAGCTCCTGAACCATATAGTCAATACTTTGAGCAAATGAACTTCTGGGAAGCTCAAGATCATCGCCTAGCTTTCTTGGTTCATCTCCTACAAGTGGCACTCCGCCATAACGTTTTACCAATTCAAAATAATGAAAAACCCTAATGAATTTAGCCTCAGCTTTCCAAGCTCTTTTAAGCGGGAAAGCACCAGCCCCACCTATTACTGTACCTCTTAATGGCACACGGTCAATATTGGTAATGAAGGTACTTGCAGTACGTATACCCTGATAATAATAACCCCATTGCATTTCTTCATCTACTAAACTTGCTGCGGTGTACTGACCTGTAGCCAGGCGGAAAGGCTCATTATTTTGATCAAGTGACGACGATACAGCATCATCGCTCGCAGAATCGAGGTAATCACCTGCGCTACCAAAGCCTCCTCCTATACGGTTATGGCCAGATTCCATCTGTGAATAAACAGTATTCAGGTATTTTTTGGCCTGTGTTCCCAAAGAGTCGGTAGAAGAAAAAACAAAATCCAAGGTAAAATCTTCTACAGGTACAGACTCAAAATCATCTTGACACGAATAAGATGTGAATATGACAACCAACCCCAAAAACAGAATTGATATTCTAATATGTGAATGCTTCATATCTTTCATTTTCTAAAATTTTATATTCAAACCGCCACTTATTGTTCTAAGAATGGGGTAATTTGTGAAATTGGTTACTTCAGGATCTACCAGACCGTAGTCTGACCAGGTAAAAAGATTAGAGCCATTAACAAAAATCTTAACCCGAGAGTCAAAAAATGCTTTAGTAATAGGAGCGGGTAGTGTATAAGCGAGACTTACATTACGTATTCTGAAATAGTCCCCAGATTTTACCCAAAAAGACGTAGACCAGAAATTTGGGTTGTTATTGTAAGCATTACCTCCAGCCGTTAGTCTGGGATATAGGGCAGTATCTGCAGTCTCGGGTGTCCACCTACCTATAGCCGGGGTATAAGCCTGTCCATAGGTTTGCCCGACTCCCTGAAAACCACCTAAAAGCACATTATCTGATACGTAGATGTCACGGTTATAAACACCTTGCATCATAACACTTAATTCAATTCCTTTATAACTAAAACCAGTATTGATACCATAAAATGAAAGAGGGTCTGTATTAGCGATTGCAGTTTGATCAAATTGATTGATAACCCCGTCATTATTAAGATCTTCATACCGTATATCCCCGGGTTGTATATCAAAACCTTCAATCACAGCACTTTGGTTGATCTCTTCAACCGAATTGAAGAATCCATTGGCTACTAGCCCAAACGTAGTACCTACCGGCTTTCCTGTTCTGCGATTATAATCTTCCTGTCTGAATTGCTCATCCATGAAAAGAACTTCGCTTTCAGTACGTGACCAGTTAGCAGAAACGAAATAGTTAAAATCCCCAATATTATCTTGATAAGTAATTGATGTTTCTATACCTGAATACCTATTTTTCCCAATATTTTCCAACGGATATTCAAAACCAATAAGAGCAATATTTCTACCTCTTACCTGTAAAAGATCGTAGTACGTATCGTAATAATAATCTCCGGTAAACTGAAGTTTATCGTCAAAGAGTGAAACATCTACCCCTACATTGATCTTGTCTGCTTTTTCCCAGGTTATATTCGGGTTTGCAAGCGGTGTATTTTCAGCTGTGCCATTACCTAAAGCATCTGAATAGCCTTGAAGATAGGTTTGATCTCCAAAAGCAAACTCCTGAAAAGACTGACGCCAGATGTAATATCCTGAATTATCTATTCCACTACCGGTTTTCCCATAAACCCCGCGCAATTTAAGCTGAGATAACCAGTCTGCTTCCGCTAAGAAATTTTCATTTGCGAGGTCCCATCCCAATCCAATGGCATAAAACAAACCCCATTGATTCCCTGGACGGTAACGGTTGAAATAGCTGTAGTTAACTGCAGCCTCTAAAAAATAGCGTTTATCAAAATTGTACTTTACGTCTGCCGCCAGATCTGCAGGTTTTTGAGGTAAATCATAATTAAGTGAAACAACGTATTGATCAGCTAAAAGCTTCGCGTCAAGTGCATGCATTCCGAAGTCCTTTTCATAGTTAAGCGCCAACTGCCCATACCAATAGCGAGTTGTTGCAACCGAGACGAAACTGTTAGACTGGGAATTCAAAATGCCAAAAGGAGAATAGCTTCCCTCCTCACCTTCATCACCTGGATCGAACTCATATACTAAAGCCCTCTTGTTTCTTACGGTTGCGGATCTGTTCTGAGTTGATATGTTTGAAAGGGCCCTAAAAGAAAGACCATCTACGAAATCACTTAAATCATAATTTAAATCAAGACTTGCAATTGCATCTTTTTTATTGTCTTTAATGTATCCCGAATTTATAGTTTGGGACAAAATGTTATTATTGAAAGATACATTTCCTCCGTAGGATCCATTAGGATTTAAAATGGGGTAAGCATTATTTGGAGTGGTATAGATGGAAGATAGAATAGTCTCCATGCCCGCACCCGGCTGAATTCCGTCCTCTATCCTACCAAAAAGGCTAAGGTCAAGTTTAAGATCTTCAGTAACGTCGATAGCAATCTTACTCGAAATAAGGTATCTACTTAATTCAATATTAGTATCATAACTGTTTATTTCTGAAGTTCTAAAATGCCCTTCCTGGTTGAAATAACCCAGTCCTACATAATATTTGGTATTTTCACTACCACCCTTAACACTTAAATTATAAGATGAAATGGGAGCTGTATCTTTTAAAGCAACATCATACCAGTTATTATTAGGATAAAGAGTAGGATTACCTCCGTTTCTAAAAGCGTCGAAATCGGCAGGTGTATATACGGGAGCACTACCATTATTTTGCAGGGCTTCGTTTAATAAATAAGCATATTCAAAGGCTTGTAAAGGTTCAGGAAGATTCAGCTGTTCCTGTACACCAGCCTGAGCAGTAAAATTTACTTCTAAACCTTCAACATCCGGTTTCTTTGTGGTTACTAACAAGACTCCACGCGAGCTTCTCATACCTAGAAGTATTGAGGATAAAGCGTCTTTTTGTACTGAGATGGATTCTATATTTTCAGGATCGATAGAGGATATATCCCGCTGAATACCATCAATAATAGTAACAGGATTTTGACCGCGAAGACTTAGAAAAAATTCTGTATTATCTGAAGGGGCCGAGTTACCTAAAACGGGTATACTTCCTATTAAATCAGCATTGGCATTAGAGCTTGTACTCGGGTTTCTTATTCCTCTTATTTGTTCTGTTCGTAAACCGGCTAGTCTACCCGGCAAGGCATAGACATAAGTCGGAGCAATAATAGAGGTCATTTCATTAGTATAAATAGTTGCAGCAGAACCTAAAAACTCATCTTTCTCTACTGTATCAAAAAATATATCGAGTTTGTCAGGGTTTTTGAGCATTCTCTCAGAAAGCTTAAGCTTTAATGTATCCTGAACATTAAAAGATACTCCCGAAAGTTTTTTTACATAATATTCCGGGTGTTTGAGATAAAATGGAGGTGCTAAAGATTCCTCTAATTGAAAATAGCCGTTCTCATCGGATGCTGTTATGGAGTCATTTTGAGAATTGTAAAGGACTACATTGGCAACGGGTGTATTATAGCTATTTAAAGTGAGAACTGTTAGCCCGTCAGAGTCTTGAATTTCTTCCTGAGCGTCCACGTGGTGAAGTACACCAAAAATTGCTACAATCACAGGAAGTATGATGGTAAATTTTCTCCTCTTATAGTAAATATTAAGCATAGGAAATGTGTTTAAGATTGAATCTATCTGTTGCGATGACGGTTAAGTGTTGATTATTTACAATTGAAGATGTACAAAAAGGGGCCTTCGCTATCAAGTAGTTCTACGCTACCATCCTGATTTTGAAATGTGTATTCTATACGATCAAGTTCCTGACCTTCAGGAACATTAAAGAAATCTGCAGGCCAAAAAGACAATGAATAGGTATTGGAGAACTGAGACTCTTTGGTCATTAGAGTTGTGGAATCTAAAGCACAACTGTCATACGGATTTCCAGATACATCATAAGCCGTTGCACATAAATGAATTTCGTTCTCACCTACTAACGGATTTTCACCAATATCCCCCTGAAATTTAAGTGTAAGAATATCGTTTTTAGTAGTTAGAAGTGGCTGCGCAAAGTTGAAATTTAACTCACAAAAATCGGTTACAAGCCCTTCCCCATCAGTTACATCAAAGCACTCTGTAAAAAGAACTTTTACTCGAGCTTGATCGCCACTCAGCCCATCCCCTGTATTGTTGATCAAAAAACCAAGTTTGGCTCGGAGATTTTCCGGTCCAGTAGTAACTTTTACATCAAAAGTCGCATTTATTTTTTCTCCATTGGAAACGTTGTAAACATTATCAGTCCAGAAAACAACCCATTCCATGTCATTCAAAACATTTGGGCCCACACCATACGTATTGCGAATAGCGGTCTGCCAGGTAGTTCCTCCTGCATTTCTGGGAAGATTATCTACCGGAACGAGAGATGTTGTCTGTACTCCTTCATCAATATTACTAGTGTATGTTATTTCAGTATTATTTGCAGCATCCCAGCTATTAGGTGCCAAAAAAGCTACTACCAATCTTTCGTTACTGGCGTCTTCTGCAGGTTCTATTCGTACATTTAACTTAAATGTAGTTTCCTCTCCTGCGCTAACACTATCATCTTCATTTTCAACACTATCCAGAAATATACACCCTATCATCAGGAAGAGCAGGAAAAAACCGGTGAAGCGCGAGACTATCTTTGATTTAGAAATTTTCATTTTAAATAAATTTTATTGAGACTATTCTGCTCTTTCAAAAATATAGGTGTAGCTGTTTGAGGCGCAACCCGGGCTAAATGTCAAGCTTATTTGTCGCTTTCCATCCGTAATTGGTAAACGCAGTTCAGACTGAACTGAAACAGCTCCACTGTTTCCTGAGAGCGAAATAAAGTTGGGATATTGAGGATCATCAAGAGCCCACATTCCTTCCTCATTAATTAAAAAGGGCAAGTAGTTTTGAAAGGTATAGGTTCCGTCTTGTTGAAAATTGATTTGAAATTGGGAAAAATCCATAAGGCTGGTAATATCCTCTTCATTACGAAAAGCCTGTACGACCTGCCAGCTCCCACTAATCTCCTTTTCTGGTTCTACTAGTTGAGAGGAGTCATCTGCCTCTGCACATTGAATGGACAGGAGCGTGACCGCCAGGCAAACAGCTGCTACACTCAACTTCATTATAAGTTTTATTTTAATCTTCTTTAGGTTCATCTTGATATCAATTGTAAAATGGATTTTGTAAAAGCTCCGGTGATTTTGCCACTTCATCATAGGGAATCGGCCAAAAGTAGGCTGCCGGTCTAAAAACGTGCTGTCTAACATTAAAGCGATTGTATTCCACCTCTGCACCATCCCGAACAACTTCCATCCCGGTCATCATTCGGTTTTCAGTTTCTTCAGCAATATTCCAGCGCCGGACATCCCAGAAGCGATGACCTTCAAAAGCAAGCTCAACTCTTCTTTCAGAACGTATAGCTGCCCTCATTTGATCTTGAGTTAAACCGGCAGGCAGTTCAAAAGGCATAAGACCGGCCCGCTCTCTTACAGCCTCAACAGCATCATACACTTCGGGCGTAGGTCCTTCAAATTCATTTTGCGCTTCTGCAAAATTGAGTAATACTTCTGCATACCGTATTAACGGTCTTGATTGAGGGGTAGCAATAAAATAATTTGCTGCCGCCACACGGTGAAGCATTTTTTTGATGTAATAACCTGTAGGCGTTCCGGAACGCACCGCGTCCTGCCCAGGCAATTCCCCGTTAAAATTACCTAGATAGATATCTACAGGCACATTCGGTTCATTCCCATTCTGCAATTGAACCTGATCAAATACGATTGAATTGTAAAATCGCGGATCCCTGTTAGCATATGGATTATTGGGATCGTATCCTGAACCTGGCGCATCAATAGGCATCCCGTTATTCATAGGAAAAGCATCAACCAATTCCTGATATGGGTAACCGCCACCGCCACCGCCACGTGAGGGAGGATTAAAAAGCCCTGCTTTTCCCGGAGTTTCATCTCCTGCCTTTCTTGTAAATAGCGTTCCACTTGAGCCGCCCTCATTTACGAAATTACTTGCAATAAAAATTTCATAAAAACCATCACCTGGAGTACTATTGTTAACGTGTAAAAAGAATGCACCTGTACCTATTACTGCCTGAGCAGCATCCCTGGCCAGTTTCCATCGATTTATATCATAATCCGGGTACCCTAGTAATTCATTAAAGGGAGCAGCATAATCATTCCCATTATGTAAAGGACTTGCTGCATAAAGTAAAATTCTGGCTTTTAAACCAAGACAGGCACCTGCACCAACACGCCCATAATCCCTGCCCCCGGGGTCTGTAGGCAGCAATTGCGCTGCGGCATCACATTCTGAAACGATATAATCTACAACCTCTGCATAGTTATTTCGGGCAACAGGAATGGGATCATCTACGTCATAAATCTCATCTCCTATAAGAGGTATACCTCCATAATGTTTCAATAGAAGGGAATAATACCATGCTCTTAGAAAGCGCGCCTCCCCCTCATACCGTTGTTTGCGTGCGCTGGTAAGAGGCGTATTGGGAAGATTGAACAGAAGTTGATTAACCTTTCTAATATTTGCATACCCTATCCTCCAGGCGTCATTAGTTACAATTACCGGATTAATTGTACCCGTTATGAACTGGATATCAGTTGTGATATCTGAAGTTATACGGGGTTCTGCTTCATCTGTAGAGGTTTGCAGGCCCCCATGATTGGTAAAGACATTGCGATAACGACCAGGGTCACTACTAAAGCCTACTTGCGTATAGATATCATACAAGAAAGCAGTAGTAAACGTACTGTCTGCAAAAACAGTTGATTCATCCAGATCTGTAGTCTCGGTTTCATCAAGGAAACCCTGTTCACTACAAGAAATTATCGCTAATGACAAGAATAAACCAATGAAGTAATTCAATTTCATTCAATTATAATTTTACGAGGTCTGCTATATCGATTTCGCAGAAAAGATTGAACAATAAGATTAAAATCTAAAATAAAACGTTTTAGCAAATCATTACATTTTAATGCTAAAACGTTTTACTAAAGTATATTTAAATTT
>CAYNMH010000013.1:48715-50182 GCA_964398145.1 uncultured Flavimarina sp. | reverse complement strand
AAACTATGAAGCAAACTTTCCCTAAAAAAGAACATTTAAAACGGAAAAAACTTATCGATGCCCTCTTTTCCCAAGGCCAGAAAATAAGTGCGTATCCCTTGCTTCTGGTTTATAAAACTTCGGTTTTGCCGGAAGAAGGTATTTCTATTCAAGCCGGAGTCTCTGTGGCCAAACGCAATCATAAACTTGCAGTGACCCGTAATCGCCTAAAACGCCTGATGCGAGAGGTTTACCGAAAAAATAAATCCGCCTTTCAAACAAACGGCTTAACTTTTGCGTTTATGTTTATCTATACTGGCCGCGAAGTGATGACTTATGAACAGCTTGAAAAAGCGATGGTCAAGCTCATCGCCAAATTCAACGCCGCGCAAAGCGAAACGAATAATCAATAAACTGATTTTATGAAAGTACTGGGTTTTTGGCTGCTGAGTATGATTTATATGTGCTCAAGTGGTAATTCGGATGAAAACTACGCCGCCACAGAGGTTGCTTTTGAAGAAGAAATGGTTCAGGCAGATATGGCTGATGATGTAGAAGCCGATGTCGAACAAAAAATCATCAAAACCGGCAGTCTGCGTTTTGAAACCCAGGATTTGGCTCAAACACGCGCCAAAATCCTAAAAGCAGTTGAAGCCACAAATGGATATGTACAAAATGAACGTTCCGGTAAAGATTATAGTGGTAATTACCAGGAAATGCAGGTACGCATTCCTTCTAAAAATTTTCAGCAGGCGCTGGAGCTCATTAGTCAGGGTGTTGCATATTTTGACGAAAAATCAGTTAGTCAGCGCGATGTAACCGAAGAATTTATTGATCTGGAAGCCCGGCTCAAGGCAAAGAGGGAACTCGAAAACCGCTATCTGGAGCTGCTTAAGAAAGCCTCTTCGGTAAAAGAAATTTTAGAGATTGAGCGGGAACTTTCGGTCATACGGGAAGAAATAGAATCTAAAGAAGGGCGGCTAAAGTACCTCTCCAATCAGGTTTCGTACAGCACCCTCAGCATCTATTTTTACAAAACCGAAGTCGAAAACGGCATAACCCAGTCGTACGGTTCCAAAATGTTACAGGCGGTTAAGGGCGGCTGGCAGGGAATTTCCACATTTGTTTTAGGTCTTATTTATATTTGGCCTTTCATTCTTTTGGTAATTCTTGTTATCTTTTTGATACGTCGCTGGCAAAAAAGAAAAAATGCTCCAAAATCTTAAATAAAAGTGCTTTTACTATGAAAAAAAGAATTCTAGTCGCTGCTGCTTCAGCAGTTATCCTGTTTACCACGGTAAGTTTTAAAAGTGACTTTTTTGAAATTGCCAAGCAAATCGAAATTTTCACCACCTTGTTTAAAGAACTCAACATGAATTATGTTGATGAAGTAAATCCCGGCCAGTTAATGGATAGTGCGATAGAAGGGATGCTGGCAGATCTGGACCCCTACACTACTTTTTGGACTGAGCAGGAAGTGGAAGACGC
>CAYNMH010000013.1:27259-48615 GCA_964398145.1 uncultured Flavimarina sp. | reverse complement strand
TTAAAGCACTTAAAGAACAGGGTGCAACCTCAATCATTTTGGATTTACGCGGCAATCCCGGCGGCTTACTTACAGAAGCCATTAATGTGAGCAATTTGTTTCTGCCTAAAGGAAAGCTGATTACCACTACAAAATCGGTCATTGAGAAATACAATCAACAGTATTATACGCGCAACGAGCCCCTGGATATTGAGATCCCCGTTGCTGTGTTGATTAACGGTCGCAGCGCATCGGCCAGTGAGATTGTTTCCGGCTCTTTGCAGGATTATGACCGCGCAGTGATTGTAGGAGCCCGAAGTTTTGGAAAAGGTCTTGTACAACGCCCTAAAGAGCTCACGTACGGTACTCAATTGAAAATTACAATTTCCAGATATTATACTCCGAGTGGAAGATGCATCCAGGCGCTTGATTACTGGAACCGCGATGCGCAGGGCAATGCGGTGCGTACGAATGTGGCAGATTATAACGCCTTTAAAACCAGCACGGGCCGTACGGTTTATGATGGAGGCGGAGTTTTACCGGATCGCGTTGTGGAGTCGGCTAAATTGAGCGCGATTACCGAGGCTTTACTGAAAGACCAGGCGATTTTTGATTTTGCCACAAACTATTTTTATTCTCATAAAGTGGAAAAACTGGAAAATTTTAAGTTCACCGATGCCGATTACAGCGCATTTAAGAAGTTTCTGGATCAAAAGGGATTTTCGTACGAGACCGAAACCGAAAAAGAACTGGAAAAGGCATTTCTCAATGCAGAAAAAGACAATCTTCAGACCGGAATCAGTAATGAATATGCCAACCTCATGCAGGCTATAGATGCTACAAAAAGAAACCAACTCGATGCCCGAGAAGATGAAATTTCCTCTCTCATTACCGATGAATTAGTAAAGCGATATTTCTACCGCAATGGTTTGTATAATTATCAGATTACGCACAATGAGGAAATTGCTGAGGCTGCAAAGCTCATAACTAATGCTTCCGAATATCGAAAAATTCTGAATCAGAATTAATTCTATCTTAACCCAAACATGGGTAGATACAATAAATTTTTGACAAAACCATACATAATACCCATTTTTTAACAAGAGTGAATTGTATTTTAACCTGTATTTAAGAGTTTTTATATCAAAAAAACTTATTATTTAGTATGATAACTATAGATAAGGATACCGATAAAAACACACAGATCTTGGAACAGGCAATAGGATACCTGGAAGACCGCGGCTTTACCAATATAAAAGCAGATACAGAGGGTTTCGAAAGTCCTAAGTCATATATAAAAAAAGGGAGTGAAGTAAGTATTACTCCAGATATTGTGGCTGAGCGTGATGGCGAAAAACACATATTTGAGCTCAGTCTGAAATCAAAAAAACCCCGTTTACTTAAATCTAAATGGTTATTTCTGGACGTTTTAAGTACTATGAAGAATTTTAAATTTAAAATTCTTACGACCAGAGGGCACTACAAGTTCACTGATGAAACTTTAAGCAGCATCAGTCTTGATAAAACACCTATGAAAATTTAAAATGAATTGCTTCTAGCAAACTAAGCCAATTTAAAAATCCGCTGTAGAGCGGATTTTTTTTTATGCTCTTAGCATTCGTATATGCGGGATATCATCTTCCAGGTAAGTCTCGCCAAATTCGTTAAAAGAGAGTTCGTTATAAAAGCGTTTTAGATAAACCTGAGCAGAAAGTTCGATTACCGGCGTGTTGAAATGGGATTGAATGTAATTTATTGAAGCCTTCATGATATCTTTTCCGTAACCAAATTTTCTATACTTTTCCTTAACAATAACTCTTCCTATACTGGCACGTTCAAAGTAATCTCCCGGCTTAAACAATCGCGTATAGGCGACTAAAACCTCATCCTGATATCCCAAAACATGTATGGCCTTCTGATCTTTACCATCCACATCCTGATAGGGACAATTTTGTTCAACTACAAATACTTCAGCCCTAAGTTGTAACACTTCGTAAAGTATATTCAGACTGAATTCTTCAAAGGTAAAAATCTTAATGTGCATCGGTTTTTAATGTTGAACGATTAGTGTTTTTTCATCGGCCTTGTCAAATTCCGGTTGAATAGTAATGTGATTGATGCCAAATTCACGTGCAAGATGTTCAATTTCTTCCAAAATACCATCAAATTCTCCTAAAGTAAGATCAGCTTCAAAGTCGATATGGGCTTCCAGATGCGTTTGCTCTTCATTAAGCTGCCATACATGAATGTGATGCATATTCTTTACCTGGGGAAGCTTTTTTACCTGATTAATCAAGTCTTCAAGTGGTATATCCTCAGGACTAAAAAGCATCAGTACCTTAAATGATGATTTCAACAAGCCAAACCCCATTACAATTAGATAAATGCTTATGGCCAGGGTTAATAAGCTGTCTATCCAGAACATATCAAAAGCGCTCATCAAAATCCCGCCTATCAAAACGGCTACCGAAGCCAGCATATCTGTCAATAAATGGAGATAAGCTGATTTCATATTCATATTAGATTCCTTGTCTTTCTTTATTAACAGGACACTAAACCCGTTTGCTACAATACCCAATACAGCCATCCAAATTACAATACCAGATTCAATGGGCTGCGGGTCAAAGTACCGAACTACTGCTTCCTTAATGAGAATAACTGCTACAATGATTAGTGTTGCCGCATTGATAAATGCAGCTAAAATTTCTGCTCGCTTGTAACCAAAAGTTTTGCTTAACGAAGCTTCTTTCTTTGAAAAAACCCGGGCAATATAGCTTACCACGAGAGAAAGCACATCGCTCAGGTTATGAGCAGCATCAGACAATAAGGACAAACTCCCTGAAATTATACCGCCTACAACCTGAGCAAGTGTGATGAGTACATTAAGCCCAATGCTTATAAGCAGGTTACGACCCTTAAGATCTGCACCATGGTTATGGTTATGCCCGTGATGGTGTGCGTGTGAATGCGACATGGTAATTGTTTTCGATATTTTATCTGTAAAAAATAAGGTCTTCTACAAAGATATCGCAGTTAGGGGAGGACTTATTAAAGAAACATTGATTTTAAACCAGTTAACATTAAGTTAACATGGTTGTTTATAAGTTGTCATCAAAAAATCAAAATCAGAATTGGAAGTTTCCTAAAAAAATTACAAGCCAAAAATACAGTATACGAGTCAAGAAAATCTTCTAAATTTTTATCTGAAAGTTATGAGAAAAATTAGAGGGCCTTTTTAATAAGTGTTAGTAAGATTTTATCAAAATAAAGCTGCTCATTTCAGTTTTCAACAATTGTTTACAGCTTATTAAAATCCCTTAACTATCAGGCATTTTAAGTGCTGAAAAACTATCAATAAGAAGTTAATAACTAGCAATAACAAAAAAACCAAATCTTAATACATCCAAGTTATACCGCTACTAACAAGCTATAATAAGCACCATTTTTAATTTTAAAATTCAAAAAGAAAAAAGAATATAAATAGTGTTTGTTGATAACAACTGTTTTTAAAAACTCTACGTGTAAATGAATAGGAAGAAAACAAAAAAAGACTCTATTTGAGAGTCTTTAAAATGAAGCTAAAATCAGTTAACAAAAGATGGAATTTACGTATGAAATAACGCCTAAAAATCCAAGAATGAAAATAGATACAAAAAGTATTACAACCGAATAGCGCTTAATCTGAACAATTTTCATAAAGGTAAAAGGTTGATTTGAGGGTACAAATTTAATAAAATTTTAACACGTAGGGATTTCTTTACATTAATTCTGAATGAAATTTGTGTTAATCAGCTTCAGATGTATTAAGATTAACTAAAACTTTACGCTTGCAAGTCTTATAAGTAGGTTTTAAGCTTTACTTTTACAAAATTCAGTTCCAATAGGAGTACTCATAAATTTCCCATACCTTGGGAAGAGTTGAAAATCGAATTTTAAGGGATGGTATTCACCATTCAAAATTCTTTTTCTTTCCGAATTAATACACTTCATTAATGTCTAAAAAGAAACGAAGAAGATCAAAGACAGAATCAGGTGATCTTACACAGAAAATACTTACAATACTCAAACGGGAGCCCGGTAAATCATTTAATCATAAGCAAATAGCGGCTAAATTGAATGTTGATGATCCCAACAGTCGGAATCAAATTGTAAAAAACCTTTCTCAGCTGCAGGCTAAAAAGCATATTGAGGAAACAGACCGTGGTAAATATACCTTCAATGCTACCTCGCACTACCACACCGGTACGCTCGATACTACCTCAAAAGGAGATGGCTATGTGATTGTAGAAGGAATGGAACAGGATATTTACATCCCAAAAAACAATATGAATAAGGCTTTAAACGGCGATACCGTAAAGGTCTATGTATATAAACAACGACGCAGTAAAAAGCATGAAGGTGAAATCGTAGAAATTCTAGAGCGCAAAACCGATGAATTTGTAGGCGTGGTACAAATGCAGAAGAATTTTGCTTTTGTAAATACCTCTGCCGAAGGTAAAATGCGTACTGATGTTTTTGTACCAAAGAATAAACTCAATGGAGCTCAGGACGGAGAGAAAGTGCTGGTTAAAATAGAAGATTGGCCTGAAAAAGCCGATTCTCCATTTGGAAAAGTGATTCAGGTTCTGGGGATTCCCGGGGAGCACAACACGGAGATTCATTCTATCCTGGCTCAATATGGCTTACCTCATGACTTTCCTGAAGAAGTTGAAGCTTTTGCAAATAAACTGGATACCAGTATCAAACCCGATGAAATTAACAAACGTCGCGATATGCGCGATGTGTTAACTTTTACCATTGATCCTAAAGATGCCAAGGATTTTGATGATGCTTTAAGTTTTCAGGAGTTGGAGAATGGAAATTATGAAGTAGGTATTCATATTGCAGACGTTTCCCATTATGTAATTCCAGGAACGATTCTGGATGATGAAGCTTACGAGCGCGCCACTTCGGTGTATTTAGTAGATCGCGTAGTGCCTATGCTTCCTGAAATTTTATCAAACAACGCCTGTTCCCTTCGGCCTAATGAAGAGAAGTACACGTTCTCAGCCGTTTTTGAACTCGATAAATCTTCGGGAAAAGTGAAAAATCAATGGTTTGGTCGTACGGTTACCTACAGTGACGCGCGTTTTGCCTATGAGGAGGCCCAGCAGATTATTGAGGCCCGAACTGGAACGATTCCTGCCGATATTTCGCTTACCGGAAAGGAATACACTGTTGATGAAGCTATTGTTCATGCAACCTTAGAACTGGATCGTATTGCAAAAATTATGCGCAGACAACGTATGAAAAATGGTGCGATTTCTTTTGATAAGGTGGAAGTAAAATTCAATCTGGATGAAGAAAATGATCCTGTTGGCGTATTCTTTAAAACTTCAAAAGATGCAAATAAGCTGATCGAGGAGTTTATGCTTTTGGCAAACAAAAAAGTGGCAGAGTTTATAGGAAAACAAACTCCTAAAAAGACTTTTGTTTACCGTATACACGATGAGCCTGATGATGAAAAACTTTCAGCTTTACAAACAATTGCAGGACGTTTCGGCTACAAAATGAATTTAAAAGATCGCAAAACCACTACCGCATCTTTAAACAATTTACTAAGCGATGTTTCCGGTAAAAAGGAGCAGAATTTAATAGATACGCTGGCCATACGTACGATGAGCAAAGCGGTTTACAGCACCGATAATATTGGTCACTACGGTTTGGCATTTGACTACTACACCCATTTTACCTCGCCTATACGCCGTTATCCCGATGTGATGGTGCACCGTTTGCTGCAGCATTATCTGGATCAGGGCAAATCTGCAAACGAGGAAGAATACGAACAAAAATGCAAGCACAGCAGCGAGATGGAATATTTAGCAACCAGCGCAGAGCGGGATTCTATCAAGTATATGCAGGTTAAATTTATGCAGGATCATAAAGATGAAACCTTCCTGGGCGTAATTTCCGGAGTTACCGAATGGGGCATATATGTAGAGATCATTGATAATAAATGTGAGGGAATGATACGTTTACGGGATATCAAAGGAGATCATTATGATTTTGACCGCGATCAATATGCCGTTGTAGGTCGAAAAACCAAGCAGGTAATCACGCTTGGAGACGAGGTATATGTGAAGGTGAAAGAAGCAGATTTAGTTAAAAAGCATCTTGATTTTGATTTGGTTGGCATAAAATCGGCAATAGAGGCCTAATTAAGTGTAACAATCCGGATTTCAGTTTGTCTGTATAAACAGATCTTAAAATGTAATTTATATGAAAAATAAAATAGTGATTCTGTTTTTAATTGCAAGCTGTGCCTTAAACGCTCAGGAAAATGTGCAGGATGTAGGTAATTTTACTGAAGTAAAAGTATTTGACCGTATGCGGGTTAACCTGGTTAAATCTTCAGAAAATAAAGTACTCCTGAAAGGCCGTGATACTGAGGATATAGAAATCATCAATAAAGGAGGCGTGCTCAAAATCCGCATGGATATTGATAAGATTTTTGACGGGAATGAAACCTTCGTAGAAGTTCATTTCACAAATCTGAAAATAATAGATGGTAATGAAGGTGCCGAAATCAATATTAATGAATTGCTCGAGCAGAAAAAGATTGAAATACGGGTGCAGGAAGGAGCTCAGGTTAATGCAGGCCTAAATGTAGATTCGGCTCAAATGCGTGCGGTTACAGGCGGCATTATTAATGTGAGGGGCAGTGCAGATTCACAAACTGTCGAAATCAACACAGGCGGTATCTTTAATGGAAAAGATCTGGAAACTGCAGATACGCAATTGCGTATTCAGGCTGGGGGAGAGGCAGAGATATTTGCTAGAAGAACAGCAGATATTAAATTGCGTGCTGGTGGAGATGTATACGTCTACGGTAATCCTACAGAAGTGATTAAAGACAAGTTTATAGGAGGCCGGGTAAAGATTATGAACTAGGGATTTCAGGCTTTTTATTTATTTTTGTGAGTATCAGCCTAAATTTTTTTAGGTTTTAAAGAAAAAATTAAGCCTGTTTTCTAATTTGACAATCTGGGGTGCTGTTGCAGCGCACAGATTTTGATACTCTTAAATGCTACAAGACTTCTCAACAGCGATACCACTGGGTTTTTTACTCGCATTTTTAGTAGGACCGGTATTTTTTGTATTGTTAGAAACAGCTGCTTTAAAGGGATTTAGAGCGGCTTTTGTTTTTGACATTGGGGTGGTTTGCGCAGATACCATCTTCATTTTAATCGCCTATTTCAGTACCAATCAATTATTAGATAAGCTGAAAGATGATCCTGCATTGTATGTTTTTGGCGGGATGTTATTATCGGTTTATGGAGTCATTTCCTTTCTTAGAGTTCGTAAAAATAAACTGGATGATGATGAGCATCCTACTGTTATTATGAGTAAACGGAATTACCTGGGTTTATTTGTAAAAGGCTTTCTGCTGAATTTCATTAATATTGGGGTATTGGGCTTTTGGCTGGTAATCCTCATTTCAGCGGGACCTGCATTAGATATGAATGCAGACCGCTTACTGGTCTTTTTTGGAACCATTCTGGCTACTTATTTGGTGATTGATATTTTTAAAATTTTGTTGGCTAAAAAATTGCGTAGTAAACTCACTGCTACCCGAATAGCCCGCATTAAACAGGGAATAAGTATCCTTATGTTACTCTTCGGACTTCTCTTGATTTCAAAAGGAATTTTTCCTTCAGAAGTACATCAATTGGAAAAGCGTATTGAGGAAATTACTCCTGAAAATCAGTTTGGGATAGATAGTCTGGAGCTGTAATGCTTCCAATGTCACTTAAAAATCAGAAAACCTTCCGAAGGCTACGGTTTTTTAATGTTGAGCGTCCCGAAGTATTGGGAGAACCGCTTTGCACTTTCGACTTTAAATAATTGAAATAAAAAACCCTTCCGGTTAAGAAGGGTCTTTATTGAGGTGTCGAGCGGATTCGAACCGCTGTACGTGGTGTTGCAGACCACTGCCTAGCCACTCGGCCACGACACCTTTTTTATTCAGGACTGCAAATTTAAGTTTTTTCTTTAGATAATAAAGGGATTAACGCTTTTTAGTAAGAGTTACTCCTACTGAAGCTACATCCCCGCCTATCGGCGGATTGATTTTACGCACCGTTACCGTAGCTTTTTCGAGCATGGGAATCTCCAGAAATGAGCGATCGAGTATGCGTTTGCATACGTGTTCAAGCAGTTTAGAGCGTTGTGCCATCTCTTCTTTGATGATCTTATTGAGATGAACATAATCTACTGTATCCCTGAGCTCATCGCTTATCGCAGGTTTTGTAAGGTTTGACTTTACTTTTAAATCTACCAGATAATCAGAGCCTATCTGACCTTCCTCGATCAAACAACCGTGGTACGCGTAAACCTTTACTTTGTTGAGTTTTATTATCCCCATTTTCCTTTTCAGATTAATTCTTCAGTAGTTTTCTAATGTTGAAGTGACGCAAAGATAGTATATAGGCCAATCCTTAAATAAGTAACAGCAGTTTTAATAACGCTTAGCAAGGCTCAGACACTGCTATTTTTACTAATTTTACTCGATGAATCGAGATCAATAATTTTAGGGCGAGTCCATAACTAACAAACAATCTATTAAATTAAAGTTTGGGCTTTAGTTTTAAGTTTAATTACATTCTTGCAGAGTACATCTGCGTTGGTTTAAAGCACAAAAGTATTTATGGCAGAAGAATATGTAGCGCTCAATTTTTTAGAGCAGATCGTAGAAGAAGATATTAAAAACGGTTTCCCGGAATCTAAATTGCGATTTCGGTTTCCTCCTGAGCCTAATGGTTACCTGCATATAGGTCATTGTAAGGCAATATGCATCAGTTTTGGTTTGGGCGAAAAGTACGATGCACCGGTCAATTTGAGATTTGATGATACCAATCCGTCAAAAGAGGAGCAGGAATATGTAGATGCCATTCAGGAAGATATCAAATGGCTGGGCTTTAAATGGGATCAGGTTTGTTATTCTTCGGATTATTTTGAGCAATTGTATGACTGGGCTATTCAGCTTATAAAAGAAGGAAAGGCTTATGTTGATTCGCAATCGAGCGAAGTTATGGCCGAGCAAAAAGGTACTCCAACAGAACCTGGAACAAATAGTCCCTATCGCAATCGTTCTGTTGAAGAAAATCTGGAGCTTTTTGCAAAGATGAAAGAAGGTGAGTTTCCCGAAGGTGTTCACGTGCTGCGTGCTAAAATCGATATGACTTCGCCCAATATGCTTTTGAGGGATCCCATAATGTATCGTGTGGTTAATAAAGCACACCATCGCACGGGTACCACCTGGCACATTTACCCCATGTATGACTGGGCGCACGGAGAAAGTGATTATTTAGAACAAATTTCACACAGCTTATGTTCGCTCGAGTTTAAACCACACAGACCCCTTTACGAGTGGTTTGTAGACCATATCTATACCGATGGGGTTAAACCGAAACAACGCGAGTTTGCACGACTCAATCTCAGTTATACCATTATGAGTAAGCGAAAACTGCTTAGACTGGTAGAGGAGGGGATTGTAAGCGGCTGGGATGACCCGCGTATGCCTACCATCTCAGCGCTGAGACGCAGGGGATATACCCCGGCATCTATTCGGAATTTTATAGATACTGTGGGAGTTGCCAAGCGAGATAATGTTATCGATGTTTCGTTACTGGAATTCAATGTGCGGGAAGATTTAAATAAAACTGCGCCGCGGGTAATGGCCGTTTTAGATCCGATTAAGTTAGTGATTGATAACTATTCTGAAGGAAAAGTAGAATGGCTGGAAGCTGAAAATAATCCGGAAGATGAAAGCGCCGGTTATCGAAAAGTGCCTTTCTCAAAGGTGTTATATATCGAAAAGGATGATTTTAAAGAGCAGGCCAATAGCAAATACTTCAGACTTTCGTTAGGTAAAGAAGTGCGCCTTAAAAATGCGTACATCATCAAGGGAGAATCTGTAGTTAAAGATGCACAGGGTAACATCACCGAAATTCATTGCAGTTATGATCCTGATTCACAAAGTGGAAGTGGTACAGAAGCCAGCTTACGCAAGGTAAAAGGTACCTTACACTGGGTTTCTGTTGAGCACGCGATCGAAGCCGAAGTGCGCCTTTATGATCGCTTGTTTAATCACGAGTCTCCCGATGGTGATAAAGAAGTTGATTTTTTACAGCATCTTAACCCAAATTCTTTAGAAGTAATCACCGGCTATCTAGAGCCCAGCCTGGCCGGGGCTCAACCATTTGAGAGTTTTCAGTTTCAACGCATGGGATATTTTAATGTTGATAAAGAAAGTACTGCAGAAAAGCTTGTATTTAACCGCACAGTGGGCTTACGCGATACCTGGGCAAAGGTGGAGTCAAAATCTGAAAATGAACAACAGAAGCAAGTTCAACCTAAGAAAAATATTCCTCAAATCCCTGCTTTAAACGAAATTAAAAAAGTAGGTAAAAAACTGGCTCAAATTCCTGAAGAAAAACGCGTAAAAGCAATTACACGCATTCGGGAATTAGCTAAAGATGTTGACTTTGACGAGTTGAAAGAACTTTTTAATACTTCGGCTAAAAAAATAGGAACCAGACTTGCCGTTCTAGAGACTTTAATAGTGCTTATTAAAATGAACAAGGTTAGCAAAGAGAATTCTGAAGTCGCTGCTTATTTAGATGAAATGCAGTCTTCTGGTGAAGCGCTGCTGGAGGAGTCGGTAAAAGCAATTTAGATTTAAGATCTATTCGTAATATTTCAAAAGGGCCTTCAAGGCCCTTTTTTAGCATTCCTTTAAGGTTAATAGTCAATTTATTAACCGGTTATTAACGGAGAAAAGGAGGCAGTCGCGCTACCTTTGGAGGGAATAAAAACCTAATTATCATGTCAAAAACGGGAAATACAATTTTAGCTTTAATAACTGGTGCTGCAATTGGTGCTGGTCTTGGTCTTCTTTATGCTCCAGAGAGTGGAGATAAAACCAGAAAGAAAATTTCAAAGAATGCCAAGGAAGCCAAGAAGAAATTTGAGAAGCAAATTCAGGAGACTTCAGAGCATCTTTCTGCTTCAGCTAAACAAGCCAAAAAATCATTCGATACTAAACTGGAAGATACCCTTAAAACGGCCAGTTCTAAAGCAGATGATATCTTGGTAAGTATGGAGAAAAAACTAGAAGAGCTTAGAAAGAAAAATGCAAGCGCTTCTAAAGAAGTAATTAAGGAAGTGAAAGATACCGATGTGCCAACTGCTAAAGCATAAGCACTTATGTCGATATTCAATTTTTCTGAACATATAAATAAAGTATCTGAAGATGCCCGGAAATATCTGGACAGTAGTCTGGAATACTACAAATTAGATAGCTTCAAGAAAATGATGGATGGTGCCGTATCCTTAGTAAATCTAATGGTAAGCGGCAGCATCTTTTTAATTTTTATTTTATTTATATCTGTCGGTACGGCTATTACTATAGGTGAATCTTTAGACAGTTTAAGTTCTGGGTATTTTATTGTTGCAGGAATTTATTTGGTTATTTATATAATCTATAAGCTTTTAGGAAAGTCGTTCATTACAGAAATCGTTTTGAAAAAATACTCTAAAGTTTTTTTCAATGAGTCTTCACAGGACGATGTGTTGGATGATGAGTTTAAAAAATTACAGGAATAATTATGAAAGTATATAAATCATTCGATGAGATTGAACACGACCTTAAAATCCTGAAACTCCAGCAACAAATAGATAAAGAACAATTGAAGTTGAGTATAAATGATGTTAAAGAGTCTTTTTCTCCTGTCAGTTTTATCGCAAGTTCTTTAGGCGCTATTGTTCAAAAGGCCGTGGTTCTTAAGGCGGTAAATAAAATATTGGGAATCAAAAAGGTCAAAGTCAAGAATATAGACGAAAATAAAAATTAAAAAAGCCGGGATTATCCCGGCTTTTTTAATGAAGACTTATCAGTAATTCTCAGAATTCCCGGAGGACTCATCGTATCCTGAATCGCGCTTTTTCGGTTTTTTGGGCTTTGGTGCAATTCCCAATTCGGCATTGCGCTTTTTCATTTCTTCTCCTATTTGGTTTGAAGCAACAAAACTTGCTATCATATTATTCAACATATCGCTACCGGCCTGAGGCGAATTGGGCAACAAGATAAGATTGCTGTTGGTCTCTTCACCTATGGATTGCAATGTATCGTAATGTTGAGTTACCACGATGAGTGCAGATGCTTCCTGCGAATTGATCCCCACATTATTTAAAACCTCTACAGACTCCTCCAGACCTCTTGCAATCTCTCTACGCTGGTCGGCTATACCCTGACCCTGTAAACGCTTGCTTTCGGCCTCTGCACGCGCTTTAGCGACGATTTTAATACGCTCTGCTTCTGCTTCATACTCTGCAGCAACTTTTTCACGTTCAGAGGCATTTATGCGGTTCATAGCAATTTTTACCTGTTGGTCGGGGTCAATATCAGTTACCAGAGTTTTGATGATGTCATAACCATAATCGGTCATAGCCTGGTTTAACTCACTCTTTACTGCGATTGCAATGTCATCTTTTCGTTCAAAAACATCATCCAGTTTCATTTTGGGAACTTCAGACCGTACCACGTCAAAAACATAGGAGGTTATCTGATTTTGTGGATCTTCGAGCTTATAAAATGCATCATAAACATTGGATCTTACCACCTGAAACTGTACGGAAATTTTTAAGCGTACAAAAACATCATCTTTTGTTTTGGTCTCGACAATGACATCAAGTTGCTGAATACGCAGATTGACGCGCCCTGCGATTTTATCTATTAGCGGAATTTTAAACTGAAGGCCTGAATTGCGGATGCTGGTAAATTTTCCAAAACGCTCAATAATTGCAGCAGTTTGCTGCTTTACCATAAAAAAGCTGGAAATAATTACAAGAAGGCCTATAAACAGTAGAGCCGGAATAAAGTAAGACATAGGAATACTTTTTTGATTAATAAAAATTAGAGGGGCGTACTTATCAAAAATACAATAGATTTGTCTCAAGCCTGATAAATTCGTAACACTTTGAGAATACTATTTTTTTTCGTTCTGAACTTAACCATTTATAGTTGCTATGCGCAAACAAATTACAACAGGATAGGTTTACACGGTTCATATATACAATCTATGCTGAATGCAGATTATCTAAACACAACTACCGGAGCGGGATTTTTAGCAGGTTTTTCGACCCGTGGTGCATTTTACAACAATTTTGATTTGATCTACGGTATTGATTTTATTCAAACAGAATTAAATGTAATTGCCGGGGGACAAGAGGTAGCTTACACTTTGAGTGGTGCACAACTAAAATTTTTAGCCAGTTATCTTATTGCAGGGGAAAATCTAAGTGTAGAATTTGGCCCCATCCTTCAGGTGAATGGAGGTTTGAAACTTGAAAATCAGAATCAGGAAAATCTAATTGTAGAAGGATATACTTCGCTAGTGGCCGCAGATCTTCAGGAAATTTCCCGCGTAAATGGATTATTGACCGCTACAGTCACCGGCGGTTTTGACAGCATTCGTTTAACCTGTGGATATCAATACAACGTTAACAATATCCTGAATAAATTAAATAAAGAAAACCTGGAGACTAAAGATCCTGCAGCAACCAACTTCAAAGGAAATTTGGGAATGCTTACTGCAGGTATTGTGGTGTATTTATAGATTTTCAATCGCAAAGCGAATGCGTTCCAGAGTTTTGGCTTTGCCTATGGTAGCAGCAATTTCAAAAACATCAGGACCAGACATTGAACCTACCAGACTCAGTCTCAAAGGTTGCATAACTTTCCCAAAGCCAAGATTTTCAGAGGTAATCCATCCTTTTACCTGTTCTGAAAGTTTTTCAGCTGTATAAGGTTCTGTTTCGTTTACAATCCCCGAAAGAGTGGTCATAAGAACTCCGGTATCCTCTTTCCAGGCTTTTTTAGCGGCTTTCTCATCATATTCTTTGGGACGTTCAAAAAAGAAAGACCCCTGCTCCCATAAATCTTCAAGAAACACGGCTCGTTCTTTTACCAGAGAAATTACATACTGTACATAAGCATCATCGCAATCCAGATGTTTTTCTTTGAGAATTTGTTGAAAAGGTTCAACGAGGGCTTCATCTGCGGTGAGGTGCAAATGCTGCTGTTGAAACCATTTGGTTTTTTCCGGGTCAAATTTAGCTCCGGATTTATGTACACGCTCCAGCTCAAAATCGGCAACCAGCTCTTCCAGAGTGTAAATTTCTTTTTCGGTACCTGGATTCCATCCTAGAAAAGCCAGCATATTAACTACCGCTTCTGGCAAATAGCCATCCTCGCGATATCCTGCCGAAATCTCTCCTGTTTTAGGATCTTTCCATTCCAATGGGAACACCGGAAACCCCATTTTATCGCCATCCCGTTTGCTTAATTTGCCTTTACCTACCGGCTTCATGATAAGTGGTAAATGCGCAAATTGCGGCGACTGCCATCCAAAAGCCCGGTAAAGCATCACGTGTAGCGCAAGAGACGGCAACCATTCTTCACCGCGTATGACGTGTGTGATTTCCATTAAATGATCATCTACGATATTGGCCAGGTGATAGGTGGGCATCCCATCAGCTTTGAATAGCACTTTATCATCGAGCAGGCTGGTATCAACTTCTACGCTGCCGCGAATAAGATCTTCTAGCTCCAGTATTTCATTTTCCGGAGATTTGAAGCGGATTACATAATCTTCTCCCGCATCAATACGTTTTTGTGTTTCTTCGGCAGTAAGATTAAGTGAATTGTCTAGTTTATTGCGGTTGTGCCAATTATAAATAAAGGTTTTTCCCTGTTCTTCGTGTTCTTTTCGGTGTGTGTCAAGGGCTTCAGCAGTATCAAAAGCATAATAGGCATCTCCCGAGGCAATAAGTTTTTCCGCAAAAGCGAAATATTTATCCTTACGCTCGCTTTGCCGGTAAGGACCATAGCCTTTTTCTTTTCCCGGACCTTCATCAAAGGGAATTCCGCACCAGTTTAATGCTTCAACAATATAATTTTCTGCACCTTCTACGTATCGGTTTTGATCGGTATCTTCGACCCTTAATATAAAGCTGCCCTGATGTTTTTTCGCAAACAGGTAATTGTATAGCGCGGTGCGTACACCGCCAATGTGTAAGGGACCTGTGGGACTCGGTGCAAAGCGCACTCTTACGTTTGGATGCATAGTCAGATTTTAATTGACAAAGTTACTCAATCTCTTACACTATGACACAGCAGGATATTTGCTTTTTGTGAGGTCTAATAGGGATTTGTGTTAAAGAGCGGTGCATCTGGTTTAAGTTGTGTATTTTAAGAGGAAAGGCTATACTAGAAAAGTGTAGTTTTAGTTATTATTAGCAAGCGGCATTTAAACCATATTATTTTGAAGGCTTTAGAAGCAAAATTAGAAGCATTTATCAGTAAGTATTACAAAAACGAACTCCTTAAAGGAATTTTGTTTTTTCTAGCTATAGGTCTCACTTATATTTTACTGGTGCTTAGTATTGAATATTTTCTTTGGTTGGGTATGCTGGGCAGAGGACTACTATTCTGGTCCTTTGTGGGATTAGAATTTGTTTTACTCATACGCTTTATACTCATTCCCTTATTTCGTCTCTTTAGGCTTTCTAAAGGAATTGATTATACCAAAGCTTCTGCTCTGATAGGAAATCACTTTCCTGAGGTACGGGATAAATTGATTAACACGCTGCAACTTAAAGCATCCGGATCAGAATCAGACCTGCTTAAGGCCAGCATTGAGCAAAAGACGAAAGAACTCGAGCCTGTGCCTTTTTCCTTGGCTATAGATTACAAGTCGAATGCTAAATACATCAAATACGCTGTGATACCTGTTCTTGTTTTTGCAGCAGTTAGTTTGAGTAAGGGAACTTCTTTTTTTAGAGAATCTGCCGGAAGGGTTTTCGATTATCAGAATGAATACCTGCCGCCGGCGCCCTTTGGATTTGAGTATTTAGGCCGGGGTTTACGCGCTGTGCAGGGTCGTACATTTCAAATAGAAACTAAAGTGAATGGGGATCAATTACCCGAAGAAGTACGTATTGAATTGAACGGCCAGGAATATTTTATGAAGAATAGGGGAGGAGGCGTATTCTCGTATACGATTGACCAGGCTAAAGAAGACTTGAATTTCACATTCACAGGTAATGGTATTCGTTCAAAGACATACGACATACCGGTTATTGAAACTCCTGTTTTAACCTCGTTTGAAGCATACCTTGATTTTCCTGTATATCTGGGCAAAACCAATGAAGTTCTCTCAAATACTGGATCATTTACTGTTCCGGAGGGAACACGTATTACCTGGAAATTAAGAGCAGATCACGCGAACCTTCTGGAATGGGTTTCTGATACAGTGATTGCTTTTGATAAAAAGGGTAATCTTTTCCAGTATGAAAAGCAGGTTTCTAAATCCCTTAGATATGCTATTGCAACAAGTAATACGCATCTGTCACGTTTTGAAGAATTGAATTATCAGTTAGAGGTTATTCCCGATGCTTATCCGGAATTAGATTTGGAGAAGCGTACCGATACTACTGGCGCAGAACAGGTATATTTTAAAGGTAAAGTAAGCGATGATCACGGACTTAGAAGTTTGAAGTTGGTATATTATATTGAAAATCAAGAAGATACACGACAATCTATAGATTTACCTATAACCAAATCTACAGTTGATCAATTTTATGCGTCTTTTCCGGGAAATCTTACCCTTCAAAAGGGTAAAACCTATAATTATTACTTTGAAGTTGAGGATAATGATGCTTTGAATGGTTATAAAGTAACGCGCTCTGCAACAGATTCCTATAATGCGTTAAGCATAGATAAGGCATTAGATAAACAGTTGGAAATTCAGGAAAAAACACTTAAAGATCTGGATAAATCAGTAAGTCAAATGCAAAGGCGCCAGCAGGAAGTCGAGGAATTGCAAAATTTGAAAAGGCAAAAGAATAACCTGGATTTCAATGATCGTAAAAAGTTAGAATCATTTTTTGAACGACAACGAGCACAGGAGGAACTGATGAAGAATTATTCCGAAACGCTAAAGAAAAGTTTAGAGCGTATGGAGAAATTAAGCGATTCGCCATCACCTGCGAATGACCTTTTAAAGAAGAGATTGGAAAAGAATGAAGAACAACTGCAGGAGCAGGAGAAATTGATGGAAGAGATGGCGAAGTTGCAGGAACTTATGGATGATGAAGAGTTGGAAAAACGTTTAGATGAATTAAGTAAAAACAGTAAAACATCGGCGCGGAGTATGCAACAGCTTTTGGAACTCACCAAGCGGTTTTTTGTTCAGACTAAAGGAGAGCGCCTGGGCAGAGAATTGGAAAATCTTGGAAAAGAACAAAGTAAGGAAGCTGCACCAAATAAACCGTCTGATTTAAACACTCAGAAAGAACTGAGCAAAAAGTTTGACGAGGTTTCAAAGGATTTTAAAGAGCTTCAGAACGAGAATAAGAATCTTCAAAAGCCTATTGACATGCCCGAGACTTCCAAGATTGATGATATAGATAAAGATCAAAAAGAAGCAGAACAGGAATTGGAAAATGAACAATCGCCATCTTCGGCTGAAGATACTAAGCAAAATCAGAAACCTTCTCAGGCAGGAAAGGATGCTCAGAAAAAGGCTGGTGAAAAAATGCAGAAGTTAGGTCAGCAAATGAAGCAGAATATGGCTTCGGGCGGTGGTGGTGGTGCGCAGCAATTGGAGGAGGACATTGAAATGCTACGTCAAATACTGGATAATTTGATTGTTTTTTCTTTTGATCAGGAGGCTTTAAAAGAGGATTTTTCAGATCTGAACGACGCAAACCCTATGTTCTCAAAATATCTGTTAAAGCAGAATACTTTACGCGAAAACTTTGAGCATATTGATGACAGTCTTTTTGTTTTGGCACTTAGAAATCCATTTCTTGAAGAAGATATTAATGCAGAGCTTACAGAGATCAATTATGGCTTAAATCAGGCACTGGAGCGATTAGCTGATAATGATATTGAAAAGGGTATTTCTAGTCAACAATATGTTTTCAAAGGGGCTAATACGCTTGCTGACATGCTATCCGATATTTTAGATAATATGCAAGCCGAATTATCCATGTCTATGGGATCTGGTTCATCCGGAAGACCCGTTCCTATGCCAAAACCCGGTGGAGGTAGTGGCCAGCAGTTATCAGATATAATTATGTCACAGAAGCAACTTGCTAAGAAACTGGGAGAAGGTAAAGAAACTGGAGAATCTCAGAGCAAAGGCCAAGAGGGTGAGCAAGGCGAGTCTGGTGACGCTAAAGGAAATTCGGGTAGTGAACAGCAAGGGGGGGATGAGGAAGGTTCCGGCACGGAACAGGAACTTGCCAGACAGTATGAGATTTATAAACAGCAGGAGGAGATACGTAACAGGTTACAGAATTTGATAAAGCAAGGTGATGTTGATGTTCAGGCAAGGGATTTACTAAATAAAATGGATGAGATTGAAGAAGCACTTTTAGCTTCTGGTGGGAATAGGGCAAAGCGTCAGATGGAGGATTTGATTCAACAGTTTTTAAAATTAGAAACTGCAGAGCAGGAAAAGGACCGAAAGACTGAACGCGAGTCGGAGACAAATATTAGAAATTACACCAATGAGGTTCAGACAAATATTCCTGAAGTGCGCAGTTATTTTAATACAGATGAAATCTTGAATAGGGACGAGCTTCCCTTGGAGCTGGAGTATAAGAAAAAAGTGATAAATTATTTTAATAAAGAGAATGATTGAGTTTAATAGCCAGAATGATTTCGTTCTGGATAGAGAGAAATCATTAGCTGCCTGGTTAATGGACATTGCGGAAAATGAAGGTTACGAGATCGGGGATTTGGGATATGTATTTTGCTCAGATGATTTTCTGCTGGAGATTAATAAGCAGTATTTGGATCACGACACCTATACGGATATAGTCACTTTTGATTATACCGAAGGGACTCTTCTTAATGGCGAAATGTATATTAGTACAGAGCGTGTGGAAGATAATGCAATAGATTTCGGTGTAAGTTTTGAAGTCGAATTGCGACGGGTAATGGCACATGGGCTATTGCATATGTGTGGCTATGCAGACAAAACTAAGGAAGATATCGAGGCGATGCGAGCTAAAGAAGAAGAGAGTTTAATTCTGTGGGATGCTTCAACGTATTGAGTTGATTTTATTTAAGTATCTTTGCGCCCATTTTTCAGAATAATAATTAAATGTTTCACGTGGAACAATGAGTTTTTTTGATCAGACATACGATGTAATTGTAGTAGGAGGAGGGCACGCAGGTTGTGAAGCTGCCGCTGCTGCTGCCAATATGGGAAGTAGCACTTTGCTTGTTACGATGAACTTGCAGACTATTGCACAAATGTCATGTAATCCTGCAATGGGCGGAATCGCCAAAGGCCAGATTGTTCGGGAAATTGATGCTATGGGTGGCTACAGCGGTATAGTATCAGACCGTACTGCTATTCAGTTTAAGATGCTGAACAAAAGTAAGGGTCCTGCAATGTGGAGTCCCAGAGTGCAAAGTGATCGTATGCGCTTCGCAGAAGAGTGGCGGTTGATGCTCGAGCAAACTCCTAATCTTGATTTTTATCAGGAGATGGTGAATGGTTTACTTATTGAAGGTGAGCGCGTGGTAGGGGTACGTACTTCTTTGGGAATTGAGATTAAATCGAAATCGGTCATACTCACTAATGGGACTTTCTTAAACGGACTTATTCATATTGGCGAAAAGCAATTTGGAGGAGGTAGAGCAGGTGAGCGAGCAGCAACCGGAATCACCGAGCAACTTGTCGATTTGGGTTTTGATTCAGGAAGAATGAAAACGGGTACACCACCGCGAGTAGACGGGAGAAGTTTGGATTTTTCAAAAATGATTGAACAACCCGGGGATGAAGATCCGCAGAAATTTAGTTATTCAGATAAAACAAAACCACTGAATAAACAGCGGTCTTGTCAAATGAGTTATACGAGTCCTGAGGTTCATGATTTGCTTAGGGAAGGTTTTGATCGCTCTCCAATGTTTAATGGCCGCATTAAAAGCACCGGCCCGCGTTATTGCCCTTCTATCGAGGATAAGATTAATCGCTTTGCCGATAAAGATCGACACCAGCTTTTTGTAGAGCCAGAAGGTTGGGATACTATTGAATATTATGTAAACGGATTCTCAACGTCATTGCCAGAGGATGTTCAATTTAAAGCATTACGTCAGGTTGCCGGATTTGAAAACGTTAAGTTTTTCAGACCCGGATACGCAATTGAATACGATTATTTTCCACCTACACAGTTAAAACATAGTTTAGAGACCAAATTGGTAAAGGGTCTTTATTTTGCCGGTCAAATTAACGGAACTACCGGTTATGAGGAAGCAGCTTCTCAAGGTTTAGTTGCAGGTATTAATGCCAGTTTGCAGGTTCAGGAGAAAGATCCGTTTATTCTTAAAAGAGATGAGGCTTACATTGGGGTTTTAGTAGATGATTTAATTACTAAGGGAACGAAAGAGCCTTATCGTATGTTTACTTCTCGTGCTGAATACCGTACGCTTCTAAGGCAGGATAATGCGGATAGCAGATTAACGCCTCGCTCTTTTGAAATCGGTTTGGCTAAAAAGGACCGTATGGAAGCTTTAGAAAAGAAAGAGGCAGCAGCTCAGAATCTAGTAGATTTTTTCAATACTACAAGCATTCAGCCAGATGAAGCTAATCCCATCTTAGAGGAAAAGGGCACTTCTCCTATGAAGCAATCAGATAAAATGGTTAAAATATTTAGCCGCCCTCAAGTAGCTCTGGAAGATATGCTTCAGTTTAAGGATGTAAAATCGTATGTAAATTCCCATAATCTGGATACTGAAGTTCTGGAACAAGCGGAAATCAGAATAAAATACGATGGCTATATCGCAAAGGAGAAGGCTAATGCAGACAAGCTTCAGCGATTGGAAAATATTAAAATTCCAGATAATTTTGATTACACTAAATTAAAGTCACTCTCATTTGAAGCGCGAGAGAAACTTTCCAAGATTCGTCCTACCACTATTTCCCAGGCGTCACGGGTTAGTGGTGTTTCACCAAGTGATATTTCGGTGATGTTAGTTTATATGGGCCGATAATTTTTGGTTCCACGTGAAACAATTTGAATAAAACTCCTTTTACAAATTCCAAATTTTGAAGCAAAAGCAATTGAAAATTAAAGATCACTCCTATTCTCAAGAGGAATTTGATTTGATTTACGATGCAAATTTGGATAAATATACTACGACTCCGTTTCCTCAGAATCTTGACGATTATTATAAAACTGAAAATTATATTTCTCATACAGACACCGAAGAAGGATTTACCGCCAGATTGTATCATTTGGTGAAGCGTTTTATGTTG